>JAODMH010000181.1 GCA_025465035.1 Microbacteriaceae bacterium | reverse complement strand
CGCCGTCGATGCGGCCTCACTCCGCTCCGACATCCCGGACTTCCGTGCCGGAGACAACGTGAAGGTTCACGTGAACATCGTCGAGGGCACCCGCTCTCGTATCCAGGTCTTCCAGGGGGTCGTCATCGGCCGTTCCGGCGAGGGCGTGCGCGAAACCTTCTGCGTGCGCAAGGTCAGCTTCCAGGTCGGCGTCGAGCGCACCTTCCCGGTGCACTCCCCGGTCATTGATCACATCGAGGTCGTCACCCGCGGTGACGTCCGTCGCGCCAAGCTCTACTACCTGCGCAACCTGCGCGGGAAGAAGGCGAAGATCAAGGAAAAGCGCGAAGCGCACTAGACGCGCCGCTCTACCCGCAGCTTTCTCCGAGCTCCCCATCACCTAAAATGATGGGGAGCTCAGGGGTTTAATGACAGAAATCGATCCGGCTACGTCGACACCGGACGTAGCCGAAACGCAGCGCCGCAAGAACCGGGGCGTCAAACTTTTCATCCGCGACATCGTGTTGATCTTCGTCGCGGCCATCATCATCTCGGTCGGTATCAAGGCCTTTCTGATCCGGTCGTTCTACATCCCCTCCGGATCGATGGAGAACACTCTCCAGATCAACGACCGCATCATCGTCAACGAACTGGTCCCGAAGTTGGTCGCGGTACAGCATGGCGATGTCGTCGTCTTCAAGGATCCGGGCGGATGGCTGCCACCGACAGTGCCCGTGCAGCAGAATCCCTTCGCGGCGGGAGTCGACTGGGTGCTCTCCGTCGTCGGCCTCAGCGCTCCGGACAGCAACGACCACCTCATCAAGCGCGTGATCGGCCTCCCTGGGGACAGGGTCGCCTGCTGCAACGCCTTCGGCCAGATGACCGTCAACGGCATCCCGCTGGTCGAGCCATATCTGAAACTTCCGGCCGGAGTCACCAAGGCATCCGGCGACGATTTCTCCGTCACCGTGCCGAAGAACAGCCTCTGGGTCATGGGCGATAACCGCTACGACTCGAAGGACTCGCGATACAACAGGAGCACTCCGAGCAACGGCTTCGTTCCGATGGACGACGTCGTGGGCCGGGCATTCGTGATCAGTTGGCCGTCGAGCCATTGGAATTGGCTCGACAACTATCCGACGGTCTTCGGCGGAGTGAGCGGCGCCAGGTAGATGGCTCCCGTCGATCCCACCCTCGAATTCGAGAAGCTCCTTCACAGCGAAGGAGCGCGATACGTCATCGGATGCGACGAAGTGGGGCGCGGTGCCATCGCCGGCCCCGTCGCCGTCGGTCTCTGTGTCGTGGATGCGACAGTCGGTCCGATGCCGGTCGGCCTGCGGGATTCGAAGCTGCTGAGCGAGAAGCGGCGGGAGGAGTTGGCGCCCCTGGCCGCCCGGTGGGGGCGTCACACCGCCGTCGGGCTCGCCTCGGCGCTCGAGGTCGACACGGTAGGGATCATGGTCGCGCTCGGGCTCGCGGGTAAGCGTGCTCTCACGAAGCTGCACGAGGTCGGAGTCGACATCCGCGACTCCGTGATCCTGCTCGACGGCAGTTTCGACTGGCTGACCCCCGCCCTGCAGTCGCCGTTGCCCCTCCGGACACGCATCAAAGCGGACCGCGACTGCGCCTCGGTGGCGGCGGCATCCGTCGTGGCGAAGGTGCATCGCGACCGTCTCATGATCGATGCGCACGAAACCCACCCGCGTTATGGCTGGGTTTCGAACAAGGGCTACGGCAGCACGGGCCACTTCGCGGCGATCGCCGAATTCGGTCCGACCGACCTGCACCGCCACACCTGGTTGCACGCGGCGGAGTCGGCAGAGTTCACAGGCGCAGTGGACGCTGAGACCAATGTTCGCTTCGCGATGCTCGAGGCTCCACAGCGCTAGAATCGTCTGAGCATGGAAGAAGACGAGTTCGAAGACTACGACCGTGAGGTCGAGCTTGCCCTGTACCGCGAGTATCGGGATGTCGTGTCCCAGTTCCGCTACGTGGTCGAGACCGAACGCCGTTTCTATCTGGCCAATGAGGTCGAACTCGTGCGCCAGGACACGGAGCATGACTTCTATTTCGAGCTCACCATGAACGATGTCTGGGTCTGGGACGTGTACCGGTCAGACCGATTCGTGAAGTCGGTTCGTGTGCTCACCTTCAAAGACGTCAACGTCGAGGAGCTCTCCGCCAAGGAACTCGAGTTGCCCAAGGAACTGGCGCTCGACGAGTAACCGCTCCTCCCCATCCGCGGCGCGGCGGGTTCTCCCACCGTTCTGAGCCGCACCACTCATCGATCTCCTGCCGTGCGCCATCCTCCTAGTCGGAGGTGGTCATGGCCGCGAAAGACGAACTGGGCAGACGGGGTGAGGATGTCGCCGCGGCTGCTCTGACGGCTGCCGGGTATCTCCTCATTGACCGGAACTGGCGTTGCCAGCAGGGTGAGATCGACATCGTCGCGACGGACGGTGATGAGACGGTCTTCATCGAGGTCAAGACCCGCTCGAGTCTCGCCTTCGGGCATCCGCTCGAGGCCATCACCGCGCCGAAGCTGGCGCGATTGAGACGGCTCGCCGCCGCCTGGTGCGAGGTGCATCCCGGCAATCACGACAGTATTCGCATCGACGCGATCGCCGTCATCGCGCCTCCCGTCGGTCAGCCGCAGGTCGAGCATCTGCGGCGGGTGTTCTGATGCCGATCGGCCGCACGACCGCGGTATCGCTGCTCGGCCTCAGCGGTGCGCTCGTCGAGGTTGAAGCCGATATCTCGAGCAACCTGCCGGCCTTCGTCCTCATCGGCCTGCCAGATACAGCGCTGAACGAGGCACGCGACAGGGTTCGCGCCGCGGCGACGAATTCCGGATGCGGGCTCCCGAACCGCAAGATCACCGTCAATCTTTCACCGGCTGCACTTCCGAAGCACGGTTCTGGGTTCGACCTGGCGATCGCGATGGCCGCACTTGCGGCAGCGAAGATCGTGGGGGTCGAATCGGTCGCCGGCGTTGTGCATCTGGGGGAGCTGGGACTCGACGGCCGGTTGCGTCCGATTGCTGGCATCCTGCCTGCTGTATTGGCGGCCGCGCGTGCTGGTGCGGCCGTGGTGATGGTCCCGAGCGGCAACGCGGACGAGGCGAGCCTCGTGCCGGGCATCCGAGTGGTGGCCGTCGCCTCACTCCGCGATGCAGCGATCTGGCACGGTGCCGAATTCGAGCCCGTCCCGGTCGAACCGCTCACGGTACCCAGCCCACCCGCCGCGAACGACGAAGATCTCGACCTCGCGGAGATCGTCGGCAACGATGACGCGATTGAAGCCATGATCGTCGCTGCCGCTGGTGGGCATCACATGTTCCTGCTGGGCCCGCCTGGAGCGGGAAAGACCATGCTCGCCGCGAGGCTTCCCGGTCTGCTTCCCGACCTCACTTCGCGGGCGGCTCTCGAGGTCAGTTCGATCCGCTCGCTCGCCGGCTTGCCGGTCGGCTCAGCACTGGCGACCCGTCCTCCGCTCGAATCGCCGCACCACACCGCCAGCGCGGCTTCGCTCGTCGGTGGTGGCAGCAGCGTGATCAGGCCGGGGGCCGCGGCGCGCGCCTCGCACGGGGTGCTCTTCCTGGATGAAGCCCCTGAATTTCAGCCTGCCGCACTCGACGCTCTGCGCCAGCCGCTCGAATCCGGCGTCATCAGTATTCATCGGGCGAACGCGGTGGCACACTTTCCGGCACGGTTTCAACTGGTTCTGGCGGCGAATCCCTGCCCCTGTGGCCAGTACGGTGCGCAGGACTCGGAGTGCGTGTGTCCTCCGCATGCGCGGCGGCGGTATCTCGCTCGCCTATCTGGTCCCCTGCTCGACCGCATCGACATCCAACTGCGGGTCTCCCGTGTCACGGCGGCCAGGCTCAGACTGATGGACGACGGGTCCAGATTGAGCACGGCACAGGCGCGCGACCGAGTGACCAGGGCACGACTGGTCACCGGCGAGCGCCTCGCGCACACCCCGTGGGCTCTCAACTCCCAGGTGCCAGGGTCGTGGTTGCGAGGCCAGGAGGCCCGGCTGCCGCCGTCGACCACCGCGGCCATCGATCGAGCGCTCGAGCGAGGCGGTCTCACCATGCGCGGCTATGACCGTGTTCTGCGACTGGCCTGGACCATCGCGGATTTGGCCGGCGAAGCACGCCCGTCGGCCGACCATCTCGGCCGAGCTCTCTACCTCAGAAAGGCACTCTCATGACTCTCTTCGGGCTGGATGAGAAAGTCGTGGCGCCGCTCGTGCGCGTCGTGGCGGGCGATGGCCTGTCGACCGAGCAGATCGAAGATCGCTTCGCCAGAGCGAGCTGGACAGGTATCGCAGAACCCGGCGACAGGATGGCGGGAGAGCTCGTCGCGGCCCTGGGGGCCAGTAGCGCGCTGGCGTCGCTGGTCGAAGGGCTGGCGAGCGAGGCCATCTGCGAATCCGTGGTTGCGCGCGGAGGCGACGTCTCGCTCGACGACATCGAGGCCGCGGTGGCGCGCTGGCGTCCACGCATGACGTCCGCCGCCGCTGTGACCGCGTTGCAGCAGGCGGCCCGATTCTCCGTCAGGCTTCTCGTGCCTGCCGATCTACCGTGGCCGGTTGCCCTCGACGATCTCGGCCCGCATGCCCCGCTCGCTCTCTGGATCCGCGGAAACGAGTCGGCCATTACGGCACTGGATCGTTCCATCGCACTCGTCGGCGCCCGCGCCGCCACCGGCTACGGGGAGCACGTGACGATGGAAGCATCCGCGGGGCTCGTCGACAGGGGTTACGCGATCGTGTCAGGAGCGGCGTACGGAATCGACGGGATGGCGCACCGAGCGGCGCTGGCGAGTTCCGGCCAGACCGTGGCCTTTCTCGCGGGCGGAGTCGACCGCTTCTATCCCAGTGGGCACGATGAACTCCTCACCCGGATCGTCGCCGCGGGAGCGGTCGTGTCGGAGCTTCCCTGCGGTTCCGCGCCTACCAGGTGGAGATTTCTGCAACGGAACAGACTCATCGCCGCGGCGAGCGGAGCGACTATCGTGCTGGAGGCCGGCCGGCGGTCGGGATCGCTGAACACTGCGGGGCACGCGGCGACACTCGGCCGCCCGCTAGGCGCGGTTCCCGGTCCGGTGACCAGCGCGGCATCGGCCGGATGCCACCGGCTCATCCAGGAATTCGATGCGGTTTGCGTTACCAACGCCGACGAGATGGCCGCGCTTCATCCTCTTGGGGTGGCGGCGGAACCTGAGTCGGTCCCATTGCCGTCGAGTACCCAGGTCAGAGTGCTCGACGCACTCAGTACCCGGGCGCCCAGAGCCACCGCCGACATCGCTGCACGGTCCGGACTCTCCGTGAGCGACGCGCAATCCACTCTCGGCCTGCTGGAGCTGGACGGAGCCGTGGTCGAGCGAGAGAGGGGGTGGATTCGTCGGACCGAGCGGACGCCGCGCCCGTAGGGTGGTGGGGTGACTCAATTCGGACAGTATCCGGCTCCGGCCCACGTCATCGCGCATCTCAGCGATACCCACTTCCTTGGTGGCGATCGCCCGCTCTACGGCAGGCTGGCCACGCACGACAATCTGCTGCGGGCCCTCGAGCAACTGGAGCGATCGGGGACCAGGCCCGAGGCGATCGTCTTCACCGGCGACCTCACGGACCTGGCCGAGCCAGACGCCTACCGACGACTACGTGAGATCGTCGAGCCGGTGGCTGCCCGCATTGGCGCCCAGATCATCTGGGTCATGGGGAACCACGACGAACGCTTTCAATTCGCCACCGGACTACTCGATGAAGCGGGAACGACCGAGCCGCAGGATCGCGTTTACGATGTCGCCGGGTTGCGCATCATCGCATTCGACAGCACGGTTCCCGGTTATCACCACGGCGACCTGACCGATGCGCAGCTGGACTGGCTCGCGGAGGTGCTCAGCACTCCCGCCCCGCACGGCACACTGCTCGCCATGCATCATCCGCCGATTCCGACACCCCTCGAGCTGATGGCGCTGCTCGAGCTGCGGGGCCAGGAGCGCCTCGCGGAGGTGGTCGGTGGGACGGATGTGCGTGGCATTCTCGCCGGGCACCTGCACTACACAACCCACAGCCTTTTCGCCGGCGTGCCGGTCTCGGTCGCCGCGGCAACCTGCTACACGATGGACCTCAGCGCTCCCGTCCACACGCTCTCGGGCGTCGACGGTTCGCAGGCATTCAATCTCGTTCACGTGTACGCCGACCAGATCGTGCATTCCGTGGTACCGATCGGGGAATTCGCGGAGACCTCCCGATTCGGCGACGCCTTTCTGCACGGAATGGAGGCGATGACCCCAGAGCTGCGTCTCGAGGTATTCTCAAGCAAGGCATCCACGGTTACCATGGCTGAGGTCGAGGCGATGGGGGCGGCGGACTGAGTTCATGCGCTGCGCCTCCGCCTTCTGCGGCCGAGGTGCGCGACCATGGAGGTGTGCAGCTTGAACGGGCCGTCGCCGACTTCGCGGGGTATCTCTCCGCCGAGCGCGGTTTCAGCGCGCACACCGTTCGGTCATATCGCTCCGATCTGAGCCAACTCGCCGAGTTCGCCCGGGCCCGGGACATCGATCGAGCCGAAGATCTGTCTCTCGACCTGCTGCGGGACTGGCTCTGGCATGGCTCGCAGGCGGGCCTGGCGAAGTCGACCTTGGCACGTCGCTCCGCGGCGTCCCGGAGCCTCACCTCCTGGCTGGCGAGAACCGGCGCGGTGACGGTGGATGCCGCGGTGCGGCTTAAGGCACCGAAACCGGACCGACACCTTCCGCGAGTCCTCACCCGCGCCCAAATCGACGGCATCCTCTCCGGACTCGCTGCGCGAGCGGCGACCGGGGATGCAGACGCTCTGCGGGACCTCGCGGTCATCGAGTTGCTCTACGCCTCGGCCCTCCGGGTGAGCGAGGTCACCAGCCTCGACCTGGAGAGCGTCGACCTCGGGCGTCTGACGGTGCGCGTGGTCGGCAAGGGCTCGAAGGAGCGAGTGGTTCCCTTCGGTGTGCCGGCCAAGGAGGCCGTCGTGCGCTATCTCAAGCTGGCCCGGCCCCGCCTGGTCGAGGAGTCGAGGGAGACGACGCGTGCCATGTTCGTCGGTCCTCGCGGCGGCCGGCTCGGAACGCGCAGTGTCTACGGGCTCGTCTCGGCGCTGCTCGAGGCCGTTCCGGGGAGCGGACCGGCCGGCCCGCACACCCTGCGTCACACAGCGGCGACTCACCTGCTCGATGGCGGGGCGGACCTGCGCGCGGTGCAGGAAATGCTCGGTCACGCGAGCCTCGGCACCACCCAGATCTACACGCATGTCTCGACGGAACGGCTCAAGGAGAGCTACCGCGCGGCGCATCCGCGGGCGTAGCCAGGGGCAAGCACGAGTTCTGCGCCCGTTTGTCGCGTCTGCGCCCGGTCGCGCGGTGGCAAACGCGACAAACTGCCGCAGAAACCGTCCGGACCAGCCGTCGGCAGCAGCACCGAGTGAGGGATGCCGCCCAGATAGTTGAGCGGAGAGACATACTCCCCGTCGAGCCGCACCCCGAGGTGCAGGCAGGACGCCGTGCAGTGGGCCGCCACCGCGCCGATCGTCACCGCGCCGATCGTCTGGCCGCGGTGGACGGTAGCACCATCGCGTAGCGCGGTGCTGACGGGCTCGTAGCTCGAGACCAGGCCGCCCGGATGCCGGATCGAGAGCACGGGACGGTCGACGACGAACCCGGCGAAGCTGACTACCCCATCGGCGGGCGCCAGCACGGGCGAGCCGACAGCAGCGGCGATATCGATGCCGCGATGCCCGGCGGAATACTTGGTCGCGGGCGCGACGAACGGGTTCACTATCTGATGCGGGGGGTCGATGGGCCACTGCCACGATGCGGCCGCCCCCGCCGCTGACTGCGCCGGGGGTGATGCGGGGGAGACCAGCACCATCAGCAGCGCGAACAGGATCGACAGGCCAGTAAGCCGGGGAGGTCTGACGGTTGCGAGCGGGGACGACACGAGAACAGGATGAACCGTTCGTGTGCGCACCGCGGGCGGGAGTGGACTTTCGCGTGCACCGTCGGTAGCGCAGCTCGGTGGAGGAGGGAGGGAACGACCCCTCGGTGCTACACTCGTTCCAGCACCTCGCTCGCGCGGGGTGACTACGCGTGCCCAGAGCGTTCCCAGGAACGCGGCCACCACATCCACTCGGTCCCTGCCTCATGAAAATGGGCGGGGCGGATGTGTGCCGGGCACCAGGATTGGTCGCCGACCGGCGGTCATAACAAACTGAAATAGCGTTGTGCCTTGCCCCGAAAAACCGGGCGCACGACGCGGACAAGGAATCGGCCATGGCCGTCGTCACCATCCGCCAGCTGCTCGACAGCGGCGTTCACTTCGGACACCAGACCCGCCGTTGGAACCCGAAGATGAAGCGATTCATCCTGACCGAGCGAAGCGGCAGCCAC
>JAODMH010000178.1 GCA_025465035.1 Microbacteriaceae bacterium | reverse complement strand
TCGGAAGCACCAGAATCACGACGATGATGTTGAACGACCAGGTGTGGCCCAGCCAGACGAACTCCCAGCCCGGTGGAACCAGGCGGAGCGCGCCATCCGCAAAACCGATGTACCAGTCGGGCTGGGTGCCGGCGGAGACGGGGGAGGGGTCATACGGCCCGTAGGTCCAGATGGGGTTGATTGTGAAGAGCGACGCGATCAGCACGATGACGCCGAAGACGACGAAGAAGAATCCGCCTGCCTTGGCAGCGAACACGGGGAGGATCGGCACGCCGACGACGTTATCGTTCGTGCGACCGGGACCCGCGAATTGGGTGTGCTTATTGACCACCATGAGCAACAGGTGAACACCGAGCGCCGCGACCAAAATCGCCGGAAGCAGCAGGATGTGGACAGAGTAGAACATCGCCACGACCTTGGTTCCGGGGAATTCCCCGCCGAAGAGGAGGTACGAGGTCCAGGTCCCGATGAACGGGATGCCCTTGACCAGGCCGTCGATGATGCGGAGACCGTTACCGGAGAGCAGGTCGTCGGGAAGCGAGTAGCCGGTGAAACCCTCTGCCATCGCGAGGATGAACATGACGAAACCGATGACCCAGTTCAGTTCTCGCGGCTTGCGGAACGCACCGGTGAAGTACACCCGAAGCATGTGCAGTCCGATGGCGGCGATGAAGAGCAGGGCCGCCCAGTGATGAATCTGACGGAATAGGAGGCCGCCACGGATGTCGAAGGAGATGTTGAGCGTCGACGAATACGCCGCCGACATCTGGATCCCCTTGAGCGGGACGTAGGAGCCGTGATAGATGACCTCAGCCATCGAGGGCTGGAAGAAGAACGTCAGGAAGGTGCCGGACAGCAGGATGGTGATGAAGCTGTAGAGGGCGACCTCGCCGAGCATGAACGACCAGTGGTCGGGGAAGATCTTGCGACCCAGTTCCTTGACGAGCGCCGAGATGCCGGTGCGCTCGTCGATGTAGTTCGCCGCGGCTCCCGTGAAACGCGCACCGGGGGTCGGAGCAAGCAACTCTGTTTGAGGCTCTGTCGTAGTGGTGGCTGAGACGGTCATGTGCGCTCCCAGAAACTTGGGCCGACTGGCTCGTGAAAGTCGCTCTGCGCGACCAGGTAGCCCTCGGAATCGATGGCGATGGGCAGTTGCGGCAGCGGGCGCTTCGCCGGGCCGAAAATGACCTCGCACTCGTTGGTGACGTCAAAGGTCGAGGAATGGCACGGGCAGAGCAGGTGATGTGTCTGCTGCTCGTAGAGTGCCACGGGGCATCCGACATGGGTGCAGATCTTGGAGTAGGCGACGATGCCGTTGTAGTTCCAGGTCTCGCGGCCGGAAGAGACGTGCAGATCTTCCGGCTTGAGGCGCATGAGGAGCACGGCGGCCTTTGCCTTCTCCTCGAGACGGTCTGCCTTGCTGTTGAGCCCCTCGGGGATGACGTGGAAGACAGAACCGATCGTGACATCCGATGCCTTGATCGGGGTGCCGGACGGGTCGTGGGTGAGTCTCATGCCCTTGGCCCACATCGTGTGCTCGAGCTGCTTGACCGGGTCGGCGGCCGGCGCCAGATCGCGGAAGAGCACGATGCCGGGCAGCGGGAATGCGACCAGGGCGCCCAGGAGACTGTTGCGGATCAGGGTACGCCTGCCGAATCCGGATTCCTGATTGCCCTCCTTGAAGATCTCGATCGAACGGGCGCGTGTCTCTTCGGAGCCCCGGGTCAGGTGGCGATCCTCGGAGAGTTCGTCGCCGCGCATCAGGTTCTTCGACCAGTAGATGGCCCCGACGCCGAGGCTGAGCAGGCCGAGCGCTATGGCGAGACCGAGCAGAAGGGTATTGAGGCGAACCGAAGCTGTGTCTCCGGGGATGATCGGGAAGGCGACGTAGAACGCGACCGCGAGGATGCTGCCGACGATCGACAGGTAGAAGAGCGTGTAGACCCGGCGCTCCGCGGTGCGGTCCTTTTGCGGGTCGATGTCAGTGACGCGCAGCCGGTGCGGCGGCAACCCCGGATTCTCGAAGGCATCGGAGGCAATGACAGCCGTTCCGCGCGAGGCCTGGGGCGGCTCGCTCTTCACTACGGCCGAGCCGGCAGCGGCGTTATCGCCACCGTCGTCATGCTGTGCCATTCTCTTCCCTTCGGTTGGTGCGGTATTTCGTGCTGCGAGCTAGTTAGCCTTGGCGGCGATCCAGATGGTCACGCCGACCACGGCGCCGAGGCCGAAGATCCAAATGAATAGGCCTTCCGCCACGGGTCCGAGATTGCCCAGGTCGAATCCGCCGGGAGAGGGGTTCTTGTCCAGGTACTTGAGGTACGTGATGATGTCGGCCTTTTGGGTCGGCGTGAGGTTCTTGTCGTTGAACACCGGCATGTTCTGCGGTCCGGTGACCATCGCCTCGTAGACGTGGGCGGGCAGGACGCCGCTCAGTGCTGGCGCGAACTTACCCTCGGTGAGCGCACCGCCGGCGCCCGCCACGTTGTGGCACATGGCGCAGTTGATCCGGAACAGTTCGGCTCCGGTCGCGGCGTTGCCGTTGCCCTGAAGATATTTCTGGTCGGGGATTCCCGGGCCGGGGGAGAGGGAGGCGACATAGTCGGCGAGCGACTGCACCTGCGCATCGGTGAACTGAACCGGTTTCTGTTCCGCCTGCGGTCCCTGGTTGGCCAGCGGCATCCGCCCGGTTCCGACCTGGAAGCTGACCGATGCCGCACCGACGCCGTAGAGGCTCGGCCCGACGCCGTTGACACCCTCGGCGCTCAGGCCGTGACAGGTGGCGCAGTTCGAGGCGAAGAGTTTCTTGCCCTCCTCGGCGGACGCCTGAGTGTGAGCCGAGGTCGTCTCCGCGGATGCCGTGCTGCTGAAGAGTGCATAGGCGCCCCCCGTCGAGACCAAGCCGATCACGATGAGAGCAATCGTGGCCAGCGGGTGACGGCGACCGACCGGTCGGCTGCGACGGGCCGTCATGCGTGAATTCTTCGCCATGCTGAAGTGGTTCCCCTGGTTCCTGTAGGAGCGGCTATTTGAGGACGTAGATGACCAGGAACAACCCGATCCATACGACGTCGACGAAGTGCCAGTAGTACGAGACGACGATCGTGCTGGTCGCTTCCTTGTGTCCAAAGTTGTTGACGCCGTAGGCGCGACCGATGATGAGCAGCATCGCAATGAGCCCGCAGGTCACGTGGAGCGCGTGGAATCCGGTGGTCAGGTAGAACGCCGAGCCGTACGAATTGGACTGCAGCGTGACATGCTCGCTCACCAGGTTGGCGTACTCGAAGATCTGGCCGGTGACGAACACCGCACCAAGGGCATAGCTCGCGAAGAACCATTCGACCATGCCCCACTTCGCCGGTGACCACCCGGTGCGCCGCTTCTGCAGCCGCTCTGCCGCGAAGACGCCGAACTGGGCGGTGAAGGATGACGCGACCAAGACGATGGTGTTGGCGAGCGCATAGGGAACATTGAGTTTCGAAGCCTCGGCTGCCCACAGACCAGGGGACGTCGACCGGAGCGTGAAGTAAATCGCGAATAGGCCGGCGAAGAACATGACTTCGCTACCGAGCCAGACGATCGTTCCGACAGCAACCACGCTGGGGCGATTGACGACGGGAGCCCCGACTGATTGCGAAAGAGAGGTGCTGGTCACTTGTCCATTATGGCCGATATCCCGGGCAAGGTTTCTCATTCGCTCGGGCAGTTCGGTCAAATAGCTAGGATCGCATCTATGTCTTCCGATCTCAGTTGGCCCCGCATCCTCGGCAGTCTCGTCGAGGGATCCGATCTCTCGATCAGCGAGGCCACGTGGGCGATGGAGCGCGTGATGGCGGGAGAAGCGAGCCCCGCACAACTGGGCGGTCTACTCGTCGCTCTGCGCATCAAGGGGGAGACCGTCGACGAGATCGTCGGTTTCCGCGACGCCGTTCTGAGCAGTTCGCTGACACTCGACGTGGATTCGATGGTGCTCGATATCGTCGGCACCGGCGGGGATCCCTACGGGGCCGTCCTCAATATCTCGTCCGTCGCGTCGGTCATCGCGGCGGCCGCCGGCGTTCCGGTGGTCAAACACGGGAATCGTGGGGCGAGTTCGGCCTCTGGCGCCTCGGATGTGCTCTCCGCGCTCGGTATCGACATCACAATCCCTCCCGAGCGGGTTGCCGCCGTACTCGAACGGGTCGGCATCACCTTTGCGAACGCCTCGATGTTTCATCCTGGATTCCGTCACGCCGGCCCCGCCCGCAAAGACCTCGGCATCTCGACACTGTTCAATATCCTGGGTCCGCTCTGCAATCCGGCACGTCCGGAGGCCTCGGCCGTCGGAGTCGCGAGCCTGGACCGGGTCCCGCTCGTCGTCGGGGTGTTTCAGACCAGGGGGGCGACGGCCCTTGTCTATCGCGGCGACGATGGCATCGACAAGCTGACGACAACGGGACACAGTCATGTCTGGGAGGTCTCGCGGGGAGCGGTCACCGAGCACGACCTCGACCCGTTGGATCTCGGTATTCCCCGGGCGCGGATCGAGGCCCTTCTCGGGTCGTCGCCCGAGCACAACGCGGTGGTCATCCGCTCAGTGCTCGACGGCACACCGGGGCCGGAGCGCGACGTCGTGCTGCTCAACGCGGCCGCCGGTATGGTCGCGTTCGATCTCGCGAGGGACCCCGAGCTCGTGCTGCAGCCCTTCGTCGAGCGGATAGCGGCACGTCTCGTGACGGTGGCTGACGTGGTCGACTCCGGCGCCGCCACCGCCAAGCTCGACGAGTGGGTGGCGGCCACCGCGGCCTAACGTGCAATGCCCCGCCGGATCGATCCGACGGGGCACCCTCGCAATGCGGCTACTTCACGTCGTCATCCACCCAGTCGAAGGTCTTGGTGACGGCCTTCTTCCAGAGGCGAAGCTGACGCTCGCGTTCTTCCGGGTCCATGTTCGGAGTCCAGCGGCTGTCCTCCTGCCAGTTGGCGCGCAACTCGTCGAGGTTCGCCCAGAAACCGACCGCGAGACCCGCGGCATAGGCGGCGCCGAGCGCGGTCGTCTCGGCGACCACCGGCCGGACGACCGGGACACCGAGGATGTCGGCCTGGAACTGCATGAGGGTATTGTTTGCGATCATGCCGCCGTCCACCTTGAGCTCGGTGAGATCCACTCCGGAGTCCGCGTTGACCGCATCCAGCACCTCGCGAGTCTGGAATGCAGTTGCCTCGAGCGCGGCGCGAGCGATGTGGCCCTTGTTGACGTACCTGGTCAGGCCGACGAGGGCTCCACGGGCATCCGAACGCCAATACGGCGCGAAGAGCCCGGAGAATGCCGGCACGAAGTAGACGCCGCCGTTGTCTTCGACCGTCTTGGCGAGATCTTCGCTCTCGGGCGCCGAGCCGATGAGACCGATGTTGTCACGGAGCCACTGGATGAGCGAACCGGTCACGGCTATTGAGCCCTCGAGCGCATAGTGCGGCTTGGCATCGCCCAGCTTGTAGCCGAGGGTGGTGAGCAACCCGTTCTTCGAGTGGACTATCTCTTCGCCCGTGTTGAAGATCAGGAAGTTACCGGTGCCGTAGGTATTCTTCGACTCGCCCGTATCGAACGCCGCCTGGCCGAAGGTCGCCGCCTGCTGATCGCCCAGAATGCCGGCGATCGGGACCTCGCGCAGAAGGCTCGACGACGAAACCGTCCCATAGACCTCGGAGGAACTCTTGATTTCGGGGAGCATCGACTTGGGCACGCCGAAGATGCTCAGGATCTCGTCGTCCCACTGGAGTGTCTCCAAATCCATGAACAGCGTGCGGGACGCATTGGTGACATCCGTGATGTGTACGCCGCCGTCGACACCGCCGGTGAGATTCCAGGTGACCCAGCTGTCGGTCGTGCCGAACAGCAGATCACCGCGCTCGGCCTTCTCGCGTGCACCATCGACGTTCTCGAGGATCCAGACGATCTTGGTTCCGGAGAAGTAGGTGGCAAGGGGGAGCCCGACCTTGGCCTTGAACCGCTCCACGTCACCCTCGGCGAGACGGTCGACGATCGGCTGCGTGCGGGTGTCTTGCCACACGATGGCGTTGTAGACCGGCTCACCGGTCGTCTTGTCCCAGACGACGGCGGTTTCGCGCTGGTTGGTGATGCCGACGGCCTTGATGTTGTGCCGCGTGATGTTGGCCTTGGACAGCGCCTGGCCGATCACTTCGCGCGTGTTGTCCCAGATCTCCTTGGGGTTGTGCTCCACCCAGCCGGCCCTCGGGAAGATCTGCTCGTGCTCGAGCTGTCCGCTCGAGACGATCGACCCGGAATGGTCGAAGATGATCGCGCGGGTGCTCGTCGTGCCCTGGTCGATGGACAGGATGTAGTCAGTCATGAGTTACCTCCATGTAACGATTTCAAAAATAAAAGAAATCGGGCTGGTTCAGAATCTGAACCAGCCCGATGTGGATTGGCTGCCCGTTCGTTATTTGCTCGCGAGAAGCGGCAGTAGGGGGTGAGCGAGCAGGCCGGCGATCACACCACCGAGCAGCGGCCCCACGACCGGCACCCAGGAGTATGACCAGTCGCTCGAACCCTTGCCCTTGATCGGAAGGACAAAGTGGGCGATACGCGGACCGAGGTCACGTGCCGGGTTGATGGCATATCCGGTCGGACCACCGAGAGATGCGCCGATACCGACGACAAGCAGAGCGACCGGGAGGGCGCCGAGGGCGGCCAGACCGGCGGGGGAGCCGGTGGTGGCAGTTCCCGGTTGATGCCCGAAAGCGATCACGACGAACACCAGCACGAACGTGCCGATGACCTCGGTGATGAGGTTCCAGCCGTAGCTGCGAATCGCAGGACCGGTGGAGAAGACCCCGAGCTTGTTGGCCGGATCGGGCTCTTCGTCGAAGTGCTGCTTGTAGGCAAGCCAACATCCGACGGCGCCGAGGAACGCGCCGATCAGTTGGCCCGCCAGGTAGACCAGTATGGTGCCGATGGAGTACTTCGAGGGGTCGTTGACCGCGAGGCCGATCGTTACTGCCGGGTTGAGGTGGGCGCCTGAGTAGTACGCCGCCGTAACACCGGCGAAGACCGCGATGCCCCAGCCGAAGTTGACCAGCAGGAACCCGCCGTTGAACCCCTTCGTCTTCGTGAGGGCGACGTTTGCAACGACGCCGGTACCGAGGAGAACTAGCAGGAACGTCCCCACTATCTCCGAGAGGAATATGAGACCGAGATTGTCCACTTTGACCTTCCTAGTTTGCAAATCCGGCTACAGGTGAGGAGCCGACAGCCACATGCTCTGGCTCCACCATAACCTCAAACTGGCGATTTATAACGGGCTCGTGACAATCGTTCATCGCGGGTTTTCGGGGTGGTCTCATCCCTGTAGATCCCACCGATGCCGACGGGCCGTGCGTAGAGTTGGTGAGCCGGCTCATGAGCGATCTGGCATGTTGGCGAATCGAGGCAAGACCGTGGAGATGGGCACGCGCGGGCCACGGTGGGATCGAGTCCAGTTCGCACACTTCGAGCGGGCATTGCTGGCGAGGAGGGTCGAACTCGATGCGCAGTTCGGCATCACTCAGGCCGAGCTGGAGGGCGTGCGGCAGGCCAGAGCGGATGCCTCGGCCGACGACGAGCACGATCCAGAGGGTTCGACGCTCTCGTCGGACTGGTCTCGGATCCAGGGACTCGAAGAGAACATTTCTCGCCAGCGTCTGGCGATCGATGCGGCGTTGCAACGGATCGACGACGGCAGTTACGGGATCTGCGTACGGTGCGGGAAGCCGGTTGGCATCGAGCGACTGGAGGCGCGTCCGGCCTCCGAACTATGCATCGTTTGTGCGCGGGCCCTGGAGTGAGTGGCGCGCCTGGCGGACGGTTCAGTCCGCGCCGAGATAAAACCAGCGGCGAGACTCCCGTACGAAACGGCTCCTTTCGTGCTGTTCGCCGACCGCGCCGCGCTGACTGTATCGGGCCCTGAACTCGACGGTGCCGATCGTGTCCAGCATGCGTCCGTTCTCCGTTGCCATGATCTCCAGTCCTAACCAGCGCAGCCCCGGATCGAGCTCGATCGCGGGCGGACGTGTGGATGAATGCCACGACTCGAGCAGGTAGCGAGCGTCGCCGACGACGAACGCGGAGTATCGCGAGCGCATCAGCCGCTCGGCGGTGGGCGCGGCGATCGTTCCGAGGTGCACGGGCGCGCAACACGCGCCATAGCTCTCGCCGCTCTGGCAGGGACAGCGGGCAGCAGCGTCCGCGACTGGCCAGGTGACGGGGGAGCGGTTCACGAGACCCAGTATGCCGTCGGTTCGCGGTGGCCCCGCGCTGATCGGGACGAAGGATCCTTGACTATGACGATCAGCATAGTTAGGTTCTATGTAGATCGTCATACTTTCACACCAGGAGTTCTCATGCCCATGATCGACGTTTACGCCCCGGCTGACATCTTCCCGCCCGACACCGACGAGCAACTCGGTAGCGAGCTGACTCGGGCGGTTCTCCGCGCCGAGGGAGTGGCCAGTCCTGTGCCGTTTCAGACCAACAACACCGCGGCTTTCATCCACCGCCTGCCTGTCGTGTCGACCGCCGCCCAATCGTCGGCGCGTTCGGTGCGAGTACAGATCATCACGCCGCCCGGCTCGCTCGACCGTGCGGGTCAGAGGCAGATTACGAAGGAGGCCACCGACATAGTCGCCACGATCGCCGGCGATCCCTCTCTGGCGGAACGCACCTGGGTCATTCTGACCGTCGCCGCAGAGGGAGGTTGGGGTATCGCCGGTACCGCTTACGGTGAGGAAGAATTCGGTGCGCTTGCGAAGGCTGCGGCAGCGCGCCGTGCCGCGCCGACCCCTGACTGAGGCGTAACAATTCCGCGGCCCAACGGCGCATGCCGCTATCGGTGAAGACCGTCATCCGCGTTGACGGCGAACATGCGGGCGGCCTCGAGCGCACGCCACCAGCTGGAGTGATCGTCGGCGTGCGGTTGCGGCAGGCTGACCCACTCCCGCATCGTGCGCTTGCCCATTGTGACGGGGGCGGCATCGCCGTCCCTGACGAGTTTTTGCACATCCTCCTCGGAAAGTTTGACCGCCAGTCGGCCAGCACTGTTCACAAAGGCGAAGAATCTGCCACGGGTCTTGAGGCCGCGCCCATTGAACATGCGGTCCGAGGACACCCCGAGCTCCGCGGGAAAGGCCGCGCCGAGGGCATGCAGCAGGTCGTTGCCGGCATCACGCGCGCTGGGCAGATCGGTCACGCGGTGCCTCGCCGCGGGAGTGGGACCCATTGGTCCGCGGGAAGCGGTTGACCCTCCGCCGCCGACGCGAGCCGCGGCAGGAAGTGCGCCCACCCGTCAACATGCCCCGCAACTCGGAGTTCGGGAAGGTCAGAATGCAGCAGGTCGACACGGGTGCCCTCCGCCGTCGAGCTGAGAGTGAAGCTGACTCGCGAGGTGCCAGCGGGGAATTCGTCGCTGCCAGCCAGGCCCCAGGACACCACGACCAGGTGCGGCCGGATGACCTCGAGGTAGTGACCGCGGATCGGCGAACCGGCGATGTTCACCTGGAACGCGCCGCCGACGTGCGGCTCGAGGATCGCATGCTCGCCCATCCAGGCGGTCATGCCCTCGGCCGTCACCAAATAGTCGAAGATCTCCTCCGGGGTCGCGCGGATGTCGATCGAAGTGCTGTACTCAGCCATCGACACCGCTCCGCCGAGATTCCACCGCGGCACGTAGGGCCGATAGCTTTGCCGGCCAGAAATCATCCAGGTACGAGCGCACCGCCGAGAATCCGTCGCTGTTCACCGCGAAGAGATGCCGCGCCCCTGCCCGCGTCTCCGTCACAAGCCCGGCAGTTCGCAGCACCCTCAGGTGATGCGAAGTCGCCTGTTGGGAGAGCCCCACATCCGCGGCCACTTCGCCAACCGGGCGCGGCGTGCTACGGATCACCCCCAGGATGGCGCGACGGTTTCCGTCGGCCAGGGCCCTCAACGCCTGGTCGAGCTCGCCATGGGCCTCCGCCGTCATCCCTCCTCGTCCATGCATGAATACGTTATAGCACAAACCATTGCTTGTACATGTGCCGAGTTGTCGTTAACGTTGACCGCAACGATTGAGAGGATGTATCAACCCATGACCGCTACCGACAGCGAGGCCACCGCCCGCGCATACATCGAAGCCGTCGGCGCGAGCGACCTCGCTCGACTCGACACCCTCCTGGACGAGCACCTGGTTGCCACGTTCTCTGGCACCCGGCTCGACAAGAGAGCGTGGATCGAGGCGATCCGTCGCCTGCTGCCCGTTCTGATCCGCAACGATATCCGCGAGATCTTTGTTGCGGGGGAGCGGGCCTGTGTTGTGTACGACTTCGTCACCGACACCCCTGTCGGCGCTGTGGTCTGCGTGGAGTTCGTCACCGTGCGCGGCGGACGCATCGCCGAGGTCGAGCTGGTGCTGGATCGTGTCGCGTTCGCGCCCGTCCAGGCGACGTTGAAGGAACTCGCGTCCCAGCGCTGAGTGCCCTCTCTCCGTTTTGACACTATTAGTGTTATCGACGAGACCGTTGCGAAGAGTGAGTCGCTCGCCGGTTGTCGAACGGTACGACGCGGATAAGCGTGGTCCGGCTGTCGGAGACACGGCGAGTATCTGCATCGTCGGGCAGGATTTCCTCGATGTGTCGATCTGCGCTTCGCTCGTTCGACCTAGAAGTGAGAGGGTCGAAGGACACCCTCCGGATCAAGGAGCACATCATGGCCAAATACATGCTGATCATGCGATCGACCGACGAGGCGTTCGCGAAGTTCGAGAGTCTCGGCTTCGACCAGATCCTCGAGGCGATGGGCCGATTCAACGACGAGCTCATTCGTGCCGGCGTCCTGCTGGCCGCGGAGGGGCTCGAAGCGGCGTCGGAGGGGGTCGTGGTGGACTTCACCGGCGAGACGCCCGTCGTCACGGACGGCCCATATGGCGAGACGAAGGAGCTGTTCAACGGCTACTACCTCCTCGACGTCGCCTCGAAAGAGGAGGCGGTCGAATGGGCAAAACGCCTCCCGTATATGGAGGGTTCCAAGGCCGAGATCCGCCGAGTGCCCACCATTGACGAGTTCCCCCAGGACAACGAGTGGATCCAGAAGGAGCGCGCTTGGCGCGAGGAGACCGGACAGTTGTGAGCGAGGCGCGGCGCGCCGTCGAGGCGGTGTGGAGGATCGAGTCCGCTCGTATCGTCGGCGCGCTCGCCCGTTACACCCACGACTTCGCTCTGGCCGAGGACGTCGCTCAGGAGGCGCTGGCCCAGGCACTGGTGGCGTGGGCGACCAGCGGTGTCCCGGACAATCCGAGTACCTGGTTGCTGACGGTCGGACGCCGCCGAGCGATCGACGCGTTCCGCCGCCGCGCCGCCAGGGATGAGCGTTATGCGTTGCTCGCGCGAGACCTGGACGGCACTACGCCCGGCGCGGACCTGCTGTTCGACCCAGACGCCATCGACGACGATGTCCTCGCGCTGATGTTCATCGCCTGTCACCCGGTGCTCTCGAAGGAGGCCCGGATCGCGCTCACGCTCCGGGTGGTCGGCGGCCTGACGAGCGACGAGATCGCCAGGGCATTCCTCGTGCCGGTATCGACGGTGCAGGCTCGCATCACCCGGGGG
This sequence comes from Microbacteriaceae bacterium, assembly GCA_025465035.1. Classification (GTDB taxonomy): domain Bacteria; phylum Actinomycetota; class Actinomycetes; order Actinomycetales; family Microbacteriaceae; genus Lacisediminihabitans. Next base: position 9,340 of record JAODMH010000178.1, on the reverse strand, counting down.
AAGAAAACACTTGCCGCCGCGCAGGTGCGGTTCTCGATTCCCGAGCCGCAGGAGCGCGCCGAGCGGCTGGGATCGGTGCTGAGCGTTGTCTACCTGATCTTTACGGAGGGGTCTTCTGCGTCCAGCGGAGACGCGTGGATCAGGACCGACGTTGCCCAGGAGGCGCGACGTCTGGCACGCGTGCTCGCTCGGTTGGCGCCGGAGCCGGAGGTGTTCGGCCTTCTCGCGCTGCTGGAGCTGACCGCGGCCCGGTTCCCGGCACGAACCGACGCGGACGGCAAGCCCGTACTGCTGGAAGACCAGGACCGCCGCCGGTGGGACCGTTCGGCGATCAGCCGCGGTCGGGCGGCGTTGGCGCGTGCGGTCGGCGCCGGACGGGGGCTCGGACCGTACGGCCTGCAGGCATCGATCGCCGAATGTCATGCGGTGGCCGCGTCGGTGGCCGAGACCGATTGGAACCGCATTGTCCTGCTGTACGAGGCGCTTGGACGGGTTGCGCCCTCGCCTGTCGTCGACCTCAACCGGGCGGTTGCCGTCGCGATGGCGTCCGGTCCGGCATCCGGGCTGCAGCTCGTGGACGAGATCGCGGCGCGCGACGGACTCGACCAGACACACCTGCTTCCCGCCGTGCGCGCGGAGATGTTGGCGCGGCTCGGTCGTCGCGTCGAGGCGCGCGACGAGTACCTGCGCGCCGCCGAACTGTGCGGCAACGTGGCCGAACGTGGCGTTCTGGAAGCGAAGGCGGCCCAGCAACGGGCGGACATGACCTCCCCGCGAGCGTGACGGTCAGGCGCCCACGTAAGCCGCGAGGTACTCGCCGGTGAGGGTGGAGCGGGTGGCGACGAGGTCGGCGGGTGTCCCCTCGAAGACGACCCGGCCACCGTCGTGGCCGGCTCCTGGACCGAGGTCGATGATCCAGTCGGCGTGCGCCATGACCGCCTGGTGGTGCTCGACGACGATGACCGACTTGCCGGAGTCGACAAGCCGGTCGAGCAGCCCGAGCAACTGCTCGACGTCGGCGAGGTGGAGGCCGGCCGTCGGCTCGTCGAGGACGTAGACGTCGCCCTTCTCGGCCATGTGGGTGGCGAGCTTCAGCCGCTGCCGTTCGCCCCCGGACAGGGTGGTGAGCGGCTGGCCGAGGCTGAGGTAGCCGAGCCCGACGTCGGCGAGGCGGTCGAGGATGGCGTGGGCAGCGGGCGCACGCGCCTCGCCGGCGCCGAAAAACGCCTCGGCCTCGGTCACGGACATCGCGAGCACTTCGCTGATATCGCGGCCACCGAGGTGGTAGTCCAGCACGGATGCCTGGAACCGCTTGCCCTCGCAGACCTCACAGGTGGTGGCGACGCTGGCCATCATCCCGAGATCGGTGAAGATGACTCCCGCGCCGTTGCAGTTGGGGCAGGCGCCCTCGGAGTTGGCGCTGAACAGCGCGGGCTTCACACCATTGGCCTTCGCAAAGGCACTGCGGATCGGGTCGAGCAGCCCGGTGTACGTCGCAGGGTTGCTGCGTCGCGAGCCGCGGATCGCCCCCTGGCCGATCGACACCACACCCTCGCCGCCGGCTCCCGGCTGATTGCTCAGTGACCCGTGTACGAGCGAGCTCTTGCCGGAGCCGGCGACGCCCGTGAGGACGACGAGGACGCCGAGCGGGATGTCGACGTCGACATTCCGCAGGTTGTTCGCCGTCGCGCCGCGGATCTCCAACGCACCGGTTCGTGTGCGCACCGTCTCCTTCAGAGTGGTCCGGTCGTCGAAATGCCGGCCGGTCAGGGTGCCGCTGGTTCGCAGCCCGTCGACGGTGCCCTCGAAGCAGACGGTGCCGCCCGCGGTACCGGCGCCGGGGCCGAGGTCGACGATGTGGTCGGCGATCGCGATCGTCTCCGGCTTGTGCTCCACGACGAGCACGGTGTTGCCCTTGTCCCGCAGTCGCAGCAACAGCTCGTTCATCCGCTGGATGTCATGCGGATGCAGCCCGATGGTGGGCTCATCGAAGACGTAGGTGACGTCCGTGAGCGAGGAACCGAGGTGGCGGATCATCTTGGTGCGCTGCGCCTCACCGCCCGACAGCGTGCCCGCCGGCCGGTCGAGGGAGAGATAGCCCAGCCCGATGTTTACGAACGAGTCCAGGGTCTCCTGCAGCGCAGTCAGCAGCGGTGCAACCGACGGCTCGTTGAGGCCGCGGACCCATTCGGCCAGGTCGCTGATCTGCATGGCGCAGGCGTCGGCGATGCTGAGCCCCAAGATCTTCGACGAGCGTGCGGCCTCGCTGAGTCGCGTCCCCCCGCATTCTGGACAGGTGGTGAAGGTGACCGCTCGGTCCACGAAGGCCCGGATGTGTGGCTGCATCGCCTCGCGATCCTTCGAGAGCATCGACTTCTGGAGCTTGGGAATCAGCCCCTCGTAGGTCAGGTTGATGTCTCCCACCTTCACCTTGACAGGCTCGCGGTACAGGAAGTCGTCGAGTTCTTTCTTGGTGTAGTCGCGGATCGGCTTGTTCGGGTCCAGGAAACCGGACCCCGTGAAGATCCGTACCCCCCAGCCGTCCGCGGTGTAGCCGGGGATGGTGAGCGCCCCCTCGGCGAGTGACTTGGAATTGTCGTAGAGCTGGGTGAGATCGATGTCGTTCACGTTGCCCATGCCTTCACAGCGCGGGCACATGCCGCCAGTAATGGTGAAGCTGCGCCGCTCCTTCACGGTTTTCCCGCCACGCTCGAGCGAGACCGCCCCCGCCCCGCTGATCGAGGCGACATTGAAGGAGAACGCCTGGGACGAGCCGATGTGGGGCTGTCCGAGCCGACTGAAGAGGATGCGCAGCATCGCATTGGCATCGGTTGCGGTGCCCACCGTGGAGCGGGAGTTCGCACCCATGCGCTCCTGGTCGACGATGATGGCCGTGGTCAGTCCTTCCAACCGATCGACGTCTGGGCGGGCCAGTGTCGCCATGAAGCCCTGCAAGAAAGCGCTATACGTCTCGTTGATCATCCGCTGGGACTCTGCGGCGATCGTGCCGAACACCAGCGAGCTCTTGCCAGAGCCCGAGACGCCGGTGAACACCGTCAGCCGACGTTTCGGGATCTCGACGCTGATGTCCTTGAGGTTGTTCTCTCGCGCGCCCTGCACGCGGATCAGGTCGTGGCTGTCGGCATCGTGCAGCTCAGGCGACAGGGTGTCCCTCATGGCCATGCTCATCGTGTCTCCATCTGCTAGGAGGAGTCGCCTTCGCGGTCTCCGTCGGCGACGTCTGGCTCAATCTAACCAGCTTCGAACAGTACGTCTGAGTTCGACGGATCGGTTGGGAGGGAAGGGGGCTGGCACACTCGGTCCTCGGAGACCTGGCGCGTTGGCTCTGATGAGAGCGTGAAGTCGCTCGGCAATAGCGCGAGGGGCGGCTTCTTCGGAACTGCTCAATGGTCAGGGGAGCGTAGCTATTGCCTCGATCTCGACGAGAGCGCCTGGTCGTGCTGGCGTGACAGCAAGGACAGTAACGGCGGTGCGGTGATCGCCCCATACCGAACGGGTCGCGGCGTAGGCTGCGCCGGGGTCGACTCCGGCGGCGAGATAGATCGTCAGTTTGGCAACATGTTCGGGGTCAGACCCGGCCTCAGCGAGCACGGCGAGCACGTTGCGCATGGCCTGCTCCGTCTGTGCTTCGAGTCCGTCAAGCAGAGCGCCGACACCGTCTGTTCCGTTCTGCCCGCCGACGTAGAGCGTCGGCCCAGCGGGAGCGATCATGCCGTGGGCGAAGGCCGGGCTGTGATGCAGCTGCGGGGGGTCGACTGGTGTGGGTTGAGTGGTCATGTGTCCATTCCTTCAGATCCTCCCCGAGTATCCCGCCGGCCTCTGACACTCCACATAGTTCCAAGCTCGACGATCGTGTGGCTCCCGTCACGGTCGTCTTATCTGCAGCCGAAAGGTTGCATCTGTCTTGTTGGTCTGCAATCATCTAGTTGCAGATAACAAGACAGCGGATGATGCTCAGCCACGTCATGGGGCGACCAGCCTCCTGAAGCCGGTGGCTATGCACCGCATTCGAATTTTCTGCAACTCAGTAGTCGCAGAAACCCATCGAAAGGAACGATCATTGTGAGCATGACCAACAACCAGCCATCCGTCATCGACGAGGGCGAGTTCACCGTGCGGCGCACCATCCGGATCGCCGCCCCCATCGAGAAGGTGTGGTCCGCGGTCACCGAGCCGGAGCACATCTCCCAGTGGTTCGGGCGGGCCGCGTTCGACAGGGCCGGCGTCGGGGCGCGGGGTACCCTCACGTTTCCGGGGTACGGCGACGTGCCGGTGCGAATCGAAGCGATTGATGCGCCCCGGATGGTCTCGTACCGCTGGAGCAACGACGACGCCATGGGGCGACTGCCGAAGGAGGTCGACGACGCGCACTCGACGGTGTTCACCTTCACTCTCGAGCCGGTGTCGGACGGCACCCGGCTCACGGTGGTGGAGACCGGGTTCGAGACCACCTCCGGCCCGGCCGCGAACCTCGAGAGCCACCGCCAGGGCTGGGACGGCGAATTGGACAAGCTGGTCGCCCTGCTCGAGAGCGGCTCGTGACGGCAGAAACGCTGGTCCCGGTGTTCGCCGCGCTCGGGGACGAGACTCGGTGGAGCATCCTGGTGGCACTCGGCGAGGGCGATGCTTCGGCTTCCGCCCTCGCCGGGCGTCTCCCGGTGACTCGCCAGGCGATCGCCAAGCACCTGGCGGTGCTGCAGGGGGCCGGACTCGTCGAGCCGGTGCGCGTCGGCCGGGAAGTACAGTACCGCGTACTCGGATCGCAGCTGAGCGAGACAGCCCGCCGGCTCGACACCATCGGCGCCGAGTGGGGCCGCCGACTGGCCGCGATCAAGGAGCTCGCCGAGGGGTTGTAGTCGCGGTTCGGACACAGGGAGCGGGTCGATGCGTTATCCGTTCCGCTCAGGAGCTATTCGACCCCCGGTGTCGCTCCCGGTTGGACGCGGGCAACAGCCCGTTCTCGTCGGTGAGGCCATAGTCGGCTCCGAGTTCTGCCGCGACCAGCCAGCGTCCCGTCAGGTCGAAGACCTCGGGATCGCCGGCCAGCGCCGCGACGACGCGCCCGATAAAGAGCGGGGTCTCGCGATTGGTCTCGTTCTCGAAGAACTCGATGGTGGCCTGCACGCTCTCGGTGAGCACCAGTCCTGGATACAGCGACACGGACGTCACCCGGTGGGGCCGCAGTTCCTCAGCCATGTCTCTGGCGAGGCGATCGATCGCGGTGTGCGCGACACCGTAGGCGACCGGCGGAATGAATACCTGCCCGGCGAAGGAGGACACGCTGACGATGAGGCCGGCTTCCGATTTCAGCATTAGCGGCACGGCGAGGGAGGAGACGACGTAATCACTGCGCAGGCCGATGCGGTTCATCGAATCCCACAGGACCAGCGGCTGCTCCCAGAACGGTCCGAAAACCAGGCCACCGTTCGTGAACCGCTCGTAGCCGCCCCAGGCCGCGTTCGCCAGGATGTCTAGCCGACCGTGATCGGCCGCGATGCGCGCGATCGCGGTCGCCACCTGGTCGTCGTCCCCGACATCCATCGGGATCGGGATGCCCACCCCGCCAGCAGCTGTCACCTCCCGGGCGGTCGCGTGCACGGTGCCGGTCAGCCCGGACGCCGCCGTGCCCTCCACCTCAGTACGCCCCACCACGTACACAGTCGCACCGGCCTCACCCAGGCCGAGCGCGATGCCACGTCCAACGCCCCTGCTAGCCCCGGTGACCAGCGCGACACGTCCAGAAAGGTCCATGTCGAAACCATAGCGATGACGCAGGACATCGACCTGTCGCTTCCGCCTACGGCGAGAGTCGATCGACCCCGCGACGCCGTCAGGACGCCGACGGCGACGAGTTGCTCGAGGCGGCCGGCATTCGAAGTGATGCCCTCGATCGAGCCCATGAGCATTCGGGGAAAGTGGCGCCACCGCCACAGGGCACGCAGCAACGCTCAAGTTCGGCTGTTCAGTCGAAGGCTATCTCGACATATGCCGGTGAACCTCCGGCATTGACATGCAAGTAAGTACTTGCCTATTGTTCTCGTGTGGGTGATGTGTTCAAAGCGTTGGCGGATCCGACGCGACGGACGATCTTGGACGAGTTGGCGCTCAGTGACGGGCAGTCGCTGTTCGAGATCTGCTCGCGCCTTGTGATGCGGCACGGCAGCAGGTCGTCGCGTCAGGCCATCTCCCAGCACCTCGCTGTCCTCGAGGAGGCCGGCCTGGTTCGTTCGCATCGCGAGGGGCGGACCAAGATCCACCAGTTGAACACCGAACCGCTGCGCTCGATCGTCGAGCGCTGGCCCGTAGACCGATGAGGAGCAAGCCCATGCCCAGGATCAACGTCACGAGTGTGCTGGTCGACGACCAAGAGAAAGCGCTCGCCTTCTACACCGAGAAGCTCGGCTTCGTCGCCAAGACTGATGTCCCGGTGGGGGAGTTCCGGTGGCTCACCGTCGTCGGCGCCAACGAGCCCGATGGCGTCGAGCTGCTGCTGGAACCCGACGCGCATCCCGCAGCGAAGGTGTTCAAGCAAGCTCTGGTCGAAGACGGCATTCCGTACACCTCGTTCGCCGTGGACGACGTGACCGCCGCCCACGAGGATCTCGAGGCGCGAGGGGTGAGGTTCACCCAGGCGCCGACCGCGATGGGACCGGTCATCGTCGCGGTGCTGGACGACACCTGCGGCAACCTGATCCAGCTCACCAGCCCCGTCTGAACGCCGACCCAGACCCTCACCGCGTGGCTTCCGATGGGTAGACGCGGCCCGTTTCTCACCAACGTCTTGGTTGCTCGTGCCGCCGTTCGAGGCCGAGGACCCTTCCCGATTCCTAGCCCATCATCTCTCTGCCGCAGATCTACTGCGGTTCAAGAGGAGGCCTCGTTCGTTCCTATGCTCCGCGACTCGACGAGTTCGGCGAGCTGCCTGGTGACGGTGCCCCACCCGTCGTGGAATCCGAGCTGTTCGTGCTGGTCACGGTCGGAGATGTTGCGGTGCATCGCGGTGGCGGTGTATTCGGTCCCGTTAGGGTGATCCTTCATGGTGATGACGGCGGTTACGAACGATGTCTCCGCGGGACGCCAGTCGGCGACGAGCGCGTCCGTGAAGACGATGCGCTCGAGCTCGTCAACGGCGAGGAAGCAGCCGGTGATGTGCGGACCGAACTCGATGCCGTCTTGACTGATTTCGGTGCGGAAGGCTCCGCCGGGGCGCAGGTCCATGTCGTGCACGCGGCAGACCTCCGGTGCGGGAACCCACCATTGCTGGAAGCTCGCGGGGTCGGTCCAGGCGTTCCAGACCGCCGAGCGTGGGGCTCTGATGATGCGGGAGACGGTCAGGTCGAGTTCGAAGTGGGGGGAGTCGGTCATTCGGATGCTTCCTTGTCGTGGATGGTGGTGACGAAGCGCTCAAGTCGGTCGGTGCGGCCTTCCCAGATACTTCGCTGTTCGGCTAGCCAGGTCTCGATCACGTCGAACGACTTCCTCTCGAGGGTGCAGGTTCGCACCCGGCCGGTCTTGCGCGTCCTGATCCACCCGGTTTTCTCGAGGTGGTGGATGTGCTTCATGAACGACGGCAGTGCCATGTCGAACGGTGCTGCCAACTCGCCAATGCTCGCCGGTCCCTTTCCCAGTCGGCCCAGCACCGCACGACGTGTTGGGTCGGCAAGGGCTTGGAACGTGCCGTCGAGCTTGGAGAAATACTGAGCCATTTGGCTAAGTTACACCGTGTAGACACTAAGTGCAATGGCTAAGTGTTGGACGCGCTATGCAGGACGCACTATGCATCGCTGTCGAGGTAGACACAGCCGGTGACCATCTTCTCGCCGGTGGCATCGTTCACCATCGTGTACGTGTAGGTGCCGCCTATCCGCGCGTCGATGGCGCGCAAGGCTGGCCACGAGCTTGGCGTCTTCCTCCTATGCGCCGTCCCGGCGCCACGGACGAACGCGACGTCACTCACGACTGGGCTCCCGCCAAGAAAGCGCAGCCCGGCCCGCCGTAGCCGCCTCGAGGAGCAGGCGTGGGTCGGGATCCCCCTCCCAATGCGTGAAGACGATCGTGGTGAGTCCGGCCGACACGAGGTCGATTGCCTGCGCTGCGGGATCGGGTGCCGGTTCGACATAGCCAACCACGTGGAAAGCCTCGTGCTCGAGCGACGACCCGGACCGGCCGGCCCGGACTGCTTCGACTGCAGCGGCCACCGCATCCACCGTCGGGATGTCACTGAGCACGACGCCGTCGGCGATCTCTCCCGCGAGATGCAGTGCCTTCGGGCCGTTTGCTCCGAGGAGCAGCGGCGGGACGCTGTCAGGGTCGGGTGGGAAGCTGAGTTCGACCCCGTCCAGGCGCACGTAACGACCCTTCGCGGTTACCTGGTGGCCGTGAAGCAGCGCCCGCACCGCCGTCACGTACTCGCGCGCCAGTGTGAGGGGACTCTCGACCGCTGCGCCCGCTTTCACCATCCACTCTCGGACCCCGTGGCCGAATGCGGGCGTGAACCGTCCAGGGTGGAGTCGACTGAGAGCGGCGACCTCCATAGCCGCGAGGGCCGGATTGCGTAGCGGCGTGGGCATGAGACCCAAGCCGACGTGGACTGTGGATGTCGCGCCGAGTACTGCTGTCGATGTGGCCAGGCCGCCGCTCCAGAAGCTGTCTTCCCATAGCCAGAGGTCCTCGACGCCAGCGGACTCGACCGCCCGCGCTGCAGCGAGCAGATCCTCCGGCCGCAGTTCAGGGCGAGCAACGACGCCAATCCGTATGGCGACACTTGGTTTCCTCATGCCCCGATGGTATGTGTACGGTGTTTACATATCTACCCGCGCAGTGAACCTCAATGAGCTTCCCTTCGAAAGCCCAGATCCCGCTCCGGTTCAGCCCTCCTTTCTTGGTTATCGCTCCGCAGCGACGGCCTGCGCGTGGAGGTCAGTGCGAGAGCGCGGCGGCGAGTCCGTTGAGCCGGAGCTGGATGGCGCCGCGCAGGTGGGGCAGGTCGGCGCTGCCATCGCCGGTCGGGGTGATGAAGGCGATCTGTTCGGTCCAACTCAACGCGGTCCCGTCTTCGTCGGGGCTGAGTTCGACGGTGACGAGGGACGCCCAGCGGGGCAGGTTGGCGACGATGGACTCGTAGGCGTAGACGATCCGGCGGTCGGGCTCGAGGTGGAAGTAGATCGCGCGGTTCTCGAGCTGCTCGGTGCTGCCGTCCGGCTGGGTGAAGGTGCTGCGGGCGCGGTCGCCGCCGCCGACGCGGAAGTCGTGCTCGTAGGAGGCGCCCGAGCCGGGCATCCTGAACCATTTCCGCCACAGTTCGGTGTCGGCGAACAGG
>JAODMH010000098.1 GCA_025465035.1 Microbacteriaceae bacterium | reverse complement strand
CGCGCCTGTACCCCGTGGACCTCATGCATGGGGCAACGGTAGCCCGGCTGCCCGCATTAGCGCTGTGAGCAGTCTTCGAGACTCCACAGAAGGCACGCCAACGGGGGGAATGCGGTGACGACAGTTTCCCACTAATCTGAGCTTTCACAGCGAGTATTGCGGGAGGCGGGCGTGTTCGAAGACGACGTCACAGTACCCGCTGGTTGGTATCCGGACCCGATGGGACTTCCACAGCTTCGCTGGTGGAACAACCACGCGTGGACCGAGCTCACGACGGAGGCCCGCCCACCGCTTGTGATGCAGCAGCCGACACGCCTCGCCTATGCGGACGAGGAGCTGCCCACCCGGCGCCAGCAGCGCGAACAGCGTGAACGCGACGAACAGTACGCGCAACTCGCGACCGACGAGAGCGATGCCCGTGATGCCGCCAGCGCGCAGGCACCGCTCTCGGTCGAACTCAAGGAACTCGACCCTCCATTGCCGCTGACTATCGATGTCGATCAACCGACCCCGGTCGGCGAATCGATCAGCATGAGTGCGGAGCCGATCGACGACGATGACCTCGATCCGATCGAGGAGGCAGTCTCGGCCTTTGCCCCGCGGGCCGCCGCGTCCGCTGTCTCCGCTCCCCCCGTCCCGGTTCCGGCCAGGGCAGACGAGGAGTCGAAGCCGAAGGTCCCCACCGTGAATCGACGAAGGTCGTCGCCGAGCCGCATTCCGGCCTACACGACGCCGGTCTGGATCATCGCACTCATTCCGCTCCTGCTGCTCGTCGTCAGCCTTCTTCTGCTACTCGGATTCGGCGCGACGCTCGGGCCCGTGGCGACGGGCGCTGTCTGGGGCGGCTCCTATCTGATCGTGGTGATTCTCGCGATAGTGGACAGCGTCCTGCTCAAGCAGGCGGGTTATGAGCACCGGGCCAGTTGGGCCTGGGCGCTGCTGACCGCGCCCGTCTATCTCCTCGCCCGATCGGCGAGCCTCAGCAGGGTCGGGCGGCTGGGTCTCGCTCCTCTCCTCGTGTGGGTCGCGCTCGTCCTTCTGCAGATCGGCTCGGTTCTCGTCGTGCCAGGACTGCTGATCTCCGTCATCCCCGGCGTGTTCAGCATCGAAGCCCAGCAGTCAGTCGTCTCGGAGGCCTCGATCATCGGCGCGAAGCTCGATGTCACCTGCCCGACCATTCCTCCGGTGCTCGTCGGTCAGCAGTTCGGGTGTGCGGCGAAGAGCAGCTCGGGCGAGTCCTATGAGGTGACGGTGAGCCTGCAGCGAGTCAACGGCTGGATCAACTGGCGCGTCGACGACTGGGGCAGCTACACACTCCAGCGCTAGTGTCGTCCGGCGCGCCTAGAGTTGGACGGTGAGTTCAGACGATTTCTCCGAAGGCCGGGCCGACAGGTCACCGACAGCAGCGGAGCGGGCTCGCCTCACCCGGCGGCCGAGCGATCGGGCCGTTACCACAACCCTCGCGCTCACCGGTCTCATCGCCGCCTTCATGCAGACCCTTGTCACGCCGATCATCCCCGAACTGCCGAAGTTCCTTCACGCGACAAGCGCCGACGCCACCTGGGTGCTGACCGCCACACTCCTCGCCGCCGCGATCTCGACCCCCATCAGCGGACGCCTCGGCGACATGTACGGCAAGCGGCGCATCGTGCTCACGCTGCTCATTCTCATGGCGGCCGGCTCGATCATCTGTGCGTTCTCCAGCACGCTCATCCCGATGGTCATCGGCCGGGTGTTCCAGGGCGTTGGGCTCGGCGTGATCTCTCTCGGCATCAGCATCCTTCGCGACGTTCTACACCCGAAGAGCCTTGGTGGTGCCGTAGCTCTGGTGAGTGCGACGCTCGGCGTCGGTGGCGCCGTCGGACTGCCGATCGCCGCGATCATCGCGCAGAACTTCGATTATCACTATCTGTTCTGGCTCGCAACGCTTCTCACGATCCTGGCGATCGTGTTGGTCGCGACGATCATCCCCGTGAGCACGTTGCGCGTCGGCGGGCGATTCGATTTCGTCGGAGCGCTTGGATTCGGACTCGGCCTGGTCGGCATCCTGCTCGCCGTCTCGAAGGGCAGCGAATGGGGCTGGGGAAGTCCACTCACTCTCGGGCTGTTCATCGGCGGCATCGTGGTTCTCCTGATCTGGGGCTTCGTCGAACTTCGGACGAAGGACCCACTCGTCGATCTTCGGGTAGCCGCGCGCAGACCGGTGCTGCTCACGAACCTAGCGTCCATCTCGGTTGGCTTCGCGTTCTTCATCACGACGGCCGCGCTGCCGGTGTTGCTCGAAGCATCGACCGCCACGGGCGTAGGGCTCGGACAGACCCTGATCATCTCGAGCCTGTGCCTCACGCCGCTCGGGCTGGTGATGTTCTTCATGTCACCCGTGGCGGCCCGGCTGTCGAACTCCCGCGGACCGCGCACCAGCCTCATTCTCGGCGGCATCATCATCACGATCGCCTTCGCTCTCGCGGTGGTGCTGCATGCCCAGATCTGGCACGTCATCCTCACGTCGACGATCGTGGGTTTCGGCGTCGGTTTCGCGTACGCCGCGATGCCGACGCTCATCATGCGTGCCGTGCCGCCGACGGAGACGGCCGCCGCCAACGGCCTGAACTCGGTCATGCGCACGCTCGGCTCAACGGTCGCAGCCACCATCGTCGGGGTGATCCTCGCCTCCAACTTCGTGCTCTCCGGCGGTGTACCGATACCCACCAGCGTTGCATTCCAGATCGTGTTCGCCATGGGCTCGGCCGTCGCCCTGGCCGGCGTGATCCTCGCCCTCTTCATTCCGCGCCGCAACAGGGCCTACGGCAACACCGCCAGCATCCCGGTACAGCGACAGGATTGAGTCGTGACGCGAATCGAGTTGCGCCTGGGCGACATCACGACAGAGCGCGTCGACGCGATCGTCAATGCGGCGAACCATTCGCTGCTCGGAGGTGGCGGGGTGGATGGCGCGATCCATCGTGCCGGCGGTCCGGAGATCCTCGCCGCATGTAAAGAGCTGCGCGCAACGATCCTTCCCGATGGACTGCCGACCGGGCAGGCTGTCGCAACGACCGCTGGACGGCTGCCGGCGCGATGGGTCATCCACACTGTTGGTCCGGTCTGGGCCGAATCGATCGACCATAGCGACCAGCTCGCGAGCGCCTACCGCGAGTCGATGAGGGTCGGCGCAGAACTCGGCGCGACGAGCATCGCGTTCCCGGCCGTTTCGGCGGGCGTCTACGGCTGGCCGATCGCCGACGCCGCTCGCATCGCTGTGTCGACAGTGTCCCGGATCGTCGACCACGGGGCGGGCGGCAGTATCGGCGTGGTGCGGTTCGTCCTCGTCAACGCCGCCGTCTTCGACGCCTTCGAAGCGGCTCTCGCCCAGTGATCGCCGTCGTCTGCACGTGACCGGGCAGAATGGTGGGGTGCCAACACAGGTCCTCATCGTACTCAACCAGCCATCGTCGGATGCACCGCCCCACAGTTCGATGGCTGCCCCGTTCGCATTCTTCGACCCGGCCGCTCCCCTGCTGACCGCCCTCGACCTGGGCGCGACGCGCGGCGACGGAATCTTCGAGACCATCAGCGTCGGCAATGGACGCCCGCAGGCGCTGGAACACCACCTGCGCCGGTTCATCCACTCGGCGGCCGCCCTGGAACTGCCGACGCCCGATGTGGACGCCTGGCGATCGGCGATCCTCGCGGCGGTTGGCGAATTGGAACCCGCGGACGAGTCATCGGTCAAGACCGTGCTGACCCGGGGCGTCGAGGGCGACGGACGTCCGACCGGCTGGGTCTTCGCAACCCACTCGCCGGACTATTCACGGGTACGCGTCGAGGGTCTTCGCGTCGTGACGCTGGACCGCGGCTATCGGCACGACGTCGAGCGGACCTCCCCGTGGCTGCTCGCCGGGGCCAAGACCCTCAGCTACGCCATCAACCGCTCCGTGCTACGCGAGGCCGCCCGGCGCGGGGCCGACGACGTGATCTTCGTCTCCAGCGATGGCTTCGTCCTCGAGGGGCCGAGCTCGAGTGTCGTCTACCGGGTCGGCAATCGGATGCTCACGCCGGGCACGGGCCTCGGGATCCTCGACGGCACGACCCAGGCGAGTATCTTCCGCTACGCCGAGAGCGTCGGCTTCGAGACCGGCTTCGAGCAGCTGTCACCAGAGAAACTGCGCCTCGCCGATGCCGCGTGGCTGGTGTCGAGCGTGCGGCTCGCTGCCCCGGTGCGCGAGCTCGACGGCGCGACGTTCCGCGTGGATAGGGAACTCTCCGCCAGCATCAACGCCCATCTACAGTCGCTGCGCGACTAGTCAGAGGCGGCGCGGGCCAGATCGAGCAGCGCGCCCCCGTAGGCGTCGGCGACTTCCACCGCCTCATGGGATGCCGGCTCACCGTTGATGGCAAAATCGACGCGGTACCCGGCCGCACTACGGCTGAGCGAGTGGAAGGTGCCGCCGAGCAGTTCGCGCAGCTGGTGCTCGTGAGGGAGCCAGAGAGCGTTCTCGAGGGCCACGGAATCCAGCGCCCACTCGGTCGTTCCGTTGAATCCAAGAATGGTACCGGTTTCGAACTCATGCGACTCGATCGTCATGTCACTGACCACGAAGACGTCGCCTTCGAATCCCTCCCGCGTGATGACGAACGCATCGCCGGAAACCGGACGCCACCGTACCCCTGCATCCTGTAGCGCCAACGCGAGATCTCTGGAGAGCATCTAACCATTATCTCCGCCGCACCGGACGGGGTGGCCGAAGGTTCCTGGTAGGGACGGCGACCTCATTGTTCTGCGAGTGCTCGAAGCCGGTATACCCCCGTATCCGCATTCGACTCTCGCGAAGTCGCCGCCACCCAGGTTCCCCCTGTGTTGCTGGTTAGGAGAGTATCCCGGTTGCGTGTCACCTGTATGCCCCCAGAGCGGGTCTCCCTCGATCGAGGGGCGCGCCGTTCCCTGCGCTCGACAGCGGAGGTTCGGCGTGAGCGCGCCGCGCGGCGCGCGGCGGTCGCGCCAAACCTCCGCTGTCGACGTTGGTCGCGGCCAGGGCTGGTCCATCGCCCACCCGCTGCGTAGGGTGATGCGTGGGCGACGGGCCCGGTTTGCCGATGGAGGTGGTCGTGGACGAGGTTCCCGGCTATCTCGCGGCATGGATGACGCGACAGCGCTGGTACGCGGGCAAGGCGCGCGCGCCCCGCTTCGAGTTCATCGACGGGTTCCGCCTCGACAGTGCGGACGATGCCGTGTCGATCAGCGTTCAATTCGTGTTGGACAGTGCGGAGCATCCGCTGCTCTACCAGGTCCCGCTCACGGAACGACGCGTCCCACTTGAGGGGGCGGAGCGTGCGCTCATCGCGACCCGCGGGGATGGCACCGACACGACGTGGATCTACGACGGGCCCCACGACCCCGCCTTCGCGGAATCGCTGCTCAGGCTCATCCTCGATGAGGGCACGGTGCTGGCAGCCGACGGCTCGGACCGCATCGTCGCCAGGGGCCGCCGCAACCTCGGCGACGATGGCGCGACGATCCGCTCGTCCCGAGTGCTCAGCGGCGAGCAGTCGAACACATCGATCGTCTACGACATCACGACCGAGAACGGCGAGCGGTCGTTTCCCGTCATCTGCAAATTGTTTCGCGCACTGCACGACGGCGAGAATCCGGATGTCGTGCTCACTGCGGTGCTCGGGGAGGCCGGGTCCGCGATCGTGCCGAGGGCGATCGGGCATGTCACCGGACGGTGGCACGACGCAGGGGATCCGCACGGCATCGCCACCGGCCATCTCGCCTTCGCGCAGGAGTTCATCCCCGGCGTCGAGGATGCGTGGCGTGTTGCGGTACGGGCCATCGAGATCGGTGAAGACTTCAGCGACCGCGCACGCGCACTTGGCCAGACGACGGCAGCCATGCACAGGACGCTGGCCGGCGCACTTCCCTCCCGAACCACCATCCCGGCCGATATCGCCGCCGTGATTGCGGGCATGCGTCGGCGTTTCGAGCTCGCGGCGAAGGAGGTACCGACGCTCGCCGACCATCGGGAGGCGCTGGAGGAGGTCTACTCGCGCGCCAGGATGAGCCCGTGGCCAGCGCTGCAGCGTATCCACGGGGACCTCCACCTCGGGCAGGTCCTCGCCGTGCCGGGGAGAGGTTGGGTGGTTCTCGATTTCGAGGGCGAGCCGATGCGGCCGATGCGGGAACGATCGCTGCCCGATATCCCGCTGCGCGACGTCGCGGGCATGCTGCGTTCTTTCGATTACGTGGCCGGCTCCTTCGCCCGCGCGGGCGGCCATTCCGCGGGCAGCTGGGCCGCGGATTGCCAGGGCGCCTTTCTCGACGGCTACATCGCGGGATCCGGGCGCGACCTGCGCGAACACCGCGCCGTCCTCGACGCCTTCGAAATCGACAAGGCGCTCTACGAGGCCGTCTATGAAGCGCGCAACCGTCCCGACTGGCTGGCCATACCGACCGAGGCGATCACGCGACTGGTCGAACGTTCCGTGCTGTCCTAATCCCCCGCGTCGGCGATGGCCTGCTCCAGCAGATGCACGAGGGCATCGAGTTGCACGCTGGACTCCGCGGCGATCTCAGAGTCGTCACCGTCGAGCGCGCGCGCCGCGAGGCCCGCCTTGCTATCGATGAGCTCCGCGATCTTCGCATCGATGGTCTGTGAGGCGATGATGCGCCAAGCGGTGACCGGCTCGGCCTGACCGATGCGGTGAACGCGGTCGATGGCCTGAGTCTGTTCCGCGCTCGTCCAGCTGAGTTCGGCGAGCACGACGTTCGACGCTGCCTGCAGGTTGAGGCCGACTCCCGCAGCGGTGAGCGATGCGACGACGACCGACACGTCAGGGTCGTTGTTGAAGGCGTCCACCTGGTTCTGCCGAAACGCCGCCGTCTGGTCGCCGCGGATCGAGACGGTCTTGAGACCGCGCCTGGCGAGGGTCTCCTCCGCCGCATCCATCACGTCGATGTGCTTGGCGAAGAACACGACCTTGCCGACCGAACGTGCCAGCTGGGCGGTGTAGTCGGCCGCGAGCACGGCCTTGGCCTGGCCGATCTTGCGCACCATCGTGAACACGTTCTCGCCGGTCTTCGCGGCCTTCGACTCCTCGAGTTCTGCCCTGGCAACCATGCGGACGAGTTCCGGATGCGGGATATCGGCGCTTTCGGTACGGGCCTTGAGCAATGCCCGGTAACGCGAGAGCAGCCGGATCCCCAGGTCGTGCTCCGCCTGGCGAATGGACCGGCCGAGATCGTCGTCGAGTTCGACCGGGAGGTCGGCGATGCGTTTGCTCGGCAGGTCGGCCGCGACATCCAGCTTCTTGCGGCGCACGATGCCCATGTCGATAACGGTCTGCCTGGCTTCGGCGAAGAAGCCGAAGTCGGCGGGGGTCAGGCCATTCTCCTCTAGCCGCCCCATGAGTTGCGCGGTCGGCTTCTCGCCGTCGATCCAACCGAGAAACTGCCAGATGGCGCGGAAGTCCTCGATCGTGTTGATGAGCGGTGTGCCGGTGAGCGCGATCATGAGTGCGTTGCGTGAGCGGGACCGGATGCTCTGAGCCAGGGCCAGCACGTGCTTCGAGCGCTGCGACTCGCGGTTCTTGATGAAGTGTGCCTCATCGACGACCATGCCCTTGAACCCCAGGGTCCCGAGCCAGCCGACGTGACGGTCGAGCACGTCGTAGTTGACGATCACGACATCCGCGAAGGCGTCGAGGTTCTCGCCGGAGCCGTGGATGACGGTCGCGGTCTTGTTCGGCGTCCAGAGGTCGACCTCGCGCGCCCAATTCATCTTCACCACGTTGGGGACGACGACGAGCAAGGGATAGGAATTCGAGACCTGCGCGGCGAGAAGCGCCTGCGCGGTCTTCCCCAGGCCCGGCTCGTCGGCCAAGAGGTAGCTGCGATGTCCCTCTCGAGCGCTGGCCACGAACGCGGCCTGGTGGTTGAAGAGTTCGAGGTTCTCCGGCACCCTGCGGTCGGCGGCGGTCGGCTCTGGGAGGTCCATGCTCGCGACGTTGCCACCCGAGCCGTATTCGAAGGCGCGGAAGAGCGGCTCGAGAAGCTCCCAGTTGGCAAGACGACGGGTGACCGGCTGCGCCTTAACGACCTGGGTGAAGTCCGGGGCGAGGAAGGGATTGGAGAGTTGGCGGGCGATGACGGACTGGGGAACGACCTGGCGCTCCGCGGCGGGCGCGACCGGATCCGGTTCCTTGACGATGATGAGCTCATCGGGAGACAGCTCGGCGCCGGCGGCGATGAGCATGTCGCGGCGGAGGGTGCGCGCCGCATCCGTCACCGCTGTCTCCTCGGCGAGTAGTTGGATGAGGGAGGTGTCCCGCGCCGCGGTCTTGGCGAGGATGGTCGCGACGCCGTCGAGCCGTTTGAGGAGCTCGGTGCGCTCGGCATCCGTTATCTCCTTGTCGTTCTTGGCCCGTGCTCGCTCCTCCCGCATGAGCAGCGCGATGACCTGGAACTTGGTGCGGTTCGACGGCCCGACCTTGCCACGCTCCGCGGCACCCTCGACCTCGCGAACGGCGCGCGCGAGCACGGGGATCACGCCCGTGTCGTCCGTGCCTCTCGAACGGCGCTGCTGCGACTGGCGCTGGGCCGGCTTGCGCGACGATTGCTTGCGCTGCGTCGCCTTGCCGCCCGCCTTATCCTGCGCCGATTGCCCCTGGCCGGACCGAGCCATACTTCTCCTGCATCTTCTGGGCACCGAACCGACTGCGGCGGAATCACTCGGATGAGAGAACCGGTTGTCGGCGAACTGCGTCGACCGCTGCCAACTACTGCTGCGACCAACCCCGCTTCGACCAACCCTGACTCGAGCAACTCAGTACCGAGTGATTACTCAAGTACCGGGGTCGAGACGATGAACGGGTTAGCCGGGTGCTGGAGCTAGTTTAGGCCTCCGTCGAATGTTTCGCACGCATAGCGACCTCCCAATTGGGGGTACGGATCGCCGCGCCCCGTTCACCTCCTGGTCAGATTGTCATGGTGAGATAGGTATATGACCGGTTATACGGCCCAGTTTTCGAGGCCCGACCATTTCATCCTTCACTTCAGCGACACGCATTTCGTTGCCGGACCGGGGCCCCTCTACGGTTCCGTGGACAGCGAGGCGCATCTCCGCCAGATCTTCGACGAACTCGAAGCCTCCGGGTCACGTCCCGAGGCGATCGTGTTCACCGGCGATCTCGCCGACCACGGCGACCCGGAGGCATACTCCAAGCTGCGGGCGATCGTCGATCCGGTGGCGGCGCGCATGGGCGCCAAGGTCATCTGGGTGATGGGCAACCACGACGACAGGGGCCACTTCCGTGAAGGGCTGCTCGGCCAGTATCCCTCCACCGCGCCGGTCGACCGCGTGCACTACGTCAACGGTCTGCGCATCATCGCCCTCGACTCGACGGTGCCAGGGTCCCACTACGGGCGGGTGACCGGCGCGCAGCTCGACTGGCTCGCTGAGGAGCTCGCGATCCCAGCTCCGCACGGAACCATCATCGCCATGCACCATCCGCCGGTTCCGAGCGTGCTCGATCTCGCGGTTCTCGTGGAGTTGCGTGACCAGGATGGACTCGCCGAGG
The DNA here is from genome assembly GCA_025465035.1 of Microbacteriaceae bacterium. Taxonomy (GTDB): domain Bacteria; phylum Actinomycetota; class Actinomycetes; order Actinomycetales; family Microbacteriaceae; genus Lacisediminihabitans. Next base: position 27,056 of record JAODMH010000098.1, on the reverse strand, counting down.
TCATCCAGGGTTCGGATGTCCGCGGCATTATCGCGGGCCACCTGCACTATTCGACCACCGCCACTTTTGCCGGTGTGCCGGTCTCCGTCGCCTCGGCGACCTGCTATACACAAGACCTCAATGTGCCGGTGGGCGGAACACGCGGACGGGACGGAGCGCAGGCTTACAACCTCATCCACGTCTACGAGAACACCGTGCTGCATTCGGTCGTGCCGATCGGTGAATACGCGCCGGTCTCGTATGTCACGGCGGAAGAGACAGCACGCATCCTCGCCGCGAACGGCGTGGTCATCCCGGAAAGCGGTACCCCACCGCTGGCCCCGGACGAAGAGCTGCATCCGCCGACGCGGGAACTCGCGACGGTCTAGCCGACCGACAATCGCGGCGGAGAAAAAGCTCCCCGCGGCGGAGTAAACCGACCGCGGCGGAGCAAGTGTCGCGACCGGCGGAGATACGTTGTCGCGGAGGGGGTTATTACTCTGTCCGCGACGCGGTTTCTCCGCCGCCGGAGATTGTGTCGACCCTCGCGGCGCCTAGACGGCCGTCGGCGTGCCCGGAATACGCTCCCATGGCGCCGGAATCGGGTAGTAGGCCTCGAGGAACGCCCGCACAGCACCCGCGCGCTCTTCGACGGTCAGCTCGGGAAAGCTTCCGTCGTTGAGACAGAACAGATCGACATCCCGACGTCTCAACAGCCTCGTCATGTCGGTGAGCCCAACGCGCATCGTCGTGTCGACGTAACGCACCTTCGCCTCCGTCTGCAATACCGCGCGCCCGGTGAGCAGGGCGTAGTAGTGGTAGAGCGAGTTCGTCACCGAGATGTCCGTCGCGGCCCGGAAGGTACTCGCAGCCGTGCGGGCGAAGTCCTCCGGGAATTCGGCCTCGAGCTCATGCAGCACCGACTTCCGCAGCGGGGCGGCGGTGTGCTCGAGATGCCGCGTGATGGTGTGTCCGAAGCGTTCGCGCAGCAGGCGTCGGTTGACCCGAGCCGCGTTCTCGAAGCCGCTGCGCTCGATGTTGCTGTCCCCCATGCCGATGCGAGTGGTCGCCTCGATGAACCTGGTGACGCCCCCGGGAGAGAAGAACAGATCGGGTCCGACCGGGCGGCCGAAGAACATGACGTCATTGGAATAGAGGAAGTGCTCGCTGAGACCCGGGATGTGGTGCAGCTGGCTCTCGACGGCGTGCGAGTTGTGAGTGGGAAGCACGGAGGGGTCGGCGAAGAACTGCTCGCTGGGCACGAACGTGACCCGTGGATGCTCGGCCAGCCAGTCCGGCTTCGGCGAGTCGGTCACGACGTAGATGTTTCGCACCCAGGGGGCGAAGAGGTAGACCGAACGCAGGGCATATTTCAGCTCGTCGAGCTGGCGGAAGCGGGCCTGCGAGTCGTCGCCCTCTCCGACGACGTAACTGCGCATCCGCCTGGCTCTGGCCCGTTGCCACTCGATCGCGGCACCGTCGACCCAGGAGAACACGATGTCGATGTCGAAGTCGATGTCACGGGCCTGCGGATCGAACATGCCGGCGAGTGTCGGCCAACTTTCGCCGTGCAGTTCGACGGTGTCGCGCAGAGCCTCCGTGCGGGGCAGCACGAACCTCATGAGCGAGTTCTCGGTGGGTGCGGTGATGAATTCCGAGTCGTAGGTCCAGAGTTCGAGGCGGACGCCGGCTGCGGCCCCATAGCGCAGTTCGCCGTTCGGCGTGATTCGCGGACGGAACAGGATGAAGGCACGCGTCGACTTGTCGGCGGCGAGCTTGCCATCGGCGAGCGGGACCGTTGGTCCGTGTACCCCGTCGGCCGGCTTCGAATAGAACGGCTCCTCCGCGCAGGCGGCCGCGAGAGCGCGGCGTAGGGCCTTGCGCGCGCGGCGGTCAACGGCGATGACGGGTCGCGTGTCATTGCCGCGGATGAGCAGATAGTCGATGTCGGCACTCTCCAACACCCTGCGGATGAACAGCAGATCCTCGACCATCGCCTCGCGAGGGGTCAGCCGTTCGTTGAGGATGGCGAACTTGTCATTGCTCGGCACGAGATCGGCACGTGTCGCCATCGACGATGTCGGGAACCCGGTCTCCGGTGCGGCGGTAATGGGCAGAGTTCTCGGCACGACGGTGGTCGGAACCATGGTGTTCGGGACTGCTGGGTGGTGGATGTCGGTCACTGTTCGGCCCAATCTCTCGAGCCTGACTCGCCTGCCAATCGTGTCGGCGCGGGCCACAAGCTGCTGGATATTTTAGCGCTGCCACCTGTGAGCTCGATTCCGGCTCTATTGCGGCCCCGAGCGGATCGCGAGAACGCCGCGGAGTTCCTAGGCAAGCCTGCGAAGATCCTTCCTCGCCGGTCCCTCGAGCACCCGCCCATCCGCGGTGAAGCGGGAGCCGTGCAGCGGACAGTCCCAGGAGAGCTCGGCATCATTCCAGCTGAGCACCCCGCGAAGGTGTGTGCAGACGGTCGAGACGGTGCAGGTCGCGCCGTCGACCGTCGAGACGCCGATCGGTCGCAACCGGTCGTGGGTCACGATGCCGCCGCCGTCGGCGGGCGGGCCGCTCGGCCTCGCCGTGAACCAGGCGCCGAAATATCCCTTCGTCGCGGCGACGGCGACCGCGGCATTCGCGCCGAGGAACGAGCCGGCATCCGCCGGGGTCGTGACGCGACGGTGCAGTTTCAGCGCCCACGGCTGATGACCGCCGAGGATGTCGGCCGCGAGCGTGAGACTCGCCGCCACGGCGTTCGTCATCCCCCACTTGTCATAGCCGGTCGCAATAAAGACACGTCCACGGCCGTGAGGAAGCCATCCGGTGAAGGGAATGCGGCCGGCGGGTCGATAGTCCTGGGCCGACCAGGAATGGGTACATTCCGCACCGGGGAAAAACTCCTCCGTCCAGCGGGTGAGATCGTGGACGAGACTCAGGGGCGAGGGATGCCGGCCAACCGGATGCCCGTTTCCGCCGATCAGGAGCCGCTCCTCGCCACCGACCGGCGTGGTGCGTATCGACCGAGTGGGCGTATCCACGGAGAGGTACATCCCTTCGGGCGTGACGCCCGGAACGCGGAATGCGAGAGCGTAGGACCGCGACGCTTCCTGCTTGAGAAAGTAGAGGCCACGGTCCATGAACGGGGTGCCGGTCGCGAGCACGACCCTGTCCGAGAACACCGTGCCGCGATTGGTGGTGACCACGCTGGGATCGCCGGGCTTGACCCGCAGCACCCGCGCGTCCTCGACCAGCAGTCCGCCGTGGGCACGGAAGTCCGCGGCGAGCGCGCGAAGCACGTCCATTGGATTGAACTGCGCCTGCTCGGCCAAACGAACCGCACCGTAGACCGGAAAGGGGACGTCCAGCGACGATTCGCGCGTGACGTCGAGACCCAGCGAGAGGTCTGCGCGGTACTCCTCATCGACCCTCTCGACCCCCGCCGGGCTCGCAGCATAGCTGAAGGCATCCCTACGCTGCACGGACACGCGGTGCTCCTCGCAGTAGCGCAGCAGCCACATCATGCCCTCTCGATTGCCCTCGACGTACGCCCGGGCGGTGGCCCGCGTCGTGTGGCGGAGCATCTCGGAGAGGTGCTTGCCCTGCAGCAGGCTGAGCTTGGCCGTCGTGTTGCCGGATGCCGCGGCGCCGACATGACGCGCCTCGAGGACCGCGACCCGCATCCCCGCCCTCGCGAAGAGCAGCCCGGTCACCAGCCCGGTGAGCCCGGCCCCCGCGACGACGAGGTCGTAGTCGGCGTCGGGGCTGAAGGAGTCCGTGTCAATCGTGCGCGCGGTGTCGAGCCAGAGCGAAGTCATGCTCGCACCGTACTCCGGGCGGACCCGCCCGGATAGGTGCTTCAGCGGCGCTGGTTGCGGTCGTCCGGATTCTTGATCTTCACGCGGATGCCGACGACGATGAACACGATGGCGCCAACGAACTGGAGCGCAACCCAACCCTGGCCATGAAAGGCAAACGGCGCCACCGGATTCCACAACACGGCGATCGCGAGCAGTGCGATGATCCACCACCACTGCTTCCCCTGCCAAGAGAACACGCACATGATCAGCGCGAGAATGCTCACCGCGAACCGGATGAGGAGGTAGCCGCCGGCGTTGTCGAGCAGGGCGAGGCCGGCCAGCAACACGATTGCGCCGAGGATTCCGGGGGCGAGTGCCGTGCGCCGGAACTCTGGGGTTGGATAGGACGTCATCGTCCTATTCTGTCGCGACGGTGGGGCACAATTGCTCCATGCCGGATCCGATCGCCAATCTGCAGTCCCTCGTGCGCCTGCCCACCATGTCGCGGCTCCCCGTGGAGGACACCGACTGGGAACCATTCCGTCAGTTCATCGCGCTGCTCCCCGAGCTCTATCCAGCTACCCATTCCGCCCTCGAGCGGGAACTCGTGAACGAGTACTCCATGCTGTACCGCTGGAAGGGCCGGTCGGACGGGCCGCCCACGGTACTCATGGCGCACTACGACGTGGTGCCGGCGACCCCGGACGGCTGGGACCACCCACCGTTCGCGGCTGAACTGGTCGACGACGGCGTCGGGCAACTCATCGTTGGCCGTGGAACCCTCGATGACAAGGGTTCGCTCGTGTGCGTGCTCGAGGCGGTTGAGGCCAATGTGCTCGCGGGTCACCGTCCTGAGCATGACATCTACCTCAGCTTCGGGCACGATGAGGAGACGGTCGGAAGCGGTGCGCGCGCCATCGTCGACCTGCTCGAGGTTCGCGGCATCCGTCCCGCCATCGTGATCGACGAGGGCGGCGCGATCGTCGAGGGTATCTTCCCGGGGGTGAGCGGTCCGATCGCCGTCGTCGGGGTAAGCGAGAAGGGCATCCTGAGCCTCTCCCTCACCGTCGAGCAGGATGGCGGGCATGCCTCGATGCCGCCGAAGCTGTCCGCGACAGCCCGGCTCGCCACGGCCATCGTCCGGCTCAACAAGCGGCCGTTCCGTGCGAGTTTCACGTCGCCCGTCGTCGAGATGATCAGTACGCTCGGCTCGCATGCCAGGAACCCGTTCCGGGCAGTGTTCACGAACCTCTGGCTGACCAGGCCGCTGCTGCTCTGGCTCTTCGGGCGGCTCAGCGCCGAGACGAACTCGTTGATCCGCACGACGCAGGCTGTCACCATGCTGCAGGGCAGCCAGGCCGCGAATGTGCTGGCTGAGCGGGCGGTCGCCACCGTGAACATCCGGGTGTCGATCGATTCGTCGGTCGCCGAGGCGGTCGAGCACGTCCGCCGTGCCGTCGCCGACCCGCTCGTGACGATCGAAGTGCAGCATCCGAACGAGCCGTCACCGATCTCGCCGACCACCGGTGCCGCCTGGGAACTGCTGAAGGCCTCGATCGAAGATGCCTTCCCCGGCACGATCGTCACCCCCTACGTGATGATGGCGGCGAGCGACAGCCGCTACTACACGCGCATCAGCGAGCATGTCTACCGGTTCAGCCCGTTCGAGATGTCGAAGGAGGAGCGGGGAACACTGCACGCGAGGAACGAGCGGATGCACACCTCGACCTTCCTCAGCGGGGTCGCCTTCTACACCGCCCTCGTCGGCAAACTCTGAGGCTCCTAGGAACTCGGGCGGGCGTACTCGTCGAAGATGATGGCCTGGATGGGCCGGCTCATGGGTGGTTCCTCGCGCAACCGCTCCATCGCGGGCCGCAACTCGGAGAGCCAGGCCTCATAGCCTGCACCGTTGAGGTGAAGCCGGTCGTCGGAGAAGGCGGGATTGATCTCGCCATCCTCGAGGGCCATCGTAGGCCAGAGGTCCAGGAACTGGGCATGCACCGTGGCGGAGAACTGGCGCAGATGGATGTTGGCCTCACGGATGCGGTCGGCGAATTCCCTGCCGCGCGGCATCACGGACTGAACCAGCATCCGTGATCCCGGCAGGTCACGACGAAGATCGACGAGGATCGACTGGACGTTGCGCACCAGAGTCTCGACGTTGCGCCTCAATCCGAGATCGTTGGTCCCGATGAGGAGCACGATCTCGTCCGGCTGGGCTTCGACGACCGTGTCGAGGCGGGCGAGCACGTCCTCAGTGGTGTCGCCGCCGACGCCGAAGTTGAGTGTATTGAGTTCGGGAAACCAGGTCGCCCAGTCGCCACCCTGCGTGATGCTGTCCCCCAGAAAAAGAACCGTGTCTGCAGTCATTACGTGACCTCCATGGCGGCGCCGTTGACACGACGCGTCATTCCATGATCGCTCGCCGCGCCATGAAACGCCAGTGAAATTGGGTTACGCGGCCTATGCCCGTCGGTTAATTCTCGGCGGATCGCCTGGCGCGCCGGTGCAGCAGCTGCCTGTAGCTGCCGACGACGAGACCGAGTACCACGAGCACGATTCCGACACCGTATGCGACGGGAAAGCTCGGCGCGGTCTTCCGTGCGGTGGCGATGAACTTCTCGGTCTTCTGGGTCGCCAACGGATCATGGGAGACGGATGCCGAGGCTGACGGTCGCGGAACTGCGCCCACGTCCGCACCAGGGATCGTCCCCGGGGCGGAGCTCGGCGCGGCCGAGGGAAGAGCCGCGGCCGGAACTGGAGGAGCCGCAGGCACCGGCGCGACGGGCACAGGAGCCGCGGCGACCGGCGCGGCGGCCTTGGCCGCGGGAGGTGCAGTGGCCGGGACGGCCGTTTGCACCGGGGCGCTCGCGTGACCGGCATACTTACCGAAGTCCTCAACTCCCCAGGTGACGCCGTTGACGATGACGAAGGCGATGCCGATGTCCGTGAAGTCGCCGAGGATGTTCGCCCGGTGGCCCGCGGAGTTCATCCACGCGTCGTGCATGGCGGCGGGCGTCGGCTGGCCCATGGCAACGTTCTCGCCGGCTCTGGTCCAGCCGGTGGGGATCTGGCTGGCATAGCTCGGGTTGTGGCTCATGGTGTTGGCCGCGCCCATCTGCTGTGCCCACCGCTCTGCCACGGCATCCATTGCGGGGTTGTGCGCGAGCCCCGGAAGCCCGGCCGCCGCCCTGGCCTGATTGACGAGCGAGGCGATGGTGTCGGACTCCGTCGCGGATGCGCTGGTCGCCCCGATGGAGCTGAGCCCGAGAACCGAGAGGATCGTCACGAGCACGGCGAACCGAACACCTCGCCCCCGCGACGCTCCCCCGATGGTCATTCTCCCAGCCTAAATGTCGTCGCCGAGCCGGGCCCGCCCCACATCGGGGGAGGCGGCACGCCACCCCGTTCGCAGTGACTTGCATGGTGCCGCCCTTCGCAACCCCTCCGAAGGGCGGCACCATGCAACTCGGCGCATTACGCCCGCGCTAGATCAGTCCCTTGGGGTGCCAGACGGTCTTCGTCTCGGTGAAGAAGGTGACGCGCTCGACGGATGGCAAAGGAACGCCGTCCTCCGGCGGGAGCACGCGCTTGAGGGTCTCCGCCGCCGCGATCTGCAGGTCGACCCAGTCGAGGGAACCGGCGCCGGCGAGATCGATGGCGTTGACATCCGCGTGGCTGGCAAGCCACGGCGCGATCTCCGCCGGAGAGCCGGTCAGGATGTTGACGACACCACCGGGCACGTCGCTGGTCGCGAGCACCTCGCTCAGGCTGATCGCCGCGAGGGGCGCCCGTTCGCTTGCCACCACGATGACGGCGTTGCCGCTGACGAGCGCGGGTGCCACGACACTCACGAGTCCGAGGAGGGATGACTCCTGTGGTGCGATCACGGCGACGACTCCGGTCGGCTCCGGTGTTGAGACGTTGAAGTACGGCCCGCTCACCGGGTTCCCGTTGCCCGCGACCTGCACGTATTTGTCCGCCCAGCCGGCGTACCAGACCCAGACATCGATCGCCGCATCTACCTGTTTCTCAGCGGCAGCCGCTGAAATGCCCTCGCTCTGCCGCAGCTCCTCGACGAACTGCGCACGACGGCCCTCGAGCAACTCGGCGATGCGGTACAGCACCTGGCCCCGGTTGTAGCCGGTGGCCCCCGACCAGCCTCCTACTGCGGCGCGGGCGGCCAGCACCGCGTCCCTCGCGTCCTTGCGGGATGCCTTCGCCGCGTTGGCGAGGAACGCACCCTTCGCGGTCGCGACCTCGTAGACCCGCCCCGACTCGCTGCGCGGGAACGTGCCGCCGATGTAGAGCTTGTAGGTCTTGAGGACGGTGAGGCGGCTCACTTGCGTGCTCCCTTGCTGATTGCGGCCGGCGAATGCCAGCCGGAGGACTCGAGGTAGGCGGCGAGCCCGTGGCGTCCGCCCTCACGACCGTAGCCCGACTCCTTGTAGCCGCCGAAGGGCGACGACGGGTCGAACTGGTTGAAGGTGTTCGCCCAAACAACACCGGCGCGGAGCTTGTCGGCGACACCGAGGATGCGGCTGCCCTTGTCGCTCCAGATGCCGGCTGAGAGGCCGTATGGCGTGTTGTTCGCCTTCGAGATCGCCTCGGCCGGCGTGCGGAAGCTCAGCACGCTCAGCACCGGTCCGAAGACCTCTTCGCGCGCGATACGGTGGCTCGTCGAGACGTTGGTGAAGATCGTCGGCGCGAACCAGAAACCGTCCTTCGGGATGACGCAATCGGCGGTCCAGCGCTCCGCGCCTTCCTGCTCGCCGACGTCGGAGAGTTCGCGGATGCGGTCGAGCTGTTCGCGCGAATTGATCGCCCCGATGTCGGTGTTCTTGTCCAGCGGGTCGCCGAGTCGAAGGGTCGACAGGCGGGCCTTGAGCCGATCGACGACCTCGTCCTGGACATTCTCCTGCACGAGCAACCGCGATCCGGCGCAGCAGACGTGGCCCTGGTTGAAGAAGATGCCGTTGACGATGCCCTCGATCGCCTGGTCGATGGGTGCATCGTCGAAGACGATGTTCGCCGCCTTGCCGCCGAGTTCCAGCGTGAGCTTCTTGCCCGTGCCCGCCGTGGACTTGGCGATGGCACGGCCGACGGCTGTCGAGCCGGTGAAGGCGACCTTGTTGACGCCTGGGTGGTTGACGAGCAGTGAGCCGGTGTCTCCGGCGCCCGTGATGATGTTGACGACCCCGGCAGGGAGATCCGCCTGCTGGAGGATCTCGGCGAAGATGAGCGCCGTGAGCGGCGTCGTCTCTGCCGGCTTGATCACCACGGTGTTGCCGGCGGCGAGCGCCGGGGCGATCTTCCAGGCGAGCATCAGGAGCGGGAAGTTCCACGGGATCACCTGTGCGGCGACACCGAGGGCTCGCGGGTTCGGTCCGAGGCCGGCGTAGTCGAGCTTGTCGGCCCAGCCCGCGTAGTAGAAGAACCAGGCGGCGACGAGTGGAACGTCGACATCCCTGCTCTCCTTGATCGGCTTGCCGTTGTCGAGGCTCTCGGCGACCGCCAGTTCGCGGGCGCGCTCCTGCACCAGGCGAGCGATGCGGAACAGGTACTTGCCGCGGTCCGCGCCGCTCAGGCGCGACCAGGTGCGGTCATAGGCGCGACGCGCTGCGGCGACGGCGACATCCACATCCTGCGCGTTCGCGGCGGAGATCTCGGCGATCTTCACCTCCGTCGCGGGCGAGATGGTCTGGAACGAGGCACCGTGACCGTCCACGAACTCACCGTCGATGAAGAGCCCGTAGCTCTCGCGGAGATGAAGGATCGCGGTCGACTCTGGAGCCGGTGCGTAGTCGAGAAAGGGCATGGTCAATCCACCGTTACGTAGTCGGGGCCGCTGTAGTGGCCGGTTGTCAGTTTCTGCCGCTGCAGCAGCACGTCGTTGAGCAGGCTGGAGGCGCCGAAGCGAAAGAGGCTCGGCCGCAGCCATTCCTCCCCGACCGTCTCCGCGACGGTCACGAGATACTTGATCGCATCCTTGGAGGTACGGATGCCGCCGGCCGGTTTCACGCCGATCTTCTCGCCGGTGAGCCGGTGCCAGTCGTTCACGACCTGCAGCATGAGCAGCGTGACGGGCAGGGTCGCGGCGGGTGCCACCTTGCCGGTCGAGGTCTTGATGAAGTCGCCGCCAGCAAGGATTGCGAGCCAGGACGCCCGGCGCACATTGTCGTAGGTCGTGAGCTCCCCCGTCTCAAGGATCACCTTGAGGTGGGCATACGTACCGTCGTCCCTGCGGCAGGCCTCCTTCACAGCGACGATCTGGTCGAAGACCACACCATAGCGGCCGGAGAGGAAGGCACCGCGGTCGATGACCATGTCGATCTCGTCGGCACCGGCCGCGACCGCATGCTTCGTATCGGCGATCTTCACCGGCAGCGCGGCACGCCCGCTCGGGAACGCGGTCGCCACCGCGGCGATCTGAACGCCGCCGGGTCCACCGGCGGCGCCGAGCGCCTCGACAGCGTGCAGAACCATGTCGCCGTAGACGCACACCGCCGCGACGCGGGGCGTGCTGAGGTCGGACGGATCGGGCGTCATCGCCTTGGCGACGAGGGACCGCACCTTGCCTGGTGTGTCCGCGCCCTCGAGGGTCGTGAGGTCGATCAGACCGATGATCCTGTCGAGCGCCCAGGCCTTCGAGGTGGTCTTGATGGAGCGAGTGCCGAGATCCGAGGCGCGCGCCTCCAGACCGACGGCGTCGACGCCCGGCAGTCCCTCCAGGTGCAGCCTGAGGCTCTTCTCGGTGAGTTCACCCCCGATGAGCTGGTTGGCTCGCTCGGCGGGTGCGAGGGCTATCGATTGTTCGACGGTCATTGTCTGCCTTCCTCCAGTACTGCGAGTGCGGTCTCCTCGTCCGTGACGAGAACTGTGCACAGTGAGCTGCTCGCGACCGCGCGGGCAACGTGATGTTTCGCCTCGCCGGCGATCACGGCGATGCTGGTCGTCGCCGACCGGAGCTGATCGAGTCCGAGGCCGACGGTGCGCTCGTCCAACCCCGGGTCGACGATGTTGCCATTCGCGTCGATGTAGCGGCCGACCACGTCGCCCACCGCGCCTTTGCGCACCAGCTCGGCCACGTCATCCGGGCTCAGATAACCACTCTCGACCAGCACGGAACTCGCGGATGCGACACCGGCGCTATAGAGATAGACGGATGCCGACGCGGCCAGGTCGAGAACGCCGGCGACCGTGCGGTCCGCCTCGATGGCGAGGCGGGTCTCCCGTCGCTCCAGGATGGCCGGACTCGGCAGCAGCGTCGCGTGCCCTCCCCCACGACGCGCGATGGTCACCGCGGTGGTTGCGGCGGTGCTGGCCCGCCTGTTCAGACTCACGCCGCCGTTGATCTGCACCACATCGACGCCGCGTGCCCAGCCTTCGGGAAGGCTCGCCCCGACGTCGTCGAGGGTCCTGCCCCAGCTCACGCCGAGCGTCTTCGGTACGGGTCTCAGCGCCTGGAGGTAGTCGGCCGCGGCCTCGGCGACGCGTAACTGCAGGGTCGAGATTTCCGGGGGCACCGGCACGACAACGGCATCGTTCAGTCCGAAGCGTTCGCGAAGTTCACGTTCGAGTGGCAGACGCCGAGCACGCGGATGCACGATTTCGATGCGGATGATGCCGAGTTCGCGCGCCTGGGCGAGCAGCCGTCCGACCTTCCAGCGGGTGATGCCGAGCAGCGAGCCGATCTCATCCTGGGTCTTGACGTCTTCGTAGTACAGCTCGGCGGCGCGCACCGAGAGCAGTTCGTCGCTTGCGGTCATGCTCATGCCGTTCATCGGATCAAGCGTAGGCGCACAGCCTCGGTCTATCAACAGATGTGGATGATCTGCTCATATGAGCAGCAAGCCGGGCATCCCCCGCGCATTCGAGCAGCTAGCCGGGAGTCCCGCGGAACCGGCCATCCGCTTCGGGCGGCTGGACCGCATCCGTCCTCGGGAGGCGCGCCCAGTCGACGGGATGCCCGCGCAGCAGCTCCTCGAGCCGGTCGAGCCTGGTCTCCCAGTCCTCGCGAACCCGGCCGGAGAATACCGGCTCCATCGCGAGCCGGACGCGAAGCGTCAGCCGCGTCCCGCTCCCGCGCGAGCCGCCCTCCAGCACGCCGAGGGCGAAATCGATCAGGCCATGGTCGTCGGTCTGGATCGAAAGGGACGCCGGCGGGTTAACTTCGACGACGATCCCAGAGGTCGCGGGGGGCGCATCCGGTTCCAGCCATTCGATGTCGTAGCGGCCACCGGAAACGGGCTCGATGCTCGCTCGTGCGAGCCAGCCGGCCACGAGATCCGGGTCGATGAGTGCGTCGAAGACGATGACGCGCGGCAGGTCCAGTTGGCGCTCGAAGAGCAGGTCTGCGGCTGACACGGCTGTAACTCTACGCCGGGAAAGTTCCCATAAGCTTTCAGCGTGATGACGACGTCCGCCTCCACTACCGGCCGCGGAAACCCAGCTTCTGGCCGATCATCGCGACGTTCCTCCCTCACTACGTGATTCTCTTCATCGCATCAAGGACTGTTTCGTGACCCAGAACTTCGCCATCGCCATCGACCTCGGAGGTACCAAGGTCGAGGCCGCCCTCGTCGACCCAGCCGGAAGGGTGCTGCCGGGCAGCCGGTTTCGCGCACCGACGGGCCCAGAGCGCAGTTCCGATCAGCTTGCCGTGTCGGTCGACGAGGTCATCGGCAGCGTCCTCGGCGCCGTCCCGCCTGGCGCGAGTCTCATCGGCGCGGGTGTGGGATCGGCTGGGCCGATCAACGAAGCCGAAGGCCGGGTGTCGCCGCTCAACCTTCCCGCCTGGCGCGAGTACCCGTTGCGCGACCAGATCGTCGCGGCGCTACCCGACATCCCCGTGACCCTCAGGATGGACGGGATCTGCATCGCCCTCGCAGAACACTGGGTCGGCGCGGGTCGCGGTTACGACAATGTGATGGGAATGATCATCTCGACGGGTATCGGCGGAGGACTCGTGCTGCACGGCAACACCGTCTCCGGCCCCACCGGGAATGCCGGTCACATCGGGCACATCGAGGTTGCCGGCTTCGACGATCCGTGCCCGTGTGGCGGGATCGGCTGCGTCGAGGCGATCGCCTCCGGCCCTCATACCGTCGCCTGGGCGCGCCGTCATGGCTGGACCGGCAACACAGGCGAAGAACTGGGCGCGAGCTACCGCGCGGGCGACCCCGTCGCCGCCGCCGCCATCGAACGCTCCGGACGCGCCATCGGGCAGGCCATCGCCTCGGCGACGGCCCTCGTCGACCTCGAGGTCGTCGCGATCGGCGGCGGTTTCTCTCAGGTCACTCCCGACCTCTTCGATCACATGAGAACCGCTGTCGCGCGTCGCAGACAGTTCGCCTTTGTCACAAAGGTAAAGATCGTGCCATCCGGTCTCTCCAGCGACGGACCGCTGGTCGGTGCCGCGGCACTCGTGCACCGCGCCCAACTGGTCGCGTAGCGCCACTCGCCGAACGCGGGCAGTGGCGGCGGAGAAACCGCGTCGCGGAGGGAGTCATATCGCCCTCCGCGAGAACGTGTCTCCGCCATCCGAGGCACTATCTCCGCCGCGAGAGCTTACCTCCGCCGCGCGACGGTTTTTCTCCGCCGCCGGAAGCACGATCGGTAGCGCAGACCCTCAGGGACGCGCCACGTCGTCTTCGACGAAGGTCGGCTTCGTCAAACGGGCGCCGACCACAGCGCAGAGGAGCGCCGTGACGATCAGCAGGATGAGCACGGCCGTCCAGCCGCCGGTGAGACCGCGCAGCATCGCGACGAGCAGGGGTCCGAGGGCGCCAATCCCGTAGCCGACCGTCTGCACGAACCCGCTCAGCGCCACCGATCCCTCGTGGGTTCTCGTGCGCAGATTGATGAGGGTCAGCGCGGCGGGAAAGAGCAGTGGGCCGGCGCCGATGAGCACGACCCACAGCCACGGCAGGACCGTCGGCAGCAGTAGCAGTCCGAGATAGCCGAGCACGAATGCCGCCACGCCGCTCTGGATGACCCAGCCGACGTTCTTCAGTCGCGCCGTGAGCAGCGGAACCACCAGCGCTGACGGCAGGCCGACGATGCTGTAGAGCGCGAGCAGGCCACCCGCCTGAACGTGCGAAACGCCCACGATGTCCACGAGGAGTTGGGGCAGCCAGGCGAAGGCCACGTAAACGTGGAACGCCGACAGCGCGAAGACGATCGCGACCGTCCAGGCCGTCTTCGAGCGCCAGATGCGACCGATCGCGTCGGCCGACGGCTCCTCGAGGTCGGAGACCTCGTCTGCCGCGACGGCGGCACGATCACGACGATGTCTGAGCAGGATCGTCACCCAGGGGACGAGCGCGGTCAGTGCCATGATCGACCAGACCGCAAGCGACGTCCGCCAGCCGACCGAATTCGCTATCGGAGCGGTGAGCGCCGCCGTCACCGCCGTCCCGATCGCCAACAGTGTCGCGTAGAGGGATGTCATCAGTCCGATGCGATCGGGAAAGTACCGCTTCACGAGGGGTGGGAGGAGGACATTTCCGATGCCGGCCCCGATCATCGCGATGAGACTTCCGATCAGCAGGACGGCGAAATTCGTCGCGGCCGATCTGAGCAGTTGGCCCACGATCATGGCGACGATCGCCAGGGCGAGCAGACGCTCGAGCCCGGTCCGCCTGGCGATCAGCGCGCCGAACAGTGCCGAGAGCGCGAAGGCGATCGGCGGTACGGCTCCGATAATGCCGAGGCCGACGCTGTCGAGCCGGATGTCCACGTTGATTTCCGCGACGATCGGCGAGATCACCGCAACCGCTGTACGAAGGTTCAGCGCGACGAGCAGAATGCCCAGCAGGGCGACGGTACGGCCTGCCCACAGAGGGAGTGGACGAGGATCGGGCATTCTCCCCATACTATCGGCGGGGGCTGCCTCGTACCCCGCTCTAGCCACGCGTCGCCGTCGGCCGGGCCGGCACGTGCAGGATCTCGCGGACACGCTGCTCGTCTCGGCCGATCTGGCTGACCAGTTCGCCGACGTCGGCGAACTTGGCCATGCCCCGGATGAACTCGACGAAGGAGACCTCCATCATCTTGCCGTAGAGGTCGAGATCCTCGTCGAGGAGGTGGGCCTCGACCTGCTTGTCCGGCACGCCGACGAAAGTGGGATTATTGCCGATCGAGACCGCCGCAGGCATGGTGCGACCGTCGACGGTGGCGAACGCCGCGTACACTCCGTCGGCGGGGATGAAGCCCTCCAGATTCGCGGACAGGTTCGCGGTCGGGTACCCGAGTTCGCGGCCCCGTTGCTCGCCACGAACGATCTCGCCACGCACGGATGGCCGGCGTCCGAGCAGCGTCGCGGCTTCGTCGACGCGCCCATCGGAGAGCAGGTCGCGGATCCAGGAGGAGGAGATCACTCGATCCCCCTCGGGTCGCACCGCTTCGACGATGCGCACCTCGAAGCCGTTCTCGCGGCCGCTTTCGATGAGGAGTTCCACGT
Source organism: Microbacteriaceae bacterium (assembly GCA_025465035.1). GTDB lineage: Bacteria > Actinomycetota > Actinomycetes > Actinomycetales > Microbacteriaceae > Lacisediminihabitans. The sequence goes on along the minus strand of JAODMH010000098.1, from coordinate 11,819 downwards.
TGCCGCGTCCCTCCCGCCCGAAGCGGAAGTCCGAACCGACGAAGACGAGGCGCGCGTGCACCGCCTCGACCAGAACCCGCTGGATGAAATCCTCGGCACTCAGGCGGCTGAACTCCCTGGTGAACGCCACCATGACGACGGCATCCACGCCGGTGCCCTCGAGCACTTCGCGCTTTTGGGCGGCGCTCGTCAGGCTCACAGGCACCTTCGCCGGATCGAGCAGGGCGAGCGGATGCCGATCGAATGTGAGCACTGTCGATACCAGTCCCGCAGCCTCCGCCGATTCGCGCAGCTGCTCGATGACGCGGCGGTGGCCGGCGTGCACGCCGTCGAACTTTCCGATAGTCACCGCCGAAGGACCGAAGTCGTCCGGCAGTTCCGCGAGAGAGCCGAAGTAGTGCATCGCTATGCCGCCTCTGGCAGGACGGTCGGCCGACGGCGATAGAGCCACAGCATCCCCAGGACGGGCAACGCGAGCGGTACAAGGAGGTAGCCGAGGCCGTAGCCCGACCACACCGTGGCGTCGCGGCCGAACGGGTTCACGCTGTGCAGGCCGAGGACGGACGGCGCGACGACGCTCATGGTGCCGACGACGAGCACGCCGACCAGCTCGAATCCGATCGTGAACCAGGCCACGCGATACCAGGTGCAGCCAGGCAGCAAGAGTGCGACCGTTGCGACGATGTAGACGACGGCGGAGAGCGCGGAGAGCGTGAAGGCGATCGGCGCCTCGCCGAAGCGGTCGATGATCTGGAAGACGGAGCGCCCGGTGGCAGCGAGCGCGAGGATCCCGTAGACCGCGACCAGAACGCGTCCGACGCCGACCGCACGGGAAGAAGTAGTTGTTGCCATCAGATCAAGATTAGGCCACCTGGAACGCCCAGATTTGATACATGCGGTAGACCATCACGGCGATAGCGAGGCAGGCGACCCCGAGAATGACCGTGCTCCAGCGATTGCGTTCGATGAGAGCCCAGAAACCGGCGAGCGGCGGCAGGAGGAGTGCCGAAATCAGGTAGATGTAGAACTCGGGCAGGCTGCCGGAGGGCGGATTTCCCGCCAGGGGTGCGACGATCGCGACGACGAGCTGCGCGATCAGCAATAGCTCCACGAGCAGTGTGGCACCCAGGCTGTAGTCGTTGGGCACGCGGCCGGCCAGACCGTACGCGAGGCAGAACAGACCAGCCAGCACGGCGACCGCCACCTGTGCCCAGGTGAACCACTCGATCACGTGAGCTCCTCATCGGTGGGGAAGTTCACGAGAGGTCTCGCCACCCCGCCGCTGAATTCGACGAGTCCGACGAGGCGCCCGTCTGGTGCGACGGCGGCCACTGGTCCGTCGCCCTCCGCCGGGCGATCGGCCGCGAGGCGCTTGCCGTGTCCGAGATCAACGGCCTCCGCCGCGCTCAATTCGTACACGGGAAACAGCCGCGAGGCGACCTCCGCGGGGCCGAGCATGGATGCCGCGACGTCGAGAGTCTCGAGCTCAGCGGCATCCGACACCGAGAATGGGCCGATCTTCGTGCGCTGCAACGCGGTGAGGTGACCGCCGCTCCCCAGTGACTCCCCGAGGTCGCGGGCGATGGCGCGGATATAGGTGCCGGATGAGCACTCCACCCGCACATCGAGGTCGACGAACCCATCAACGGCGCGGGAGTCGAGGAGTTCGATCTCCGAAACGGTAACGGTCCGTGCGGCGAGTTCGACGGTCTCGCCCGCCCGTACCAGCGCGTACGCCCGCCTGCCGTCCACCTTGATGGCGCTCACGCTGCTCGGCACCTGGCTGATCACGCCGCTGAGCGCGCGGAGACCGTTGCGTATGGCGCCCGCATCGATGGCCGCCATGATCTCTGCCGTCGCCGTTCGCAGCGTTTCTCCCTCCGCATCGTCCGTGGTGGTGGATTGCCCGAGCCTGACGGTGGCGAAATACTCCTTGTCGAGGCCGACCAGGTAGGTCAGCAGTCGCGTCGAGCTATTGAGGCCGAGCATGAGCAGGCCGGTCGCCATCGGGTCGAGGGTGCCCGCGTGGCCCACCTTGCGAGTGCCGGCCCGCTTCCTCGTGCGGGCGACGACATCGTGGCTGGTAAGACCGGCGGGCTTGTCGATGAGAAGGATGCCGCTCTGGCCGCTCGATTGCCTCACGACCGCGCTCCGTTCCTCTCGGCGATGGGCGGCTCCGCGAGGGCGAGCAGCACGTCGAGTTTCTGAGGAAAGGCCGCACGCAGCAATTCGCGAACGTCTGCGTCACGGTCGAAGTCATCGGTCATCCGCAGGCCGATCATCGTGTTGATCATCATGCCACCCGCGAGGAAGCGTTCCGACTCGTCGGCGTCGAACCCCGCCTCGGTGCGCAGGAATCTGTAGACGCACATGAACCCCCTCCTGGCTTCCGGACCGATCTCGGGGTCCCGGCCGAGCACGAATCCGTGCATCAACGAGAGCAGGAGCCCGCGATTGGACGCGAGGCCGACGTAGGCGAGGCCGATCCTGTCGGCGAGGGGAACATCGGATTCCTCCGCCAGCGCGGCGCGGAACTCGCGCATCAACAGGTCGAGAGCTCGCTGCAGCACCTCGAGGAAGAGCTTCTCCTTCGTGCCGAATACGCGCACGACGTATGGCTGGCTGACACCGGCGGCTCGTGCGACCACAGCGGTCGTCGTGCCGAAATAGCCGTAATCGCCGAAGACCTCTGTCGCCGCCTTGAGGATGTGTTCCCTGCGGTCCTCGGCGCGCATCCTCGTGCCCTTGGCCCCACTCTCGTTCGTCATGCTTGACATGTTATCAGTCGATAACTAGTGTGCTAAGTAATCATCCAATAACCAATCGATCCCTCAATCCTGTCTGCCGGAGGACCGCATGAGCACCATCGAAACCCGTACAGAAACCATCGACGAAAGTGAGGTCAGCCCCCGGCGCCGGGTGCCGATCTGGCTCGCCATCATCGCCGCGTCCCTGCCGATGTTCATGGCCACCCTCGACAACCTCGTCATGACGAGTGCGCTTCCGGTCATCCGCACCGACCTGAACGCCGGCATCGACGAGCTGCAGTGGTTCGTGAACGCCTACACGCTGAGCTTCGCCACCTTCATGCTCATGGCGGTCGCGCTCGGTGACCGGCTCGGCCGTCGCACGGTCTTCGTCATCGGTATCGCGATCTTCACCATCGCCTCCGCCCTCTCGGCACTCAGCACCGAGCCGTGGATGCTCATCGTCACCAGGGCGGTGCAGGGCGTCGGCGCCGCGGCGCTGATGCCACTCTCGCTCACCCTCCTCGTCGGATCTGTGAGCACGCGATTCCGGCCGCTCGCAATCGGCATCTGGGGCGGCATCTCCGGGCTCGGTGTGGCGCTTGGCCCGCTCATCGGCGGTGCCGTGGTCGAAGGCTGGAACTGGCAGGCCATCTTCTGGCTCAACGTTCCCGTCGGCATTGTGAGCGTGCCGCTGGTGTTGTTCGCACTGCCGAACAGCTTCGGAGCACGACTGCGCGCCGACCTGCTCGGCCTACTGCTGGTCGGTGTCGGCGTGCTCGGCCTCGTCTACGGGATCGTCCGCGGCAACGACGCGGGCTGGGACAGTCTGGAGGTGCTCGGCTCGCTCGTCGGCGGCGGTGTTCTCCTCGTCGCCTTCGTGGCCTGGGAGGCTCGCGCGAAGGCTCCGCTGCTGCCGCTCCGCCTATTCCGCGACCGAAGCTTCAGTGTCGCGAATGTGGTCGGTATCGCCTTCAGCTTCGGCATCTTCGGATCGGTCTTCATCCTGATCCAGTTCCTGCAGATCGTGCAGGGGCACTCGCCGCTCGAAGCGGGCGTAATGACGATGCCATGGACACTCGCGCCCATGGTGGTCGCTCCCCTCGCCGGCCTGTTCGCCTCGCGCATCGGAACGCGCAACCTCATCGTCGTGGGCCTGCTCCTCCAGTCGGCGGGTATCTTCTGGCTGTCGCGCACGATGTCCGCCGACGTGTCATACGTCGACATTCTCGGCGCGTTCATCTTGGCAGGGGTCGGAATGGGGCTCGTGTTCGCGCCGTCATCCACCGCGGTGCTCGCGAACATCGTCGATGCCGACCGCGCCAAGGCGAGCGGCACGAACTCCACCCTACGAGAGATCGGTGTCGCCCTGGGCATCGCCGTGCTCACCGCCGTCTTCACCGGCGCCGGCGGCGAATTGACCCCCACCGGATACGTGGATGCCGCGATCCCGGCCATCACCGTCGGAGCGGCGGTGCTGCTGGGCTCGGCAGTCATCGCGGTGCTGCTTCCGTCTGGGCGCACCGTCAGGGTGCGTTGACGCGGGGCCGATCGCTCCGCCAAGTAGTATTCCGAGCATGAGGGTTGGGGTTATCGGCGCCGGCGCGGTCGGCGGCACTATCGCGGCTCTCCTCGCCCGCGCCGGGCACGAGGTGCAGGTAACGGCTCGGGGTGACCATCTCGCGGCGATCGCGCGCGACGGTATTCGATTGACAGGCGTCTGGGGCGAGTATCTGGCACACGTCAGTGCCGGTGATCTGCTGACCAGAAGCCAGGATCTCGTCATCGTCGCGACCAAGGCACAGGATGCCGAAGCCGCGCTCAGGGCCAATGCGGCCTTTCTGGTCGGCATCCCCGTCGTCGTCATGCAGAACGGGCTCGAGGGCATCCAGAGCGCGCATCGCGGAGCCCCTCGATCGGACATCGTCGGCGGCCTCGCGCTCTACGCGGCATCCTTCCTCTCCCCCGGCCAGGTCACCGTGACGGTCGGCGGGTCGACCTACCTCGGTGGCGAACTACTTCCGGCGGTCTACGCCTCGAAGATCTTGGGCGCGGTCATGCCGACGATCGTCACCGGCAACTTCGAGGGCGCCCAGTGGACAAAACTGATCGTCAACCACGTGAACGCCCTGCCTGCGATCACCGGGATGAGCGTGCAGGAGGTGGTGTCCGATCGGCGCTTGCGCATCCTGATGACCGAGAGCATGCGCGAAGCGGTACGTGTCGGCATCGCGAATGGGGTTGTCTTCGAGAAGGTGCAGGGACTCTCCAACGGCATCCTGCGAATGCTCCTGCGACTTCCGGCGTCCATCGGTCAGCTGCTGCCCCTGGTCATGGCGGCTCGGATGGGTAGACGCCCCAATCCGGGATCGACGCTGCAGAGCATCCGCCGCGGCCAGCCGACCGAGATCGACTTCCTCAACGGCGCGACGGTGCATCACGGCAGAGTCCTCGGGGTGCCGACACCCGTGAACGAACTGCTGGTGACAATGGTGCACGAGGTGGAACATGACGGCTTCATCACGCCGGACGATGTCATCGCGCGGGTGAAGGCTCCGGTCAGGAGCTAGCAGGAATCGGCAAACGCTCTTCTGGGATGCTCGTCATCGCTGTTGTCGATGATGGCCGAGGCGGTGGAACGCGGACGAACCTCCGCGACGTACAGGGCATCCGCGCTCGTCTCGACGCTCGACTCCTCGACCGGCACCTCGACGAAGACCGAATAGTTCCAGAATCCCGAGAGCTCGGGGCGGTTGAGGAAGACACCGTCGACGATGAGGATGGCGTCGGCCCCCGCACTCATCCACCTGGGCTGGATCGCCGTCTCGCGTCTGGAGTCGTATGCCGCGAGCACGAAACCCGTGCTGCCGGACGCACGGAACGGGTCGATGAGTATGCGTCGAAACACCGAGTAGTCGAATGCGTCTGCATAATAGGTCCGAGGTGAGCCGTCAGGGCCCGCCCAGGCCGTGCGCGGTCTGTGGAAGTCGGCGATGGACGCACGGAACACCCTGTGTCCGTCCTTGCGCAGTTGCTGGGCGATGCCGTCCGCAAAGGGCCCCGTGCCAGCCGTCGACGTACCGTCCACCGCCACGATCGACCGACCCACCCCGTAGTTGTGCACAATCTCGGCGGCGAGTACATCGAGGGTGTCGTTCTTTTCGGGTGCCCATCTGGCCATGTGCCCAGACTACGCCGCGAGTTGGCGGCCATCCGTATACCTAGAGTGGTCTCGTGAACATCGCGCGCGCGGTCAACGACTGGTTCGTGGCAAACGGCCGCGACCTGCCCTGGAGACGTACCGGCTTCACCGCCTGGGGCACGCTGGTGAGCGAATTCATGCTGCAGCAGACGCCGGTGGCCAGGGTGATCCCTCGGCTCGAGGAGTGGCTCGGCCGCTGGCCGACACCCGCCGACCTCGCCGCCGTGCCCTCCGGTGAGGCGGTGAGAGCCTGGGAACGACTCGGCTATCCGCGCCGCGCGCTGAACCTGCACGCCACCGCTGTCGCGATCACCGAACGGCACGGCGGCGTGGTTCCGCATGACGTCGACGACTTGCTAGCCCTGCCGGGGATCGGCGACTACACGGCGCGCGCCGTCGCCGCCTTCGCGTACGGCCATCGGCATCCTGTCGTCGACACCAACGTGCGGCGGGTCATCGCCCGTGCCATCGACGGTCATGGCGAACCCGGGCCGCCCTCCTCGAAGCGCGACCTGGCCGCGATGGAGGCGATCCTGCCAACGGATCCCGCCGAGGCGCGGATGACGAACGCCGGCATCATGGAACTCGGCGCGGTCGTCTGCACCGCCCGTTCGCCGCGCTGCGACGCCTGTCCGATCGCCGAGCAGTGCGCCTGGCGTGCCGCCGGCTATCCGGAGTATCTCGGGGCGAGGAAGGCCGTGCAGAAGAAGTTCGAGGGCTCCGATCGGCAGGTGCGAGGGTTGATCCTCGCCGAACTGCGAGCGTCGGACGTGCCGGTCACGGTCGCCGAGATGGCGTCGGTCCGGGCGGATGACGCCCAGTTCGAGAGGGCCATGGCCGGCCTACTGCGGGATGGTCTCGTCGTCGGCAGTCCTGTGGACGGCTACGAACTGCCCTCGTAGACGAGCGGGTCCCACTCCCGGATCGTCGACGCCGCGACCAATCCCTCGAGCACGAACGGGTCTCCGGCGAGAAACTGTTCTGCCGCCTCGCGCGAACGGAAAATGCACATCGCACCCTCGGTTGCGGGATCGCCGAAGTTGCCGATCATCCAGATCTGGCCACCGAGGGCGAATTCGTCGACGTAGGCGCGATGTCTGGGATATACCTCGCCGATGCGATGCAGCTGGGTGAGTTCGCTCGCGTAGAAGGTGACGTAGAGCACGTCGTCAGCATAACCAATTCACCATGGACAGATATCGCGGCCTGGCGGAGACTGTAGCGGTGCCAGAACTTCCCGAAGTACATGCCCTCGTGATCGACCTGGGCACGCGTCTCAACGGGAGCAGGGTCGAGCGGCTCGACGTCGTGTCCTTCGCCGCGCTCAAGACCTTCGACCCGCCTGTTTCGGCCCTCGCCGGCCAGTTCATCGAAGGCGTGTCCCGGCACGGCAAGTTCCTCGACATCACTGTGGGCGAGCTGCATCTCGTGATGCATCTGGCGCGAGCAGGATGGATCCGCTGGCGGGAGGGGGCACCCATGCAATCCGGCCGCCCGGGTAAGGGGCCGCTCGCGGCCCGGCTCGTGCTCGAGGGCGGTTCTGGTCTGGATCTGACCGAGGCCGGCACCAAGAAGAGTCTCGCGATCTATGTCGTCGCCAACCCGTCGGATGTGCCGGGTATCGCGCGCCTCGGCCCGGATCCACTCAGCCAGGCGTTCACCGAACAGCGCTTCGCGGACATTCTGAGCACCGCCGGACGATCCCAGATCAAGGGAGTGCTGCGCAACCAGTCGATCATCGCTGGCATCGGCAACGCCTACTCCGACGAGATCCTTCACGCGGCGAAGATGTCGCCGTTCAAGCCTGCATCGATGGCGCCTCCGGAGATCGCGCGGCTCTACGACGCCATGCAGGGGACGCTGAGAGCCGCCATCGCGCGCGCTGACGGTCTCGCGGCATCCGAGCTCAAGAAGGAGAAGAAGTCCAACCTTCAGGTGCACGGACGCACCGGCGAGGCGTGCCCGGTCTGCGGTGACACCGTACGCCAGGTCATCTTCGCCGATTCGACTCTGCAGTACTGCCCGACCTGCCAGACCGCGGGCAAGCCGCTCGCCGATCGGGTACTGTCACGCCTGCTCAAGTAGCCTGCCTGCTCGCGCGGAAGTCGCCTAGACCTCGAACTGTTCCGTGGCGAGCTGTCCGGCGCCGGTGGCCCGGCGGAAGAACCCGGTGATCAGCTCGAGCTGGTCGTTGTCGTAGCCGTCACAGATCTCGTCCATGAGCGAGTCCATGCCGGCGTAGAGGCGATACATCTCCCGGTTGCGTTCCGGAAGCATCCGAATGACGATGGCACGCCTGTCCTTCGCGTCGCGTTCACGAGCGACCCAGCCACCTCTCTCCAGCCTGTCGAGGATGCCGGTCATGGTCGCGGGGTGAAGACCAGCCCGTTTGGCGAGTGCGCTGGGACTGATCGGCGCATAAATCGAGATGAGGTCGAGGCAGTCGAGGTCGGCATCCTTGAGATCCGCCTGCGAACCGACGTGGTGATTGAGCAAGGAGAGCTGCACGCGCAGATCGCGCATGGCCGCCTTCAGCTCGGCGACTGTTCGTCGTGGGTCCTTGGACGTATTTGTTTCGGATTTCATATGATACGGTTTCTATATTGTATGGTCTGCTGAACACAGCGTACCGGAGGGAGCACCACAATGAGGATTGCAGTATTCGGAGCGAACGGTCCGACCGGTCGACTGGTCACCGACCAGGCGCTCGCTGCCGGGCACACGGTCACCGCGGTGACCCGCCACCCGGAAGATTTCCCGACCCACGGCGACCGGCTCACCGTCCTCGCGGGCGACGTGTACGACCAGGTGTCCGTCGACCGGGCGGTCGAAGGCCAGGACGCCGTTCTCTCGAGCCTCGGCGTTCCCTTCGGCAAGGAACCGATCACTGTGTACTCGGAAGGCATGACCAACATCATCCGGGCCATGGAGCGCAGCGGAACCCGACGCCTCATCTGCGTCACCTCGAGCGCCGTCGACCCCGGCGCGGGGCCGCACGGTGGATTCTTCTTCGAGAAGGTGCTTCAGCCATTCGTGGTCGGGGTACTGGGCAAGACCCTCTACGCCGACATGACCCGAATGGAAGCGATCGTGAGAGACAGCCATCTCGACTGGACCATCATCCGCCCGTCCGGTCTCTTCGACACGCCTGGAGTCACCGACTACCAAACGGCCGAACGGTACGTCGCGGGCAAGTTCACCTCGCGGGCGGATCTGGCGAGCTCGATGCTCGCCCAGGTCGAGAGCCCCGACTACGTGCGTAAGGTGATGGCCGTCGCGACGGTCTCGGCGCAGCCCAGCCTCCTCCAGTTCTTCCTGAAAGAGGCGGGCAGCAAGCCGGACCAGCAGAAAGCTCCGGCGCAGGCATGACCGCTCGTGTATGAGCGGAGTCAGTCCTCGTCGATGACCCGCGGCTTGACGTAGGGATCCTCGTCGCCGGCATACTGCGCCGACCTCTTGAGCGTCTCGGTTTCGGCGTCGCGAGTGTGGGCCTCGGCGAGCAGCGCCTCGATGTGCTTCGCGTTCTCGGGGATCGCGTCAGCGATGAACTCGAGCGACGGCGTGAGGCGGGCGGTGATGTTCTTGCCGACCTCACTGCGCAGCATCCCAGTGGCGGATTTGAGTGCCGCGGCCGAGTCTGCCCGCTCCTCGTCGGTGCCGTACACCGTGTAGAAGATCGAGGCGTGCTGCAGGTCGCCTGTCACCTTGACGTCCGTTATCGTCACGAACCCCAAGCGCGGGTCTTTGAGTCCGCGCTCCAGCGTCTTGGCCACGATCACCTTGATGCGGTCCGCCATCTTGGCGGCGCGTGCCGGATCAGCCATGTTGTTCTCCTTTGAGCTGCGGTGAGCGAGCCTGCCGATTCTCAACAGGCTCGCTCACCGGGTGCCTGAGTTAGACCCGCGGCTTCTCTTTCAGTTCGATCGTCTCGATCTCGTCGCCGACCTGGATGTCGTTGAACTTACCGAGTCCGATGCCTGCCTCGAAGTCCGTGCGAACCTCTGTGACGTCATCCTTGAACCGGCGCAGCGACTCGATCGCGAGGTTGTCGCCGACCACGACGCCGTCGCGGATGACCCGCGCCTTGGCGTTTCTCGTGATCGTTCCGCTTCGCACGATGACACCCGCGATGTTTCCGATCTTGGAGGAACGGAAGATCTCGCGGACCTCGGCGACACCGGACTGGACCTCTTCGAACTCTGGCTTGAGCATTCCCTTGAGCGCGTTTTCGACATCCTCGAGGGCCGCATAGATCACCGAGTAGAAACGCACGTCGACGCCCTCGCGAGCGGAGCGCTCGCGAGCCTTGGTGTCCGGACGCACGTTGAACCCGATGATGATCGCGTTGTCGATGGTCGCGAGGTTGACGTCGCTCTCCGTGATCGCACCGACACCGCGGTGGATGATGCGCAGCTGAACGCTGTCGTCGACCTCGATCTTGAGCAACGATTCCTCGAGCGCCTCGACGGCACCGGAAACGTCACCCTTGATGATGAGGTTGAGCGACTCGACCTTGCCGTCTTCGAGGGCCTTGGTGAAGTCCTCGAGACTGATCCGCTTGCGGCTGCGGGCGAGCAGGGCGTTACGCTCCGCGGCTTCACGCTTTTCGGCGATCTGACGGGCGGTGCGGTCGTCGTCGGTGACCAGGAAGGTGTCGCCCGCACGGGGAACGGAGGTGAGTCCGAGCACCGATACCGGACGAGCAGGCGTCGCGAACTGCACGGCGCCACCGTTCTCGTCGAACATCGCACGGACCCGTCCGTATGCCGTACCCGCGACGATCGCGTCTCCGACCTCGAGGGTTCCCGACTGGATGAGCACTGTCGCAACGGCGCCGCGCCCCTTGTCGAGCTTGGCCTCGATGGCAACGCCGCGCGCATCCTTGTTGGGGTTCGCGCGCATGTCGAGCCCGGCATCCGCAGTGAGCAGCACCGCGTCCAGAAGCTCGGGGATGCCGATCTTGTTGAGCGCAGACACGTCGATGAACATGGTGTCCCCACCGTATTCTTCGGCGACGAGACCGAACTCGGTGAGCTGCTGGCGCACCTTGGCGGGGTTGGCCCCCTCCTTATCGATCTTGTTGACCGCGACCACGATCGGCACATTCGCCGCCTGTGCGTGGTTCAGAGCCTCGATGGTCTGCGGCATGATCCCGTCATCCGCCGCGACCACGAGGATCGCGATGTCGGTCACCTGAGCACCACGGGCACGCATGGCGGTGAACGCCTCGTGGCCCGGTGTGTCGATGAAGGTGATGGCGCGTTCCTGGCCCTCATGCTCCGTGACGACCTGGTAGGCACCGATGTGCTGGGTGATCCCACCCGCCTCACCGGCGACGACGTTCGCATTGCGGATCGCGTCGAGAAGACGCGTCTTGCCGTGGTCGACGTGGCCCATGACGGTCACGACGGGGGGCCTGGCGACGAGGTCCTCGTCCGTTTCGTCTTCGAGTTCCTGATCGAGGTCGAGATCGAAGCCGGCGAGCAGTTCGCGGTCCTCATCCTCAGGCGAGACCATCTCGATCTTGAAGCCGAGCTCGTCACCGAGGATGTCGAACGTTGCCTCGTCGAGGGACTCGGTCGCCGTGGCCATCTGTCCCAGGTGGAACAGCACCGTCACGAGGTTTCCGGGACTGGTGTCGATCTTGTCCGCGAAGTCCGTGATGGACGCACCGCGACGGAGACGGATGACCGACTTGCCGTCGCCGCGGGGAACGCTGACGCCACCGAGCGACGGGGCTTCGCGCAGTTCGAATTCTGCTCTCTTCGTCCTCTTGGACTTGCGAGCCTTGCTTTTACCGCCGCCGCGACCGAAGGCACCAGCGGTGCCACCGCCAGGTCCACGACCACGACCGCCGCCGCCGGCCGGGC
>JAODMH010000157.1 GCA_025465035.1 Microbacteriaceae bacterium | reverse complement strand
AACCGCTGGCCGACGAAGCACGACACGATCCTGGTCTATGTGAAGAATCCGCGCGGCTACTACTTCAATTCGGAGCAGGTCGACCGTGAGCCGTACATGGCGCCCGGGCTGGTGACGGCGGAGAAGGCCGCGCGCGGCAAGCTGCCGACGGATGTCTGGTGGCACACGATCGTGTCGCCGACCGGTAGGGAGAAGACCGGATACCCGACCCAGAAGCCCGAGGGAGTCCTGCGTCGGATCGTGCAGGCCTCCAGCCGCGAGGGGGACTGGGTGCTCGACTTCTTCGCGGGTTCCGGCACGACCGGAGCGGTTGCGGCCGCGCTCGGACGCCGCTTCGTGCTCGTCGACCAGAGCGAGGAGTCGATCGCGGTCATCCGGGCCCGACTGCTCAAGGCGGGAGTCGAGGTCGAGCTGGTCGTTCCCTAGTCGCGGATGTCGTAGGCCTCGCGTGCTTCGGCGATGGCACCTGCGCTCTCCAGGGCCCATCGGGCGAAGCCGACGGCCGGCTCGATCAGGGTGCGGCCGAGCTCGGTGAGTTCGTATTCGACCCGGGGAGGGATCTCGGCGAAACTCTCCCGTCGTACCATGCCGTCGCGCTCGAGCTTTTTCAGGGTCAGGGTCAGCATTCGCTGTGAGATGCCCGGAACCCGCGCCTTGAGGGCCGAGTACCGCACCGGACCATCCTCCAACATGCCGACCACGAGCAGGGTCCACTTGTCTCCGACTTGATCGAGAAGGTCACGGACTATCGTTCCCGCATCGTGGGACCCTGAACAGATCCCGTCCATCTCGCTCGCCGGCATGCTGTTCTGCGGCGGGGCGTCGCCCATTTCTTACCCCCGTGTGCCTGACGCACAAAGCAGTGCGTCGTCCCGATAGGTTATAAAAGTAACTGCTCATGCTGTTGCACACTAATCGTAACTAATTTGATGGGGTAAAAGAGAAAATGATCATCGCGCTGTGGATTACCGGCATCCTGCTCACCCTCCTGTACCTGCTCTCCGGGGCAATGAAGGCGTTCAGAAGCAAGGCCGCACTTCAACCGCGGATGGCCTACGTCGAAGATTTCGCTGCCTGGCAGGTGAAAGCAATCGGAGTGGTCGAGATTCTCGGGGCGCTCGGCGTCATCCTTCCGCTGGTAACCGGGATCGCGCCCGTCGTCACCGGTATCGCCGCGATAGGACTGGTGATCGTTCAGGTGGTGGCCATCGCCGTGCATGTCCGCCGCAAGGAGGGCAAGTCCATACCGGTCAACATCGTGCTCCTCCTGCTGGCGGTCGTCGTCGCGGTACTGCGCTTCGTCGCCCTGTAACAGCACGGAAGGGCGGCTCACCGGGATCCGGCGAGCCGCCCTTTCGCGTTTCCGCAACGTGTTTTACGCGTCCTTCTTCGGATCGATGATGTCGTTCCCCTGGGTCGAAAGGGCTGGCTCGAGGGGGGCACCGACCATCTCGGCAGCCTTGGTGGCGAGGATCGCCGCGTCGGCATCCGCCACCTCCTGCAGGGCCGACTTCGCGCGAAGCGGGGTCGCCTTGAGGAAGAAGCTCAGGATGAACGCGATCGTGATCACCGCGAGGCTCACCCAGAAGCCGATCACCATCGCCGACGAGAAGCCGTTGAGGAACGGGGCGGAGAGCGCGTGGCTCGCACCGTTCAGGAAGGACGTGTCGCCGTCGAGGCTGCTGGTTGCGCCGCCGCCGCTGCCATTGCTGAACTTGTCGCCCGCGGTCTTGATGATGTTGTCGACGACGCCGCCGCGCTGGGTCGCGTTCGACAGATCGAGCTGGGGTGGTAGCGCCTTCTTGATCGGGTCGACGATCGCGTTGTAGACCGCGCTCATGATGCCCCTGTTGTTGGGGGCGCCGGCGACGGCGGGGTTCAGCGCGGCGTCGAGCGCTGCGCGCAGCACCGAGGACTTGCCGAACGAGCTCTGGATCGCACCACCCACCGCGCTGAACACCACCGAGAAGATCACTGCGACGCCCAGGGTTCCACCGACCTGGCGGAAGAACGTCGACGACGAGGTCGCCACACCGATGTCACGCGGCCCGACCGCGTTCTGGCTGGCGATCGTGAGCGTCTGCATGAGCTGGCCGAGGCCGAGGCCGACGAGCAGCATGGCGACCGCGAGGATCCAGTAGTTCGTTCCTACAGCGAGGGTGGTGAGGATCAGGAAGCCGAGGCCCATGAAGGCGGTACCGAGAATCGGGAAGATGCGGTACTTGCCCGTGCGGGAGATCAGCTGGCCGCTGACGATCGACGAGATCATCAGGCCCAGGATCATCGGCAGCAGCTGGAATCCGCTCTCTGTCGGGGTCGACCCCTTCACGAGTTGCAGGTAGAGCGGAATGGTCGAGAGCGCACCGAACATCCCGAAACCGACCAGCACACCGAGGACTGTGGCCATCGAGAACGTCGAGCTCTTGAACAACTTGAGCGGGATCAGCGCGTCGTCACCCATGGCGCGCTCTACGAGGATGAAAGCGAGGATGCCGACTGCTCCGATGATGTAGCAGGCGATCGAGCCGGCCGTGTCCCAGCCCCAGGTGCGACCCTGCTCAGCGACGAGCAGCAGTGGGGCGACGGCGATGATGACGGTCGTGGCACCCCACCAGTCGATGCGCACGCTGCGGTTCTCGCTCTTCTTCGGCAGATGCAGGAAGCGCACGACCATGGCGAGTGCGATGATCCCGATGGGTACGTTGATGAGGAAGACCCAGCGCCATCCGACGATGCCGAGAATGAACGGCGCTCCGGCAAGCAGGCCGCCGATGAGCGGACCGATCACGCTGGAGATACCGAAGACCGCGAGGAAGTACCCCTGGTATTTCGCGCGCTCACGTGGCGCGAGCATGTCGCCCATGATCGCGAGCGGCAGGGCCATCAGGCCGCCGGCACCCAGGCCCTGGATGGCACGGAACACGGCGAGCTCGTACATCGAGGTCGAGATCCCGGACAGCACGGACCCGGCCAGGAAGACGATGATCGCGATGAGGAAGAGTGGGCGTCGACCGAAGATGTCGGAGAGCTTGCCGTAGATCGGTGTCGCAATGGTCGACACGATCAGATAGGCCGTGGTGACCCAGGCCTGCTCGCTCAGACCGTGCAGGTCGTCCGAGATGGTGCGGATGGATGTCCCGACAATCGTCTGGTCGAGAGCGGACAGGAACATTCCCGCCATGAGGCCGTAGATCACGAACAGGATCTGGCGGTGCGTCATGACCCCGCCAGAGTCGTGGACGGCTTTTGCCTGTGTTGCGGATTCGGCGCGTGACATGGATCCTCGTTCTGGGGGTTTAAGTGAAACGGGCCGCCGCGGAACACAATCCGACGACGGCTAAAAATTTGCGTAGAGTGCAAAGTTACACCCCCGGCAATCACAATCGCAAGTTGGGTCGCGACTACTATCGTGACCATGGCCCAACCTCGAAAGCGCGGCGTCGTACTCTGCGCGATCGTGGTCTCGCTCACCGTCTCGCTGGTCTCGCTCACCGTCTCGCTGGTCGCGTGCACCCCGCAATCGGCCGCTGTGCACTCCTCCGTTCCGAGCCCATCCGTTCTCCCGGCTGTCCCAACGCCGAGCCCGACGCCGACCTTCGACAGGACCGCGATGTCAATCGACGACCCG
>JAODMH010000145.1 GCA_025465035.1 Microbacteriaceae bacterium | reverse complement strand
ACGGCTCGCGGTCGACCGCGGTCGAATCGAAGTGGTACCCACCCGGCGTCTTCACGTAGACGAGGATCGTGTCGTGCTTGGTGGGCCACCGGTTCTTCGACTTGGCGCCGTAGTCGTACGCCCAGATGATCTCGTTCAGAAAGCTCTCTCGCCCGAACAGGGCATCGAGCAGCACCTTCGCGTAGTGCGCCTCGCGGTAGTCGAGGTGCAGGTAGAGCGTGCCGTCGTCCGCGAGCACACGCCAGGCCTCGGCGAGGCGGGGCTCGAGGAACGACCAGTAGTCCTCGAAGTGGTCGTCGTAACTCATCAGGTCGCCGCGGATCCGCTCGTACTGCTGCCCCTTGAAGCCCTTGATGGTGCCAGACGCGGAGCGCACGCTCGTGGTCGTCTGCCGCGCCTGGCTGCGCCCGGTGTTGAAGGGCGGGTCGAGATAGACGAGCGTGAATGCCCCGTCGGGAAGGTGCGCCGCGACCGTGAGATTGTCGCCCATGATGACGCGGGAGGGCGAGTCGGGCGTCCAGTGCTCGGGCATTGCCCCATTCTCCCATCGTCGTTGCGACACTCAGCCCCCAAACGTAGGCTCAGTGGATGTCCAGCGCCGTGCAGCATCTCCCGGGTCAGAATCGCTACATTCTCGAGAAGGATGGCGAGCAGGTGGGCCTCATCGATTACTCGATGCGCGGCAATGCGATCCATCTCACCCACAGCGAGATCGATCCGCAACTTCGAGGCAGGGGGCTGGGCTCGGAAATGGTGCAGGGCGTGCTCGACAGCATCCGGACCCGGACCCATCAGAGGGTGGTCGCCGAGTGCCCGTTCGTCATCAGCTGGCTCGAGTCACATTCTGAGTATCACGAACTCGAAGAGCGCGGCTGACTATTTCGAGTGCCTGCCGGGCCTGGACAGATCGATGGTGACCTGGCCGTTGTAGATGCCCTTATCGCCGTCGCCAGCAAGCGGCGCCGGTGCGGGGAGGATGGTCTGGCGGTCCATCTCGACGGCGGCCTCGTGTCGGCTGGGCGCGAAGACCTCGTCGCCGATGCCCATGAGCCCCGAGCCGTTGCCGGAGTTCCTGCGCGTGTCTTTGCCCGAGAGATCGATGAACCGGAAGCGCTGCGCAAGGAAACCGAGGACGACGATGCCGAGCACCACGCCCCCGAAGATCCACCAGTTCACCCTTCAAGGCTAAACGACGCTGGGGACGATTGCATCCGACACTGGATGAACGACGAATTCATGGCACGCGCTGCAGCCACTCCTCTGTTCCGAACTTCTCCACGACGAGCTGCTGCGCCCTGGCGAGTTCCTCCGCGGTGACCTCGCTCGGTGTAGAACCATAGAGCCGCGTGAACGTCTGCTCCATCCGCTCCAGGATCTCGGCGCGAGTGAGCCCGGTCTGGCTGCGCAGCGGATCGACGCGTTTGTTGGCGCTCTTGGTGCCCTTGTCGCTCATCTTCTCGCGGCCGATCCTGAGGACCTGCACCATCCGGTCCCCATCCATGTCATAGCTCATAGTGACGTGATGCAGCACGGCACCGGTGCCGAGGCGCTTCTGCGCGGCGCCGCCGATCTTGCCCTTCGGGCTCGTGATGTCGTTGAGCGGAACGTAGGAGGCGTCGATGCCCAACGACCTGAGGGCGACGATGACCCACTCGTCGAGGAAGGCATAGGAGTCGGCGAAGGTCATGCCGTGCACCAGGTCGGTCGGAGCGTAGATCGAATAGGTGATGACCGAGCCGGCCTCCATGAACATCGCCCCGCCGCCGCTCACCCGCCGCACGACTTGGAAGCCGTACTTCGCGGCGTTCTCCAGATCGACCTCGTTCTTGAGCGACTGAAAGCTGCCGATGACCACGCCTGGCTCGTTCCACTCCCAGATGCGCAGCGTCGGCTTGCGGCGACCGGCGCCGACCTCCTCGGAGAGCACCTGATCGAGGGCCATCTGCAGGACGGGCGGATAGGCGGTGCCGTGGATGAGTTGCCAGTCGTAGTCGGTCCAGGTCGTCGCATGCGCGAGGGAACGGCGAACGGCGACCGCGACCGCATCGGGCGAGAAGCCCAGCAGCAGTGCGTCATCCGGGAGCGCACCCTGGATGGCGAAGGAGATGGTCGAGGCGTCGCTCTCCTCGGAGAGGCCGTCGACGGCCTGGTTGATGAGGTCGAGGGCGCTGTCCGGCTCGAGGAAGAAATCGCCGGCGAGCCGGAAGTTGGCAATGCGTCCGTCGATCACATCGAGGTCGACGACCACGAGCTTTCCGCCGGGAACCTTGTATTCGCCGTGCATGGGTTGTGCCTCTCGGTCCGATCAGTGGCTTTAACCCTAGTTCTCCTCCGGTACGCGTTCGCCATGCCCGTGCATCCGCAGCCGCGCGCGCAGACGGACGGCGTTCTCGTCGAGATGCCGGGGGTTCGCGTTGCGGTCGATGCCGCCGGGGTGGAACTCGAAGGGCGACCACGACGGCCAGAGGTGGATATGAAGGTGCGGCACCATGTATCCCTCGATCATCATGCCGACTCGATCTGATCGCCACTCCTCCCGCTGAGCTAGGCCGATGAGCCGAGCGACCCGCATGAGGTGTTCCATGGTGTCCGCATCGACGTCGAGCCAGCGGTCCACCTCCTCGCGGGGGACGACGAGCGTGTGGCCGGGGCCGCGCGGCTCGATCGTGAGCACCGCGACGCAGACGTCATCCATCCACACGAAGCGCGCAGGCGACTCCCCGTTGATGATGCGGGTGAAAATGGATGACATAGATGGTCAGGCAGCCAGTCGCGATATCAGCCAGGCGATGGTGTCGGCGTAGACCTCTTCGCGGTTGATCTCGTTGAATACCTCATGGCGGGCGTCCGTGTACACGATGAGTTCGACGTCGGAGAGCCGAGAACGCCTCAGGTAGCTCTTCGCCAGGAGTTCGACGCTGCGCTCGCCGCCGAGCGTGTCTTCGCTGCCGATCTGGATGAGCACCGGGATGTCGTGGGCGATCCTTTTGGATGGTCGCCCGAGCAGGCGCAGGCTCTCCCTCAGCCCGTACAGCTTGAGTGCGTTGGCCTTGAAGGTGAGCGGATCGTCCCGAAATGCGTGCCCGACACCCTCGTCCCGGCTCAGCCATTCGTAACCGGTGGTTCCGAGGTGGCTGTGCCTCTTCGCGAGATCGCCGCCGTTCATGTGGAGGAGTGTGCGATAGGCGGTGCCGGTGAGCACGAGTGCGTCGTACTCATCGGCATGGCTGTTCACGAGCGATTGCGCGATGAGCGAACCCCAGCTATGACCGAGCAGCGCGAGCGGCAGTCCGTGGTTCTCCGTGCGGATGATCGCCGTGAGTTCCCGCACCGACTCGATGGTCGACCGGATGCCGCCGGCGCCGAGCTTGCCGAGTTGCGAGTGGTCACCGCCCCACTGCTCGAGCCCGGTCTGTCCGTGGCCGCGGTGGTCGTCGGCGTAGACGCTGAAGCCCGACTGGACGAGCCGCTGGGCGAGTTCTTCGTAGCGCTCGGCGTATTCGCCGAGGCCGTGGGCAAGCTGGACGATGCCGAGCGGCTTGCCCGCCTTCCACAGATAGAAATGGATCGTGACACCGTCGCGATCGACGAAGGTACGCTCCTGGCGTGCAGCCGTGAACTGGACCATCAGGCCTCCTCGCCGCTTGTGCTCCCCAGTGTATTGCCGGGACCGATCCCTCGCGGAGCGACTCCTTTAGTTAGCAATGCTAATTTGCTATGCTAAGTAATTGTGCGCCACGACGATCAGGAACTACGGCTCGCCATCCAGCGACTCGCTCGCCGCATCCGCTCGATGCAGGCCGACGAGGACGTCACGGAGGGCCAGCGCTCCGTGCTCTTCGTTCTCTCGAACCGCGGGCCGCAGACCCTCGGCTCGCTCAGCGAACACGAGCGCGTGACGCCGCCGAGCATGAACCGCACAGTCAATGCCCTCGTCGCGGCCGGCCTTGTCACGCGCAACATCGCCGATGACGACGCTCGCAAGGTGAAACTCGAGCTCTCGGATGCGGGACGCGCGTTCATCATGGAGACCAAACGTCGTCGCGATGCCTGGTTCACCAAACGACTTGCGACCCTGACGCCCGAGCAGCGCCGCATGCTCGACGAGGTCATCCCCGTCCTCAGGGAGATCGCCGACCGATGAGTGCCATGTTCCGCTCGCTCAGCGGGTACAACTATCGCGTCTGGTCCGCCGGTGCCCTCGTCTCGAACGTCGGCACCTGGATGCAGCGCACGGCGCAGGACTGGGTCGTGCTGACCCAACTGACCCACCATGACGCGGCCGCCGTCGGCTTCGTGATGGCCCTGCAATTCGGGCCGCAGCTGCTGCTGCTGCCGCTCAGCGGACTCGTCGCCGACCGCTTCGATCAGCGAAAAGTGCTCATGGCCACGCAGGCGATCATGGGCGCGCTCGGCCTCGCGCTCGGTCTGCTCACCGTCACGAATGTCGTGCAGCTCTGGGAGGTCTACGTCTTCGCCCTCCTCCTGGGCTGCGCCGCGGCCTTCGACGCCCCGGCCAGGCAGACCTTCGTGTCCCAGCTCGTCGGCGGTGGCAACCTGTCGAACGCCGTTGCGCTCAATTCGGCGTCCTTCAGCGCGGCCCGCATGATCGGTCCGGCCGTCGCCGGGCTTCTCACCGCGGTCGTCGGAGCCGGCTGGGTGTTCCTGATCAACGCGGCATCCTTCGCGGCGGTGCTGATCTCCCTGAAGTTCCTGCGGGTCGATGAGCTGGAGCACTCCGCCAGGGTCGTCCGCAAGCGCGGCAATCTCATCGAGGGTTTCCGCTACGTTCGCTCGCGACCGGACATCATGGTGATCCTCGTCATGGTCTTCCTCGTCGGCACCTTCGGCTTCAACTTTCCGATCTTCATCTCGACCATGTCGACAGTGGTGTTCCACCAGGGTGCGGCCGAGTTCGGAATCCTCTCCTCGGTGATGGCCGTCGGCTCCGTCATCGGTGCGCTGCTCTCCGCCCGCCGAGAGAGACCGCGCATGCGCTTCCTGTTCATCGCGACCGCCGTGTTCGGCATCGCGTGCGCGGTCGCCGCCTTCATGCCGACGTTCTGGGGATTCGGCGCAGCGCTGGCGGTGGTCGGGCTGGCCTCTCAGACGATGATGACCACGGCCAACGGCACGGTGCAGCTCTCGACGCCGGCACCGGTTCGCGGGCGGGTCATGGCCATCTACATGGCGATCTTCATGGGTGGCACCCCGATCGGCGCGCCCATCGTCGGCTGGGTGGCCAACGAGTTCGGGCCGCGCTGGGCCCTCGGCGTTGGTGCCACCGCCGGCGCCCTCGCGGCGCTCGTCGGCCTCTACTGGCTCGTGCGCTACCGGAGCCTTCGTCTGCACTATGCGGACCGACGGCTGTTCCTCACTGTCGACGGACCGATGCGCGCAGCGGAAGAGATCGTCACAGCAGAGATCACCGCGCAGAAGAGTTAGGCCGCGGCATCCGCCCTTTTTTATTTGCCAGGCCGCCCGATCGACCGGGCGTAGAACAGTGGGTAGAAACTGAGCGGGGCGCATTCAGCACTCGTCCGGATGAGTCCCTCCGGTTTCAGTTGTTGGACTGCGGCAAAGCAGGCTCGTAAGGTACGAAATATGACAAATTCAGTTCCTCACATCGCGCTCAATTCGGGAGTCAGCATCCCGCAACTCGGCTTCGGCGTATTTCTCGTCGATCCCGCCGATACCCAGCGGGTCGTCGAAGACGCCCTCGAAGTTGGCTACCGCCACATCGACACCGCGACCGGCTACAACAACGAAACCGAGGTCGGTGCGGCCATCGCGGCATCCGGCATTCCGCGCGAAGAGATCTTCCTGACCACGAAGCTCCGCAACGATCACCACAAGGAGAGTGACGTAGAGGGCGCCTTCGCCCGCAGCCTCGAGATGCTCGGGCTCGACTACCTCGACCTGTACCTCATCCACTGGCCTATGCCCGCCAACGATCTCTACGTCGACACCTGGCGCACGTTCGAGACCTTCCTCGCCGACGGCCGGGCGAAGGCCATCGGCGTCAGCAACTTCCTCATCCCGCACCTCGCGAGGCTGATCGCCGAGACGGATGTCGTGCCGGCGGTGAACCAGGTCGAACTGCATCCGATCTTCCAACAGCGTGAGCTCAAGGATTTCCAGGCCAAGCACGGCATCCACACCGAGGCCTGGGGGCCGCTCGGTCAGGGCAAGTACGACCTGTTCGGACTCCCCGCGATTCAGGATGCCGCCAAGGCCCACGACGTGCAGCCGGCCCAGGTGGTTCTCCGCTGGCACCTGCAGACCGGGAATATCGTCATCCCGAAATCCAACTCGCGCGAGCGCATGGCCCAGAACTTCGACATCTTCGGTTTCGAGCTCAGCACGGCTGAGATGGCCGCGATCGATGCCCTCGACGAGAACCGCCGTGTCGGAGGCGACCCCGCCGAGGTCAACTAGCGATCGGTCGGGGTGCTCAGCGTCCGCCCTCCAGCTTGCGGTTGCGCTGCTGCACCCCGCCGACGCCGTATGGATAGTCGTCGGGGCGCGGCGCGCTGGTCTCCGTCAGCTTCCGCAGCTCATCGGCGGACAGCGCCAAATCCAGGGCGCCGAGATTGTCCTTCAGCTGCGTGACGGTTCTGGCGCCGAGGATCACGGATGTCACCGCCGGCTGAGCGCCGAGCCAGGCGAGGGCGACCTGCGAAGGACTCGCACCGTGCGCGTCGGCGATCGACTTCACCGCATCGATGACCGTCCAGGTCTGCTCCCTGGCGTTGCGTTCCTTCCACGCTTCCATGCCCCGCTCCGGGTTCTCGCCGAGGCGAGTTGCACCGGTCGGTGCCTGGTCGCGCACGTACTTCCCGCTGAGCCAGCCGCCGCCAAGAGGCGACCACGGCAGCAGTCCGATCTTCGCGTCGAGAGCCGCCGGAACCACCTCGTGTTCGATATCGCGCACCAGCAGGCTGTACTGCGGCTGCAGGGTGACCGGCGGCGCCCAGCCGTGCGCCTTCGCGACGTGCACGGCCTTGGTGAGCTGCCAGCCGAGGTAGTTGGAGAACCCGTAGTAACCGATCTTGCCCTGGGTAACGGCATCATTCAGAAAGCCGAGAGTCTCCTCGATCGGCGTGAGTGCGTCCCAGGCGTGCATCTGGTACAGGTCGATCTGCTCGACACCGAGCCGACGAAGGGATGCGTCGAGCGCCCGCCCGAGATGACGGCGCGTCAGGCCAAGATCGTTGGGTCCACTGCCCATCGGGAAGCGGCCCTTCGTGGCGATGACCACCTGCTCGCGCTCGATCGGATGCTCGCCCAACCAGTTGCCGATGATCTGCTCCGAGACGCCGGAGCTGTAGACGTCCGCCGAGTCGATGAAGGTGCCGCCCGCCTCGATGAAGGTGTCGAGAATGAGATGGGACGTCGCTTCGTCGGCCTCAGCCCCGAAGGTCATCGTGCCGAGGGCGTGCGCAGAGACGACAGTTCCGCTATTTCCGAGTGTGCGATATTCCATGCTTCAAACGTAAACCCACAGCCGCAGCATCCGCGCCCCCTTGTTACCAGTGCGCCCGGTCGTCCTGGCGCAGAAGTCCCAAAAGGCCGCGGAACCGCTAGCTCTCGCGGGTGATCTCGACGGTGACGAAGAGCTGCGACTTGAACGGGCCGGCGTAGACGCCGCGCAACGGCGGAACATCGTTGTAGTCGCGGCCGCGTCCGACAGTCACGTGCCGGTCGCCGATGTCGATCTGATTGGTCGGATCGAAGCCGCGCCAATCGTTGCCGCAGAACCACTCGATCCAGGCATGCGACTCCCCCGCCACCGTCTCGCCGACCTCGGCATTGGGTTTGGGATGCAGGTAGCCGGAGACATAGCGAGCCGGGATGCCGACCGAGCGCAGCGCTCCGAGCGCGAGGTGCGCGATGTCCTGACAGACGCCCTTGCGGTGGTCCCACGCCTCGGCCGCGGTCGTGTGCACACCCGTCACACCCTGCATGTATTCGACGCTGTTACCGATCTTCTGGCAGATGGCGAGGGCTGCGTCGCAGGGGTTGGCTGCGGCATCCGCTATCTCTCGCGCGATCGCGGCGACCTCGGTTGGCGGCTCGGTGCGCTTGGTCTGCTTGCGCTGTTCGACATACTCGGTCGCGCGCTCGGCCGATTCGGCGAGCTCGTCCCAACTGACGACGTGGTCCGGATGATCGCGCGACCGCACCTCGACCAGGCTCGTCGCCGTGAGGGACAGTTCCTTGTGCGGGGTGAGCACCTCGAACGACGAGACGCGACTACCCCAATAGTCCACGTAGCCGTGGTGAGCGGAGATCGGCAGGATCTCGAGGTTGGAGTACAGCACCAGTTGACCCTCGCCGCTGGTCGGCAGCATCCGCGCCTCGTTGTAGCTCGCGTTGACCTCACCCCCGTAGCGGAATCCGGTCATGTGCCTGATGCGAAGTCGATTCACGTGTTCTCCCCCACCCAGCTGGGTGCGGCGTTCGTCGGGAAGTAGCGTTGCCGGATGGCCTCAGAGGCGGCACTCGTCGCGGCCTGCACGTTGTCCATGTGGAGGGTGAGATCCTCGAGAATTTCGGCGATCGGGCGGTATTCGAGTTCGCTGCGGATCTGGCCGAGCAGTCGCTGCGCCTGGTCGGAGACGCCGACCCGATCATTGCGTGGCTCGATGTCGCGCATGCACATCTCGGCACGACGGACGGAGAACAGGATGCTGCGCGGGAACAGCCGATCGAGCAGGAGGAACTCGGCCGCGTTGCGGGCGCTCGGCACTCCTCGATAGGTGCGGAGATACGCCTCGTATGCCCCGCAGGAACGGAGGATCGTCGTCCAGGATGGCCCGCTCGCCTCGGTGAGGGACCTGGTCGCGAGCAGCCTCGCGGTCATGTCGGCGCGCTCGATGCTGCGCCCGAGGGTGAAGAACTGCCAGGCCTCGTCTCGGCTGGTCGCCGACTCGATGATGCCGACGGCGAGCGCAGAGCGCTCGCGGACCCAGGCGAAGAACTCGTGCACCTTATCGCTGGCGACCCTCCGCGGCATCCGCGCCCTGGTCGTATTGAGGCACTCCCAGAGCTCGGTCGAGACGATCTCCCGGGCGCGACGGGCGTTCTCACGCGCGGCGCCGAGCGAATAGGCAATGGATGCCGGCTCCGACCGGTCGACGGCGAGGATCTCGAGGACACTCTGCCGGGTGAGCACTGCATCCTCACGCGGCTCGCTGCCCATCACGCTGAGCAGCGAGCGGCAAGCGACGTCCTCTTCGATCCACGGATCCTCGAGCAGCAGCTGGAGATGCACGTCGAGGATGCGCGCCGTGCCGTCGGAGCGTTCGATGTAGCGGCCGATCCAGAACAGTGACTCGGCGATGCGGCTCAGCACCGCTTACCGCCCTCTGTGAGTTGAGCAGCTTGTTGTTGCTGCTCCTGCTGGCCCTGTCCGAGGGCACGATCGCGCGGTGCCTGATCCACCTGATGCACGCCGGTGCCGATGATCGGCACCGCCTCCGTCGAGGTGGCCTGGTCGGCGACGAGGCCCTGGATGCTGTGCCGCGAGACCCGCAGCGGATCCTCGCCGACCACCCACGTGTCCTTCGATCCGCCGCCCTGGCTGCTGTTGACGACGAGCTGACCCGCCGGCAGCGCGACGCGGGTGAGTCCGCCGGGCAGCACCCAGACGTCCTTGCCATCGTTGACCGCGAACGGCCTGAGGTCGGCGTGCCGCGGGCGCATCCCGTCTTCCACCAGGGTCGGAATGGTGGAGAGCTGCACGACCGGCTGCGCGATCCAGCCGCGAGGGTCGGCCAGCAGTCGCGTGCGCAGCGCCGCGAGCTCGTCTTTCGATGCCGCGGGGCCAACGACCAGTCCCTTGCCCCCTGAACCGTCGACGGGCTTGACGACGAGTTCATCGAGTCTGTCGAGCACCTCTTCGAGCGAGGCCGGGTCTTCGAGCCGCCAGGTGTCGACGTTCGGGATGATCGGCTCTTCGCTGAGGTAGTAGCGGATGAGGTCAGGCAGATAGGTGTAGACGAGCTTGTCATCCGCGACGCCGTTCCCGATCGCGTTGGCGATGGTGACGTTGCCGAGGCGGGCCGCGAGCAGCAGCCCAGGACTGCCGAGCATCGAATCGGCCCGGAATTGCAGTGGGTCGAGGAACTCGTCGTCGACCCGGCGGTAGATCACATCGACGCGCGTCGGGCCTGCCGTCGTCCTCATCCAGACCCGACCGCCCGAACAGAACAGGTCACGGCCCTCGACGAGTTCCACACCCATGAGGCGGGCGAGCAGTGTGTGCTCGAAGTAGGCGGAGTTGTAGACGCCGGGGGTGAGCACGACGATCGTCGGATCATCCACGCCCTCCGGTGCGCTCGCGCGAAGGGCCTGCAACAGTTTGTGTGGATAGTCGCCGACGGGGCGAACGCGCATGGAGACGAACAACTCGGGCAGGGTCTGCGCCATGACGCGGCGATTCGAGATGACATAGCTCACGCCGCTCGGCACTCGGACGTTGTCTTCGAGCACCCGCCAGGCACCCTGTTCGTCGCGGATGAGGTCGATACCCGAGACTTGGATGCGAACCCCGTTCGCGGGAACGATGCCTGCTGCCTCACGATGGAAATGACTGGACGAACTGATCAGGCTGGCCGGGATGACGCCGTCCCTGACCGCGTTCTGCGGACCGTAGATGTCGGCGAGAAAGGCTTCGAGGGCGAGGACGCGCTGCTTGATGCCTGCCTCGACCGTGACCCACTCGGCGAGCTCGATGACCCGCGGCACCGCATCGAGCGGGAACGGCCGCTCCTCACCGGCGAAGTCGAAGGTGACGCCCTGAGCGAGGTACGAACTGGCGAGAGCGTCGGTACGGCCACGGAGTTCGTCCTGCGTCATCTCGGCGAGTGCGGCGTGAATTTCCTTATAGGCCGGACGCACGCTGGACGGCTTGGCGAACATCTCGTCCCATGGCGTCGTCTCGGTCTTGCGACTCGCGACTGCCTGGGCGCCGTATCCGTCGAACAGGCCTTCCATGGGTCGAGCCTAGACCCGGCGTGTTGCGCGGGTGTTACGTGAACATACCCGGTGCCGACAGCCCCCTGGTGACGCTCCCCGTGGAGTCCATCGGGCTCACGCGGGGTCCATCTCCTCGAGCACGAACACCTGGATCGGCCGGTCCGTCTTCTCCTGATACTTCGCGTAGTCCGGCCAGGCCTCAACGGCGCGGTCCCACCAGATGGTCTTCTCTGAACCGGCGACCTCGCGGGCCGTGTAGTCGCGCTTGGTCGCGCCGTCCTGAAGCTCAACATGGGGATTGGCCTTCAGGTTGTAGTACCAGGTGGGCGGGTTCGCGGCGCCGCCCTTGGACGCCACCACCGCGTAAACACTGTCGTGCTCCACGCGCATGAGGGCATTCTTGCGCAGCTTGCCCGTCTTCGCCCCGACCGAGGTCAGCACGATGATCGGCTTGCCACGCAGGGTGTTGGCCTCGCGTCCGTCGGTCGCCTCGTAAAGCTCGGTCTGCTTGCGCGACCATGCGGACGTGCCCGGCTCGTACTCTCCCGTGAGTGGCATGTATCCATTCTCCGCGACTACAGGAGGTTCAGGCGAAACTTCCTGGCATGTGCCCGGTACATCGGCGTGGATCCTCCCTCACGCCAATTGCCGGAGAAGAGCAGCCAGCCCTCGTTTCGACCGTGGTCGTACCACTTCAAAGGCAACCTCGGGTTGTAGGGATTCAGCTCCGCCGTCTCCCAGGGATCCTCATGGTGCACAAGGCTGAACGGCCCCCACGGTGATGGTCCTTCGTACACGATCAATTCCGAACCCGCACCCGGCTCGGCCTTCACCTTGTTCCGCCAGCCGAGAAGGAGGTACCGCTTGATCGTGTGCAGGTACGCGATGTCGACGGTGCCGAGATAGCCGGGATGACGCAGCACGGCGATCGCGTCGGCTAACTCCCTCGACCAGCTGGGAGCGCCATCGGCGTCGAAGCCCGCCACGAACTCCCACGACGCGCGGTCCTGGATCGCCTCCAGTGGAACCCGACCAAGGAAGCACTCGCTGCCATTGTCCCAGCCGACGCCGGAGAGCGCATAGGCGAACCCGTCAACGGCATGCTCGTTCTCCCTGCCGAAATTGATGAACGCGGGTCCACCGAATGATCTCCCAGGGAACATCACCTCCGCGATGTCCGGGAGACTCGGCGACCAGGTCCTCCCGCCATCCCGTGACGCGAAGACGTGCGCGTCATAGCCGTGGCCCCAGTTCTGCACGGCGTCATCCTCGGTATGGCGACCCGGGATGTTCTGGGCGGCGAGATAAACGGTTCCGTTCACCGCCAGCATGCCGGTCGGCTTGGGGCCATCCCCACCCCATCCCACGAAATCCTCCATCTCGTTGAGGACCTCCATGCCGAACGACGGGGGGTGACCGACGAACCGGCGGGTGTCCATGCCATTGGGGCTGGCGTTTGAGACCGGGTCGCCAGCGGCCGAGACCACGGAATCGTCAGCGAGCCAGGTGACGGGGAAGGTGTCCCCTTTCTCGGGCCCCTCGCTGGAGACCACATCGCTCAACCACACAAGAGAGTCGATTACGTCGCTGACGGGAAGATCGGGAACTGAACTCAGGGGAGCAGCAAAGGACCTGGGAGCATCGGACATCGTTGACTCACTCTCTCGTTATTTGGCGAAAACTAGGGGATGACCATAAAGGCGTCGACCTGGCCGTACGACCCACTGGTCTTCGTGATCTTGACCGATTGCTGCTGGGCCGCGGTTGGCGACGAGTTCTGCCAGACGATCTGCCTGCTCAATCGCGTGGACGTGAAGGTATTCACCGTGATGGCCGTTGAGCATGAGCCTCCCGACGCATCACAGAGCTGGGCCGAGTTGTTCCCTCCGCCCGGTTCCGTCTCCGTGATGAATGCAACGCCCGACCCATAGAACGGCACTGTCACGCTGTCGCCGTTCGTGGTGGTCCAGTGCTCGTCGTCGCGGTAGTCACCAAATCCCCGAGCATTACTGTCCGTCCACCCCCCTCCGGCGGCGGCGGCGTAGACGAGCGACGCATCGTCGTCATTGATCGGATCGCTGGTGAGGAATGCATCAACCTCGCCGTAACTGCCGCTGGTCTTCGTGATGCGGATGGTGTGATTTCCGACGGCCATGCCGGCCTGGACGAAGGCGAGTTGCCGGGCGATCCGGGTCGCGTTGTAGGTGTTGACCGACGTGATCGTGCCGGAGTCTACCTGTACGTCATACGTGCCAGAGGTCGGAGTCTTCTCGGTGAGGAACCCGAGTGTCGAGCACGCCGTGCAGGTATAGCTGACCGAATCGCCATTCGTCGTCGTGTAGTGCTCGTCGTCGCCGTAGTCACCCCATCCGCGCGATGGGCTGTAGGTCCAGCCACCTCCGGAGACACTCGAGTAGGTCACCGCGGGATCGCTGTCGTTGACCGCGGATGAGGCGGTGGAGTAGCCGATGCTCGGGTTCCAGCTCGTCAGGTCATGCGAGTTGCTGCCCGATGATCCCGCGTTGACCTCGAAACGGAGGACGTCGCCGGCTGTCACTGCGACATTGCTCAGACTGGCGCTGACGCCGGTTGCATCCGTCGCCCCGAGGCTCTGTGCGCCCCCGGAGACTGGCCAGATCTGCGAGCCGTTCTTGGTTATCCGGACGGCGACTCCATCGCCGCCACCGACATCGGCCTTCAGTACCCTCGAGCGGATGTTCACGGTACCGGCGGAAGGCGCGGTCCACGCATGTGCCGCCCACTGCGACGAACTCGCCGGGGGAAGAGATTCGAAGGTGTTCAGGTAGGCGCCACTCGTGCCCCACCTGTTGTTCGTCGCGTCGTACGCCGCATCGGACCAGCTTGCTCCGTTGTATGTCTGGTAACGCCAGCCCCCGCTGCCTTGGGTTGCGCTGTACTGCGCGCCCTGGTTGAAGAGAAGGGATGGCGACGTCGCCTCGACGTTGTTCGTGAATGACACGGAACTGCTTCCGGACACGGAGGAGAAAGTGGTGCTGGGCTCCGCGTAGAGATTGTTCGTTGCGCTGCCCGTCACGCTGATGCCATTCGGGTTGTCGATCCGAATGCTCCCGGGCTGCCCGCTGCCGGACGTGAAGTTGGAGGCGAAAGCGCTGTCGGAGATCGCGTGATTCGTCTGGAAGTCGCCCGACCGACCGCCCAATCCAAGGATTTCGACTCCGCCGCCGGCATCGCCGGCGATGTAGTCACCCATCAGAATTCCCGAGTCGTCATAGCCCTCGATGTCCAGGGCGGTCTGATCCGGCGAGCCGGTGTTCGGGGTACCTCCGAGGACGCTGTTGATCACCGAGAAGTGGCTGCTGTACCAGAACCAGATGCCGGTCGTGCCGACTGACTGCCCGCGCGAACCGTTTGCGGAGAACGTCGAATCGACGAGTTCGAAGTTCGTCGAGTTCACCACAAGCGGGCAGGCGTCGTTCCCGTGGAGATAGACGCGATGCATGGAGACGTCCTGGACGCTGTTGGCGGGGAATGTGGATGAGAAGCCATCCGCAGAGAACTCGAATCCGTCGTCGACGTTCGTCGCCTCGAAGTCGTCCACCTTCACGTCCTTGTATACCCACTGCGTGGGCGTCGGGACGGCCGTCCCGGCGCTGGAGATATAGATGCCGGTGCCGTAGTGCAGTCCGGGCAGGTTCGTCGGCGTCGTACTCGACTGGCCGAAGGTGATCCCCTTCATGTCGTGGGCGATGATGTTCGAGAACCTGAGCCCCTGATGACCCAGGGACGTGTACTTGATTGCTATCCCGGCCACGCAGTGGCTCAGGTCGAGGCTGTCGAAGGACCAGTAATCGAGATTGGTTGCATAGATGCAGATGTCGTTGACGCCGCTGGCAAGCGATATGGCGGGCCGCGCACCCGCACCGTACGCGCCCACCGTGACATAGGTCGCCGAAGTGCCGGAGCCTGAGAGCTGCATGCCGCCGTGCCAGGTGTCACCTCGTGCGAGCAGGATCGAGTCACCCGCGGCGAAGGTGGCTGAGTTCACGTTCGTGAAATCACACCAGGGAGCGCCGATCGACGTGGAGGTGTACAAGTTCGAGCAATTCGAACCTGCTGCATTGTTGATGTAGTACGTGGTCGGCGAGGCATTCGCGGCCGTCGGGGCGGTTGCTGTGATGAGCGCCAACGCACCCAACGAACACGCTCCGAGTAACGCAAGCCATCTAGTGGATCTCTTG
>JAODMH010000117.1 GCA_025465035.1 Microbacteriaceae bacterium | reverse complement strand
AACCGGACTGTGTATCGGCCACATAGCACCCGAAGCAGTGGACGCAGGTCCGATTGCCTTCGTGCGCGATGGTGATCTAATACGGGTCGATATCGCAGCTCGCTCCCTCGACCTACTGGTCGAGCCGGCAGAGCTTGCAGCTCGCCGCTCTGGCTGGGCTCCGCTTCCACCGCGCTATACCCGTGGCGTTCTCGCAAAGTACTCGAAGCTCGTGCACTCCGCTGCGGAGGGCGCGATCACCGGGTAACTTCGCGCTCATCATTCGCGACCACTCATCTCAAGGAAATATCTGATGTCCACGGAATCGATTCCCGTGCCTAAAGGCTCGCCGACCAAACCGGCCGACTTCTCTCAACCGGAGATCTTGACCGGCTCTGGTGCGATCCTCCGTTCGCTCGAAATGCTCGGCGTCACCGATGTCTTCGGCCTGCCGGGCGGCGCGATCATGCCGTTCTACGACGAGCTCATGTCGTCGACGGCGATCCGTCATATCCTCGTTCGTCACGAGCAGGGTGCCGGCCACGCGGCAGAGGGCTACGCCGCGGCAACCGGCAGGGTCGGCGTCTGCATCGCCACCTCAGGCCCCGGAGCCACCAACCTCGTGACGGCGATCGCGGATGCCCACATGGACTCGGTGCCGCTCCTCGCGATCACCGGGCAGGTCTTCTCCACCTCGATGGGGACCGACGCCTTCCAAGAGGTCGACATCGTCGGCATCACGATGCCGATCACCAAGCATTCATTCCTGGTCACCCGCCCGGAGGACATCCCGGCCACCATAGCCGCGGCGTATCTCATCGCGTCGACCGGTCGTCCCGGTCCCGTGCTCGTCGACGTCACGAAGGACTGCCAGCAGAACAGCGCACCGTTCATCTGGCCGCCGAAGATCGACCTGCCGGGGTATCGTCCGGTCACCAAGGCGCACGGCAAGCAGATCCAGGCCGCGGCGCAGCTGCTCGCAGAGGCCAAGCGACCGGTGTTCTATGTCGGCGGCGGGGTCGGACGCGCGAAGGCATCCGCCGAACTCCTCCAGCTGGCCGAGAAGGTCGGCGCGCCCGTGGTCACCACGCTCATGGCTCGTGGGATCTTCCCCGATTCCCATCCGCTCAACCTGGGCATGCCGGGGATGCACGGGACCGTTCCCGCGGTGCTCGCGATCCAGGAATCCGACCTGCTCATCTCCCTCGGTGCCCGCTTCGACGACCGGGTGACCGGCGCGCCGAGCGAGTTCGCACCGGGTGCCAAGGTCGTACACGTGGACATCGATCCGGCCGAGATCTCCAAGATCCGGGTGGCCGATGTGCCAATCGTCGGCGATGCCAAGGACGTCATCGCCGATCTCACCGTCGCATTCGCGAATGCCACCACGGGCGGCGGGCCCGATCTCACCGAATGGTGGGCGCGCCTCGATCAGCTGAAGAAGCAGTACCCGCTCGGCTACGACGAGCCGGACGATGGGCTGCTCTCACCGCAGTACGTGATCGAGCGCATCGGCCAGATCACCGGACCAGAGGCGATCTACACCGCTGGCGTCGGCCAGCACCAGATGTGGGCCGCGCAGTTCATCAAGTACGAACGCCCGAACGCCTTCCTGAACTCCGGTGGCGCGGGCACGATGGGCTACGGTCTTCCGGCGGCGATGGGTGCGAAGGTCGCCGAGCCGGAGCGCACGGTCTGGGCGATCGACGGTGACGGGTGCTTCCAGATGACCAATCAGGAGCTCGCCACCTGCACGATCAACAACATCCCGATCAAGGTCGCGATCATCAACAACTCATCGCTGGGCATGGTTCGCCAGTGGCAGTCGCTGTTCTACGACGGTCGACACTCCTTCACCGATCTCAACACCGGTCATGGCACGGCGATGATCCCGGACTTCGTGAAGATGGCCGACGCGTATGGCGCCCTCGGTATCAGGGTGACCAAGAAGGAGGAGGTGGATGCCGCGATCAAGCTCGCCAACGAGACCAACGATCGCCCGGTGGTCATCGACTTCATCGTGAGCCGCGACTCGATGGTGTGGCCGATGGTGCCGCAGGGCGTCGGGAACTCCTCCGTCCAGTACGCGCGGGAGCACGCGCCGGAATGGGAAGAGGAGTAATCCGATGAGCCACGTTCTTTCCCTCCTGGTCGAAGACAAACCGGGTCTTCTCACCCGCGTCGCCGGTCTGTTCGCCCGCCGCGGCTTCAACATCGAGAGCCTCGCCGTCGGCAAGAGCGAGATCCAAGGTCTCTCGCGCATCACCGTCGTCGTGGATGTCGAGGAGCTCCCGCTCGAGCAGGTCACCAAACAGCTCAACAAGCTCGTGAACGTGATCAAGATCGTCGAACTCGACCCCGCCCAGACCGTCGAGCGCGAGCACATGCTGATCAAGGTGCGGGTGGACAACACCACGCGCAGCCAGATCCTCGAGGCGGCGACCCTGTTCAGGGCGCGGATCGTGGATGTCGCCCCCGATGCTCTCGTGATCGAGGTCACCGGCGACACCGCCAAGGTCCAGGCGCTGCTCAGGGTGCTCGAGCCCCACGGCATCAAGGAGATCGCGCAGTCGGGTCTTCTCGCCATCGGGCGCGGTGGTAAGAGCATCACCGAGCGCGTTTTCAAGAACTAGCTTTCCTACCAACACAAACCAAGGAGAACCACGAAGTGACCGAGATTTTCTACGACAAGGATGCGGACCTCGCCCTGATCCAGGGCAAGAAGGTCGCCGTCATCGGCTATGGGTCGCAGGGCCACGCGCACGCGCAGAACCTTCGCGATTCCGGTGTCGAGGTCGTCGTCGGCCTCAAGCCGGACTCGAAGTCCAAGCAGAAGGCCGAGGAGGCCGGGTTCACCGTGCTGAGCGCCGCCGAGGCATCCGAATGGGCCGACGTTATCGTCATTCTCGCGCCGGACCAGCATCAGCGCGGTCTGTACGCCGCGGACATCCAGCCTCACCTCGCCGAGGGCAAGGCGATCCTCTTCGGCCACGGGTTCAACATCCGCTTCGGCTACATCAAGGCGCCGGAGGGCGTCGACGTGATCATGGTCGCTCCGAAGGGTCCTGGTCACACCGTGCGCCGCGAGTACGAGGCCGGCCGTGGCG
>JAODMH010000113.1 GCA_025465035.1 Microbacteriaceae bacterium | reverse complement strand
TTCTGGAAGATCGATGTCACGTTCTTCTCGACAGCCCCGGTGCCGATGACCAGCTCGGAGGCGATGGCCGCATTCGTGCGACCCTCCGCCATGTGCGTCAAGACTTCACGCTCTCGTGGCGTGAGGGACACGAGCGGATCGTGTCGCCTTCCCAGCAACTGTGCAACGACTTCGGGGTCGAGTACGGTACCACGCGATGCGATCCGCTCGATGGCATCTTTCAGTTCGTCGAGCGAGGCCACCCTGTCCTTGAGCAGATAGCCGATCCCCCCGCTTCCCGTGGAGAGCAGTTCCTGCGCGTAGGCGACCTCGACGTACTGCGAGAGCAGCAGGATGCCGACATCCGGTAGCAGTTCGCGCGCCCGGATCGCGGCGCGGACGCCCTCATCGCGAAAGGTCGGCGGCATCCGAACGTCGAGCACGATGAGGTCGGGAGCGAGCACGACCAGCTCCGCCAGCAGGGCGTCGGCATCGAAATAGGATGCGACGACATCGACGCCCGCTTCGATCAGCACCCGCACAAGCCCCTCGCGCAGTAGCACGGAGTCGTCGGCGACCAGCACGCGAAGCGGAGTCTTTGCCACCCCTCAACCCTATGGGGACACCGCCGTCACCGTGGGCCAGCAGTGCAGGCGATCAGTAGGACACCGGCAGGTGCGCCGAAATCATGGTCGGCCCGCCGGCCGGACTGCTGATCTCCAGGGTGCCGCCGAGCCCACGCAATCGCTCCTCGAGACCGGCGAGGCCGTGGCCGGACCGCACGACGGCACCGCCGGATCCGTTGTCAGCCACCACCACATCCAGCCAGGTCGCGTCGGGCTCTGGCGCGCGTCTCAACTCGAGCCGCAGCTCGATGTCGTCGGCGCCGGAGTGCTTGGCGACGTTCGTCAACATCTCGCTGGCGACGAAATAGGCGTTGCGTTCGATCTCCTGTGGCAGATTCGTGCCTGGCTGGAGCAGGTTGACGATCCGCACGGGTATCGTGCTGCGGTCCGCGAGCGATTCGACCGCCGCAACGAGGCCGCGATCGAGCAGGATCGGCGGCGCGAAGCCGCGGGACAGCGCGCGAAGCTCCTCGAGCGCCTGGCGGGACTGTTCCATGGCCTCGGCGATCAGCGTGCGCGCCTGTGCGGGGTCGTCGGCAAGCTGTCGATCGGCTGAGGCCAGATCCATCTGCATGCGCACGAGACGCTGCTGCGGACCGTCGTGGATGTCCCGCTCCAGCCGCCTGAGCGAGGTGCCCTCGGCGGAGACTGCGGCGGTTCGCGAGGCGGACAGGCCGGCGACCTCACCCTGGAGCTCGGCCACCCTGAACCGTCCGAGCATCCCGCGAGCGATCCCGTAGTGGATCATGGTCAGTCCGCGAGTGACGAAGGGCAGGGTGGCGAGGAAGATCACGCCGAGGACGAAGTAGAGCAGGCTGTCGGCGCTCTGCGCATCCATATTCCAGCCGGGAAAGAACGAGGCCTTGACCCAGTCGTAGAGTCTCCAGCCGTAATCCCCGGTGGGGATCCAACGCGAGTAGAGCCAATACGTTACGCCCGCGAGGCCAGTGACGATCCAGGTGAAGGAAATCGCCCAGGTGACGACGCCGACGGCGATGTTCACGACAAGTCCATGCACGAGGTAGAGCCAGTAGTGCGGATTGAGGACGGTACTGAAGATGTTGGCCCAGAAGCCGGTGACCTTACGCGGATTCCAGTTCGGCCGCCTGATCTCCGGCCGCCCGGCGCCGCGCAGACGCACGAGTTCGAGGGTGCCGAAACCGCGCGCCGCATAGAGGGTCGCGATGATGATGAAGATCCCGACGAAGGTCACCAGCATGCCAAAACCGACGGAGATGCCGACCCAGAGGACCACGTTCGCGGCGATGACGATCGGCAGGGTTGGCAACAGGTATCCGAGCTCGCGTGGCACCGTACGCCAGAGACGCCCGTAGGAGGAGCCGTTCGGGGAAGCGGAGGCGGTGGTCATGGCATCCAGAGTGGCAGACTCGGACGTCGCGATGTTTTCAGTGGTGGTCATGTCCCTAGCCTCACGGTCAGCCGGGTACGGCGGCATCCGGCAGCCGCACAGATCCGTAGTGGGGTTTACCCCCGACCCGAGCGATGCTGTGAGTCGGCGCTGGCTCGACCTGCTCGCCGATATGGCCACCCCGCGGCGGACAAACTCACCCCCGCGGCGGACAAACCTCGTGGCGGCGGAGGTAACTCCATCGCCGGCGGCAAAAACGGCTCGCGGATGGCGTCATACACCATCCGCGAGATGTTTTCTCCGCCGCGGAGGGCAGCGCACGTTCGGATGAGCAGGGCAGCACCTCGGAGCGACGCCGATCAGTCAGCGCTGCGGAACGTCCAGTCGCCGCCGAGCAGCGTCGCCGAAACGGGCATGGCGCGCAGCTGCGTGTCCGTTGCGGTGAGCGGATCCAGTTCCGTCACGACGAGATCGGCGACGTCGCCCGGGGTCACAGTCGATCGTCCCCCGGTGGATGCCGCGTACGCGGTCACCGCATCGGTCCGCTGCTCCGGATGCCACGGCTCCCGTCCATCGCGGCTGCGGGAAACGGCCGCGGCCATCGTGATCCACGGGTCGAGGGGCGCGACGGGTGCATCGGAGCCGAAGCGGAGCATCACGCCGGCATCCGCGAGGCTTGCGAAGGCGAAGGCGCGATCTGTGCGGCCGGTCCAGAGGGCATCCGCGACGTCACGGTCATCCATGGCCTGCTCCGGCTGCACACTCGCGGTGATGCCGAGCGCGGCGAAACGCGCAAAGTCGGTCGCGGCGACGAGCTGCGCATGCTCGATCCCCCCTCCGACACCGGCCGCCTCGAAAGCATCGAGGGCGAGTTGGTTGGCGAGGTCTCCGATGGCATGCACGGCGGGCACGATGCCGTGTGATGACGCCAGGCTGAGATAGTCGACGAGCTCGCCGAACGCGTAGCTGAACAGCCCGCGCGGGTTCGGGTCGTGTTCGAAACCGGGATACGGGTCGTGGCAGTAGGCGGTTCGGGTGTTCAGCGAACCGTCGATGATGATCTTGAACGGGCCCATCGTGACGAGGCCGCCCGTGCCCGGCAGCACGTCGCCCGTCCGCAGCCCGCGAGCGATCGCCTCCTCGAGATCCTGCGGATACACCCCACAGCTCACCCGCAACCGGCGCGAGCCCGCGGCCACCCTCCGCGGCCAGGAGTCCAGGGTGAGCGCCATCTCGAGGTCGACGATTCCGACGACGCCGCGTGCCGCGGCCCCGATCGTGGCATCATCGACCCACCCGTCGAGCAGCTCGTCCGGCACCGCACTCAGCGCCGTGTTGATGGCGAATGCCTCCTGTTCACGCAGCACCCCGGTCGGATGATCCGCGTGCCCGAACTGTTTCAACGCCGGTGAGTTCAGCCAGACACAGTGCAGATCGCCGCTCACGAGCACGACCGGCACGGTTGGCGCGACCGCATCGAGCAGCCTAAGGTGAGCGGCATCCGCCCACAGGCCGTCGCGGAAGCCGAATCCCACGAGCGGTACGCCGGCTGGCACAGGATGCCGCAGACGTGCCGCGATCATTCCCGCAGCCTCGGCCGCTGAAGCCGCCCGGGAGACATCGAGTCTTTGACGCATCAGCGCCCACTGCGCGAAATGCACGTGGTGGTCCCAGAGCCCTGGGCCGAGATAGCGACCGTCCAGCTCGACGACCTCGGCAGTACCCGCCGGCAGGGAGTCGGCGACCGCGGCGACGACACCCCCCTCGATGAGGACGTCCTGTCGGCGATCCGGCGCGCCGACCATGCGAGCGTCCCGCAGCAGGATCGTGGTCACCTCTCCCGATCGTCTCCGCCGTGCACCCTGCGCATCTCGCGCGCGAGTGCCGGCTGCGCATAATTCTCGCCGTGCTCGAGCGCGTCGATAATGCTCGCGACGACTTCGGGAGACTTGTTCTGGCTGAGCTTGAGCCGCGCATCGAATCGCGTGACTCGCAGCCGGAAGCCCGCCGTGCCGTGGAAGATACGGCGGGCGTACTCCTCGTCGTGTTCGAGGCGGCGCGGTTGAGGCATCCGTTCTTCGAAGAAGTCGACGAGATCGCCGAGCACCCGGTAGTTCTCTTCGTCGCTCAGGATCTCCGGGGTTCCGTAGAGGTGGGCAGTGACATGATTCCAGGTGGGCACCGCGGGATTCGCGTCGTACCAGCCAGGCGAGATATAGCCGTGCGGGCCCTGGATGATCACGAGCACCTCGTGTTGACCGAGTTCGTGGAGTTGCTCGTCCGGCCTCCCGACATGGCTGACGATGCTGATGCCATCCGCCTCCTCTTCGAGCACGACTGGGTAGTGCGAGGCCACGAGGCCGGTCGCAGTGTTGGACACGATCGTCGCCCAGGGATTCTCTCTGATGAGCCGCTTGACCTCGGATTCGTCCTCGAGCAGGTAACTCGGTGTGCGCCTCATGCCTGGTCTTTCGGGCACCAGTACAGCTTGCGGCCGGCCAGTTCCTCCATGACGATGTGGGTGCCGCAGATGCGGCAGGGCAGGCCAGCGCGGTGATACACCCAGTGCCGGTCATCGCGATGGGCGAGCGCCTTGCGATAGGAGTCGTCGTCGAGGCCATCCATCGTGAGCATCTGGCCGGTCTTCACGCCGAGGCCCAGGAGGTAGCTCCAGTCGCGCCACAGCGCACGCACGGTCTCCTCCGGCAGGTCCTTTCCTGGGGTGTGCGGATTGAGCCGGGCACGAAAGAGCAGCTCTGCGCGGTAGACGTTACCGATGCCGCTGACGACGTTCTGGTCCATGAGAAGCAGGGCGATCGCCGTCGATTTCTTGCGCACGGTGTCGACGAAGCGCTCCTCGGCGGCCGGGGTGTCGTCCACCAGCGGATCCGGCCCGAGCTTCGCGATGGCCGCGTCGACCTGCTCTGGCGTCTGTACCACGCATTTCGTGGGCCCGCGGAGGTCGGCGACCGCCTCGTCCGTCAGCAGTCTCACCCGCACGGCGCCGATGGGTTCCGGCGGGAAACTCTCGATGGGCGCCTCGAGTTTTTCCTGCTCCGACATGCGCAGTCGAGTGCGACGAGGCGCGCCGATGCTCGCGTTCGAATCCTCGGCGGCATCCCGATCGAGGATCGTTCCCCGTTGGTTGGTCTGGCCCATTCGGCCGTTCGCGGATGCCGTTGTCGCGTCCGCGGTGATGTCACCGGCGAAGTCCCAGGCCCCGTAGAGCCCCAGGTGTACGCACAGCCAGAGCGCGTGGTCGAACTCGAGAAACATCTGCTTGCCGACGGCACGGGCATCCGTCATCTCCCGCCCGTCGAGTTTCGCCGCGCCCTCTGCGAAGCGACCCTGCGGAGACGAGACGGCGACGCGGTGGCCGACGAAGTGCAGCGCGAACTGACGGGCGATGCGATGGACGGAATGACCCTCTGGCACGACAGGCTCTAGTCGATCTCGTGGCCGGCGATGGCTCCGGTCGCCTCGTATTCGGCGAGCTGGGCGATGCGGCGGGCGTGACGTTCCTCGCCGGAGAACGGCTCGTTGATGAACGTGTCGATGAAGAGCTTTGCCTCATCGACAGTGTGCTGGCGGGCACCGATCGAGATCAGGTTGGCATCGTTGTGCTGGCGGGCGAGCTGGGCGGTCGAGACGTTCCAGACCAGCGCCGCACGGGCACCGAGCACCTTGTTCGCGGCGATCTGCTCGCCGTTGCCCGAGCCGCCGAAGATGACGCCGAGCGTCTCGATCCCCGCCTTTTGGTCGGCCACGACGGCTCGGGCCGCGTTGATGCAGAAGCTCGGATAGTCGTCGAGGGCGTCGTAGGCCTTCGGCCCGTGGTCGACTACCTCGTGGCCGGCCGACCGCAGGTGAGCCTGCAGGTCCTCGCTGAACTCGAGCCCGGCGTGGTCGGTCGCGATGTGGATACGCATGGTCTCCAATTTAGCCCCGGCGGACGGTGCCCCCGAGCGCACGCGGGTCACGGAACCCAGTAGCCGGTCTTGCCGAGCAACTGGATCTCACGATCGGACTCCGCGGGCACCTCGACCTCGGGAGGGAACACGCCCATGGCACGCCACTGGTCGATCTGCGGCACGACCTGCTCCCACAGGCCATCGACGAGCGGCTCGGGAAGCGAGTACTCGAGCCCGACGAGCTTCGCGATCGACCAGGCCTGGAACGCGCGATAGATCGTGATGTGTTCGAAGTACTCGGCGATGGTGAAGTCGCCGTAGCTCAGGTGTGCCACAGCGGTCGGATCGAGCTCGCGGGTGGCGGCATCCGTCGCCGCGTCGTTGAGTTCGTCGTAGCTGCGAATCGGATCGGCGCCGAGGAGATCGGCGGCATAGCGGTCACCCACGTCGGCGATCGTCCGCCCGGCGAGCACGTCCGGCACCCACGCTTCGTCGTAGGCGTGGGCCGCGAGGATGTCGCGCAGCGTCGGATTCTGGGTGCGCGACCACTCCGCCGGAGCGGGGAGGTCGAGCTGGTCGAGGTCGATCATGTCGATGACATCACGCAGCGCCGCGTCGGCCATGAGGAAGAGGTCTCGTTGTTTCATGTGGGCACGGTACCAGCGGTGGGCGACATCCGCATCAGGAATCGAACCCGAGGCCCACGGCATCCAGCGACTTCAACAGTGCGTTACGCATGCCGCCGTTGTGGTCGGCCTGGTCGAGCGCCCACTTCGTCGCCTGTACGCCGGCATAGGCTGCCGGTTCCGGGGGAAACGGCAGCGGTGTCGAGCGCACCATCTCGAGCGAGGTGCGTTCGGTGCTCTCCCCGGAGAGGCGGTCGAGCATGACGTTGGCCGCGAAGCGGCTCGCGGCGACCCCGAGCCCGGTGAAACCGGCTGCATAGGCGACGCGGCCCTGGCGCGCGAGTCCGTAGAAGGCGCAGAAACGGCTGCTGGTGTCGATGACGCCCGCCCAGCGGTGGCTGAAGCGGAGGCCCTCCAGCTGAGGAAAGGTGGTGAAGAAATGGCTCGCCAATCGGCGGAACGTCTCTGGCCGATCCTCGTAGGCAGGGCGGATGCGGCCACCATAGTGATACACGGCGTCATAGCCGCCCCAGAGGATGCGATTGTCGGCGCTTAGCCGGTAGTAGTGGAACTGGTTCGCGGTGTCGGCGACGCCCTGGCGACCACGCCATCCGATCGAGGCGAGCTGGGCGTCAGTCAACGGTTCGGTCATGAGCACGTAGTCGTAGACCGGAACCGTGTGCAGTCGGTAGCGCTTGAGCAGGGAGGGAAAGGCGTTGGTGGCGAGGGCGACCTGGTCCGCGTGGATGAAACCGCCGTCGGTGCTC
Organism: Microbacteriaceae bacterium; assembly: GCA_025465035.1. GTDB lineage: Bacteria > Actinomycetota > Actinomycetes > Actinomycetales > Microbacteriaceae > Lacisediminihabitans. The sequence goes on along the minus strand of JAODMH010000113.1, from coordinate 3,724 downwards.
AGCGTCACCGGGCCGCTCGGCAGCTCGCTGTCCAGTCCGCGCACCGGCGACCGTTCGAAGATCTCCACCCCCGCCTCGGCACAGGCACGCGCGAGCTCAGCGGCGAGCTTCGCCGGATGGATCATCGCCGTCGCGCGCTTGCTCCAGAGGCCGCCGAGAAAGGTCGGAGAGTCGAGGAGTTGGCGGATGCCCACCCCATCGAAATAGACCTCGCCATCGCCGTCGTCGGCATCCTTCAATTCCTTCAGTTGGTAGTCCTCCACCGCGACCGCGAGGGACCCGGAGCGCTCGAACTCGCAGTCCAGACCCAGCCGCGCGACGGTCGCCTCGATCTCGTCGAGGTTCTGCAGGCCGAGCCTGTCGAGCTGCGCGAGTTCGTTCGGGAACCGGCTGAGTCCGTTGGCCGCGCCATGGGTGAGAGTGGCCTCGCAGAATCCTCCGTTGCGCCCGGACGCCGCCCAGCCGACCGTCCTGCCTTCGACCACCGCGACGCGCAGGCCGGGGTCCCGCTCCTTCGCCTGCAGGGCGGTCCACAGGCCGGTGTAGCCGGCCCCGACCACCGCGAGATCGAAGCCGGCCGTGCCGCGGTAGCGCGGAAAAAGGGGTGGCGTGCGCAGATCGTCGAGCCAGAACGGCTTCAGCCGCGCATCCGTCAACGAGTCGATGACGAGTCGCGCATCGGGTAAGGAACGTTCGAAAACGGTACTGGCCACCCGTCCAGACTATCCAGCACGGCTCGACGAAACTGCGCGGCCGGGATTCGTACCGACTATTCCCGCGCAGGTCTGGATTCGCGGACGAACTCGGAGGAAACTTGATGCGTAACAGAGCACGACTGGTGGGAGGAACAAATGTCCCCAACGCGTATCGATCCCCCGGAGCTCATGCCCGTGCTCGCGCGCGGCAGGCACCACAGTCCGAAACGCGGCGCCTGCTTCATGGAGTACGCGTCGTTCCTCGCGGGCGAGAGGTGGAGCGATCACCCGGCCTGCACGCATCCGGCCATTGGCTCCCTGGCCAGGGCCGTCAACGACTGCACGTCGAATGCCGCACGTAACGAGTTGGTCAGCCTCATCCCGTCCGTGATCGGCCTTCTCGGCGACGAAGACACCGATGTGATCGTCGCCGTCAGGGCGGCGAGCGAGGCCATCCCGATCGCAAGCGAAGGCCGCCAACGCGCCCTCGCCGCTGGCCTGATCCGCTGCGAGGAGCTTCTCCGCGACACCCGGTGCACGGAGGCCGCCGACCGGGTTCACGACGCCCTCGCCACGGTTCCCACCTCGGCGACGTGGGCGCGCCAGTACATCTCGGACGTCGGCGCACTCAACCCGCGATCCGTCGTTCGGCTGTGCGAAGCGATCATCCGCACGTCTGTGGTCGGAATCGCGGAGGCCTGCGTACCCGACGCCGACGTACGGATGCGGCGGCTGCTGGTCGCCGCGATCGACGACTGCCAGCCCAGGGTCGAAGTTTCCACGCGATCGCTGCAACCGGCGGGCTGACCTTCTCCGACGACGCGTCCGACACTCCCATTAGGCTGACTGTCGGACACGATCCGTCGACGCAGAAGGAGCACACAGGTGCCAGGAGAGAACCTCACCCGTATCGAGGCACAGGAGCGTAAGGCTCTCGTCGATGTCGCAAGTTACGACGTCACACTCGACCTCACCACCGGAAGCGAGGTGTTCCGCAGCACAACCGTGGTGACTTTCTCGGCGACGGCGGGGGCATCCACCTTCATCGACGCTCTCACGCATACTGTGCACTCGGTCACGCTCAACGGCGTCACCCTTGACCCGGCGACGGTGAGCGACGGTGTGCGGATTCAACTCGACGGTCTGGCGGAGCAGAATGTGCTCACCGTCGTGGCGGATGCCGAATACACCAACACGGGTGAGGGGCTGCACCGTTTCGTCGACCCGGTCGATGACGAGGTGTACCTCTACACGCAGTTCGAGGTGCCGGACTCCCGCCGCGTCTTCGCGGTCTTCGAGCAGCCAGATCTCAAGGCGACCTTCACTTTCACCGTGACCGCACCGGCCTACTGGGAGATGGTCAGCAACTCGCCGACACCCGAACCGGTGGTCGAGGGGGATGTCGCGACCTGGAGCTTCGCGCCAACACCGGTGCTCTCCTCCTACGTCACCGCGCTGATCGCCGGACCGTATGCCGTGATCCGCAGCGAGCTCACCAGCAGCAGCGGACGCGTCATTCCGCTCGGAATCTTCTCCCGCAAGTCGCTCAGCGAATATGTGGACGCCGACTACATCTTCGAGAAGACCCGGCAGGGCTTCGCTTACTACGAGGAGAAGTTCGACTATCCCTATCCCTTCGCCAAGTACGACCAGCTGTTCGTACCGGAATTCAATGCCGGCGCGATGGAGAATGCCGGCGCGATCACGTTCACCGAGACCTACGTCTTCCGCTCCAAGGTGACGGACGCGATCAAGGAACGCCGCGTCGTCACGATCACGCACGAACTCGCCCACATGTGGTTCGGCGATCTCGTCACCATGAAGTGGTGGAACGACCTCTGGCTCAACGAGTCCTTCGCCGAGTGGGCGTCGACCATGGCCACCGCGAACGCCACGGAGTGGACGGAGGCCTGGACCACCTTCCAGGCCATGGAGAAGAGCTGGGCCTACCGCCAGGACCAGCTGCCGTCCACCCACCCGGTCGTCGCGACGATCAACGATCTCGAAGACGTGCAGGTCAACTTCGACGGCATCACCTATGCCAAGGGCGGCTCCGTTCTCAAGCAGCTCGTCGCCTGGGTCGGTGAGGACGCCTTCTTCGCCGGCGTCGCGGCATACTTCGCGAAGCACGAATACGGCAACACCGAACTCGCCGATCTGCTGGCAGAACTCGAGACGACCAGCGGACGCGACCTGAGCGTCTGGTCCGGTCTCTGGCTGGAGACCGCCGGCGTGAACACCCTCCGTCCCGAGATCGAGACGGATGCCGCGGGAACCATCACGGCCTTCGCGATCCTGCAGTCTGCGGCATCCGACTACCCGACGATCCGCCCGCACCGCCTGGCCGTCGGTCTGTACGATTTTGTCGACGGCGCGCTGGTGCGCGTGCACCGGGTGGAGCTGGATGTCGACGGCGAGCGCACCGAGGTCGCGGAACTCGTCGGCCGCCCCAGGCCGGCGCTCGTACTGCTGAACGACGACGACCTCGCCTACGCGAAGATCCGTCTCGACGACGACTCGCTCACCGTCGCCATCGAACACCTCAAGGAGATCGAGAACCCGCTGGCCCGCTCGCTGGTCTGGGGTGCCGCCTGGGACGCGACCCGCGACGCCGAGTCGAAGGCGAGCGACTACGTGCGCCTCGTGCTCGGCAACATCGCGAGCGAGACCGAGTCGACGACCATTCGTACCACACTGTCGCAGCTCGGCACCGTCGCACGAATGTATGTCGCGCCGTCGAAGCGCGCGGCGACGATCCGCGAGGTCGGCGACCAGCTCCTGGCGCTCGCTCGGGCCGCCGAGGCCGGCTCCGACGCGCAGTTCCAGTTCGTGAAGTTCTTCGCCGGCCTCGCCTCGACCGACCAGCACGTCGCCGCCCTCCGCGGGCTCATCGACGGCAGTGCGCCGCTCAGTGGGCTCGAGATCGACACGGATCTCGGCTGGGAGCTGCTCGAGGGCCTCGTGCTCACCGGCGCAGCGACGGATGCCGACATCCAGGCCGCCCTCGACAGGGACAACACCTCGAACGG
>JAODMH010000081.1 GCA_025465035.1 Microbacteriaceae bacterium | reverse complement strand
GTCGATTCCGACGCTATCCGCGAGAACGCCCTCCTCAATGGTGTTCCGCACCACCTGATCACCGGAAACGTCGTCGCCGTTCTCATCGACGGTGATATTCAGTGCGGTGTCTACGCCGAACTCGATCTCGTCAGGGTCTGTCCAAAGGTTACTCATGGTTACCGGTCTACATCCGAGCGGCCGGTCACTTCAAACGTGCCTCGGTTCCCCGTTGAGAACTAGGAAGGCTGCACGGTCACTGCTACTGCAGCTGTGGCCGCTGGCACTGGCGCCTCGTGCGACTCAGCAATCCTCGCCGCGGGGTGCACTACCTGAAGTCCACTCGCTGAACCTGCAAGACCGAGGCGGTGCTGACCTCGCTCACCTTCAGCCATTCGTTCACCGACGTCCCGCCTTCGACGGTGTATCTGGTCAGATTAGGCACCGGAGTCGTAATCCCGTAGTAGGTCAGCCATTGCGAGAGAGTCAGGGGCTTGTCATTCGCATAGCTATGCGTGTCGCCGTCGAACAGAAAGACGGGACGGCCGAAGGATGCGCTATCGGCGGCCAGGGCCCGCACGAAGGATTGGAAGGCGGTGCGGTATGTCGCGCCTGGAGTCGCACCGGGCGCGAACATGTCCGCCTGGGTGAAGAGTATGACGGCGCGGCTGTTCGTGGACTGGGCCTCTGAGAACACCCCAGCCAGATGGCTGATGTCGGCGTTCACCCGGGCGTTCTCTTCCGCGAGTTGGGCCGAGGTCGGTGCCGTCTGACCGCTCCACGGAGTCAGGTCGTTGTTCGATCCGACCAGATGAACGGTGCCGAAGGTGAGGTCACCCCGCGTGAAGCGAACGTTTTCCGGATATCCCGATTGCGCAGTCACCGAGATCGGCGATTTCCCCATTGTGCGACCCACCGTGGGGAAGAACACCTGGCGCACGGTGGCCAGTCGGGCCAGCGGGTCGCCCGCTCCCGATGTCGCTCCGCTGCAGTCCGTCCATTCGTTATCGCCGGGAGTGTAAACAAACGGATCTGCGACCCGGTCGAATTGCGCCTTTATCGTTTGGTAGTAGGTGGTCGTGCAGTTGGGTGGAGCCCCGATGTCCCCGACGTGCGCGAGAAGGGAGACCTGTGGATCGGCGTTGATCTGGTCGATTCGCCCAGGGAACAACGAAAGCTGAGTGGCACCGTAGGGGATGTCGCCGATGACGCCGAATGTCTGCAGCGCGGTCGTGCTCGACACGGTCGCGGGACGTGTGGTGGCCGCGCTCGCACCCGCGTTGTCGGTCACCGTGAGCGTTATCGTGTATGTGCCTGCGGCGGCGTAGGTGTGGGATATCGTTGCTCCTGCGCCGGTCGAACCGTCGCCGAAGTTCCACGCGTACGACGAGATCGAACCGTCGGCGTCACTCGACCCGGAGCCGTTGACAGTCGCTACGAGTCCGGTGGTGGACACCGTGAACGACGCAGTCGGCGGCGAGTTCACCGGCGGGGGCGTGGTCGTCGTGGAACTCGTGATCTGGAGATCGTCGTAGTGCGTGGTGACCGGTGCATTGGTGGCCGCGCTCGAGAGATAACTCAGGATTCCGGCGGCACCGGCCTTCTGCAGCGCCGGAGTCGAATCGGTGACGGACACGGCCCATGCCGACGGTTCCGTCGCGCTGGCGGCCCAGACCTTCCCGCGGATGGTGGTCGGAGAGAATCCCGTCACCTCTACCCGCATGCGCAGGATCGTGCCAGGCGCGTAGGTCAAGCCCGAGACGGTGGCGTTCGACAGCAGCGTCGAGTCGCCATGAAGCGCTTGAAGCGCAATCGCACCGCCGCTGAGGAAGCGCGTCCGAACCTGATAGAAGTCACCGCCGACCCACCGGGCGACGAGCCCGGAATAAGCGCCGCTGCCTGATGCGGTCTTGTCGATCGACACGGACGCGGTCGCGACCGCGTTGGCTGCAGATGTCGACGTCAGAGTGGCGCGACGGGTTGCACCGGCCGTGAGAACAAGCGCCCCGCTACCCCCGCTCACGTTCGAGGCGGACGGCGTACTCGTCGTCCACACGCCACCGGTATCCGCGCTGCCCCATCCCGTCGCCGTCGTGCGAGCGAAACTGTCCTGTGCTACCACGATGGTGGCTGCCGACGCGCCGAGAGAGGGAAGCGTCGCGGCCAACAGCGCCAGCATCAGTGCACTCGCTATAACCAGAATTCTTTTCACGACTCTCACCCATTCGAGTTGGGAGCGCCATCGCCTCACTGAGTTGGGCAGCCCAGCGCGCGACAGTCGCAAAAGCAATTGCGCCCAACCTACTCGCGGATCGTGGATCGCGAAACCCACTAGTCGGAGTAATCGGGCGGTCGTGGGGGTGTGATGGCTGCATCCGATCACTCGTAGGTGTGTAGCAGCAGCCACTCCTGTCGAGGCGAGTCATAGAGGACATCGAACATTCGGCTTGTTCCATCGTCTGAGGTGCCCTGAAACCGCCAGCCGAGTGGCATGGACGGCGACTGAGAGGCCGTCGCATGGCCGGCGTCGAGTGGTGTCGGAGTGTCGGTGATCCGATAGCGGCGACCCGCCCAGACGAAGCGTTCCGGGATGCCCTCGGCACCCGTCCAGACCGTGACGGTCCCGTTCGTAATTGTCATTTTCATCCTCGACATTCGAAACTATGTTCGATGAATGTCACTCTAAGCGAACCGAGAACGACACGCCAAAGCGGAACTGCACGAGTGACCATGACACCACGGCAGCTTGACATGACACCATGGTGGTGTCATGATGGTGACATGGACCTCGGACAACACGTCAGCGACCTGCAGCGCCAGTTAGTGGATGCCGCGGAGAACGGCACGGCGGAGACTCGCGTCGTCGCCGAGCGACTCGCCGCCGGATTAGACGCCGCGACTCGGCTCGTGCTACTCGACGCCCTGTCGGCCGCGGTCGGCGAGATCACCCGCGACCTCGCGCCCGGCTCGGTTGACATACGGCTGCGCGGACGCGAGATCGAGTTCGTAGTTACCCAGCCGAGCGCCGAGCCTGACGCCGACGAGCGGCCCGTTGCAACCGTCGACCTCGACGACGCGAGCACCTCGCGCACGACGCTCCGTCTGCCGGACGCCCTCAAGGCGCGGGTGGACGAGGCGGCCGCGTCTGACGGCCTGTCCGTCAACACCTGGCTGGTCCGTGCGATTGCGGCCGCTCTCCAGCCCAAGCAACGACGATCTGCGCAGCGGACGCTGCGCACCGGCGACAACTTCGCGGGCTGGGCGCGCTAGGCGTAGTCATCAGCTAGGGCGCTCAGCCCACCACATCCACCAGCCACGCGGATCCGCGGGGTCGGACGAACACGCTCAGAGAACCCAGAAAGGGAGGCGTCAGCATGCCCACCTACAGCACCCCCACACCGATCGACCTCGCCATCAACCTGCAGGTCGGCGCGATCGAGGTCTTCGCCAGTAAGCGCGCCGATACCGTCGTGACCGTGTCGCCCACTAACCCGACGAAGGCGATCGACCGCCGAGGCGCAGAGGAGACCAGGGTCGACTTCGACGGCCAGCGGGTCACCATCACGGGTCCGCGGCCCCGCATCAGCTGGATCGGCCCAACCGAGTCGGTCGACGTGAAGGTCGAGCTGCCGATCGGATCACGGTTCACCGCCGAGATCGCAGTCGGCGGCCTCCACACCGAGGGCCGGCTCGGTGCCACCCGCATCAAGGCCTCGATGGGTCCGGTGGACGTCGACGCCACCGGCGACCTGTGGCTGCGCGCCGGGCACGGCAACGCGACCCTGGGCACCGCTGAGGGCGGGATCGAGATCACAGCGGATCACGGTCAGATCCGGGTCGGCACGGTCACCGGCGGCGCGGTCCTCAAGGCGTCGCATGGCACCATCATGATCGGCGAATCCGGCGGCGACCTTGACGCGAAGCTTTCCTACGGCGACCTCGAGATCGCGAAGGCGCTCGCCTCCGTTGCGGCGAAGACCGCGTACGGCAGCATCCAGCTGCGAGAGGTCTCGAGCGGTTCCATCCAGGTCGAGAGCGGCTACGGGCAGGTCACCGTCGGCGTGCGGCCCGGCGTCCCCGCCTGGCTCGACCTGTCCTCGAAGGAGGGGCACGTGCGCAACCAGCTCGACGGCGAGGGGGCTCCCGACGCGTCCGAGCAGACCGTCGCAGTACGTGCGCGCACTCAGTACGGCGACATCACCATCCAGCGCGCCCGCGCGGTGGAGCAATAGAGGATCGCGCCAGGGATCCCGCGACCCCAGCGCCGAGGGAGCCTGCGACCGAGGTTAACCCAACAGAAGGGAACGAAACGCATGAACACCCCATCGATCGAAGTCCGCGGGCTGCGCAAGTCCTACGGTGACAGGGTCGTGCTCGACGGCATCGACCTCACGGTTGCCGCGGGCACAGTCACCGCGCTGCTCGGCCCGAATGGCGCCGGCAAGACGACGGCCGTGCACATCCTCTCCACCCTCGTGCGGCCGGATGGCGGCACGGCTTCCGTGAACGGATGCGACGTCGTTCGCGATCCGGCCGGCGTACGAGCGGTGATCGGCCTGACCGGCCAGTTTTCCGCGGTCGACGGCCTGCTCACCGGCGAGGAGAACCTCCTGCTGATGGCCCGGCTGCGCCACCTCGGCGAGAAGCGCTCGAAGGCGCGGGTGACGGAGTTGCTCGAACAGTTCGACCTCGTCGACGCCGCCCGTAAGCCGCTCGCCACTTATTCGGGCGGGATGAAACGCCGGCTCGACCTCGCGATGACCCTCGTGGCGACACCGAGCGTGATCTTCCTCGACGAGCCCACCACGGGCCTGGACCCGCGCAGCCGCCACACCATGTGGGACATCGTTCGCGGCCTGGTCGCTGACGGCACGACGGTGCTGCTCACCACCCAGTACCTCGACGAGGCGGACGAACTCGCGGACCGCATCGCGGTGCTCGACGGTGGCCACATCGTCGCCAATGGGACACCGGACGAGCTCAAGCGCCTGGTGCCCGGCGGGCACATCCGGCTCCGGTTCGCGGATGCCACGACGCTCGATGCGGCTTCCGGCCTGCTTGACGGCTCCACTCGCGACGACGCCGGGCTCGCGCTCACGGTGCCGAGCGGCGGCGTCGGCACGCTGCGCACCGTACTGGACCGCCTCGATGCGTCCAGGCTCGAGGTCGAAGACCTCAGCATCCACACCCCGGATCTCGATGATGTGTTCTTCGCCCTGACCGGCAAGACGAATCAGTCCGGCCGGGTCGTCACGAAAGGAACTGAATCATGACCACCATCGCCCAGCCCCACCACCAGTCGCACGTCGTCGCCGACGCGATCACGATGCTGCGCCGCAACCTGCTGCACATCGTGCGCTACCCCGGCCTGTCGATGTTCACCATCCTGGGGCCGGTAGTCATCCTGCTGCTGACGGTGTTCGTGTTCGGCGGCACGCTCGGGGCCGGCCTGCCCGGCGTGGACCCGACCGCCGGCAGGGACGCGTACCTCGCCTACGTGATGCCGGGCATCCTGCTGATCACGATCGCCGGCACTGTCAGCGGCGTCTCGATCACCGTGGCGATGGACATGACCGAGGGGATCACGGCGCGGTTCCGCACGATGGCGATCTCTCGGGCTTCGGTGCTCGCCGGGCCCGTGCTCGGCAACACCATCCAGGCGATCATCGCGGTCGCGCTCGTGCTCGGAGTGGGCGTGGCTGTCGGCTTCCGCCCCTCCGCCTCGCCGATCGAGTGGTTCGCCGCCGCCGGCCTGATCGTGCTCATCTCGTTCGCGCTCAGCTGGATCGGGGTTGCGATGGGGATGCAGTCGAAGACTGCCGAGACGGCGAGCAACCTGCCGCTCATCCTGACCGTCCTGCCCTTGCTCGGCAGCGGCTTCGTGCCAACCGGTTCGATGCCGGGGTGGCTGCAGTGGTTCGCGCAGTACCAGCCGTTCACGCCGTTTATCGAGACCGTTCGCGGGCTGCTGCTCGGCACCCCGCTCGGCTGGAACCCCGCACTCGCGATTGGATGGAGCGCCATGATCGCGGTCGCCGGGTACGTCTGGTCGATGGCGATCTACGAACGCAAATCGGTGCGCTGAGTCCAGGTCACACCCGATACTGCTGGCGGTCGGGGCCGGAGTCGCTAGAGAGTCAACCGGACGAACAGCGGGCTTCCCCAGAGCTTGTTGACGTGCTCGACGTAGCGGCCCCAGGTGGGCGAGTTGTACATACCGCCGGCGCCGTCATAGATTCCGATGTGCTGACCCGGCCAATAGACGAAGTCTCCTGCGACCGCTTCGGCCTGGCTGATTCGCACCCCGAGACGCGCCTGGTGATCGGCGCCGCGGGGAAGGCTGATGCCGAAGCCGGCGAAAACATACTGGGTATAACCGTCACAGGAAAAACTCGTGGTCGGGCTGTTGCCAGAGCCGTAGGGAACGACTCCCACGAATTGCGCGGCATAGGCGATGAGGGCCGCACCGCTATAGCTCTGTGCGGGTGGGGCGATGCCGGTGTACCTGTTCACCACTGCGGCCGAGGCGGCTCTGATGGCGATCGCGAGCCGCGGCTTGGTGACCGCGTAGCCGTCGCGGGTTGGCGCGGAGACGGCCACCGTCGAGACGAGGTTCATCGTCTGCACCTGCGCCGCCTGTGGTCGTGCGACCTCCGTCGGAGCCATGCTCGCATAGGCGGGGATGGCTGCCGTTGCGATGAGAGCACCCGCAACCAGAACGGCCCCGAGCTTCGCAACGATGGATGGCATCCGATCAGAGTACTGGAGTGCGTGCCGAAAGTCTCAACCCGATAACGACAAGGTTGGCAGACATGCCGCCGGCGCCAGTTCTAGGCCCGGAATGTCGGCGGCAGGCCCTAATCTAAAAAAGTGGACGACACGCCGAAAACACTAGATGTAGTGGAATGACAGGACTGTCATTCCGGTTATATAGTGGGTACTCACGACGGCGCCGGATTAACATCCGGTGACGTGGGGGCAAACGAATTTTGATCTATCCACCAGAGACTTAGGAGGTCCGAATGGACAACGACAACGACTTTGTCGGCGGTTACGCAGTTCCCGTCGACCCGATGGACGACCTTCAGTGCGACAGCTGCCAGTAGGCGCTTGACCTGAAGCACTTCACCAGATCCACACAAAGCCCCGGAAGGCCAACTGGCCACCGGGGCTTTGTCGTTAAACTCGGACCGTGTCAGTAAATCCCGAGCTTCAAGGGCGTGTCTTTCCGCCCACAGAGCCGTATTTAGTCGGCCGCGAGAAGATCCGTGAATTCTCGCGGTCCGTTTTCGCGACCAATCCCGTCAATATGGATGTCGTCGCAGCCAGGGCCGCCGGTCACGCCGATGTCGTCGCGCCGCCGACCTTCGCGGTCGTCGTGCAGGAGTTCACACTCCACCAGCTGCTGTCCGAGCCGGATGCCGGGATCGACTTCTCACGCGTCGTCCACGGTGACCAGCGTTTCAGTTTCACCCGTCCGATCGTCGCCGGCGACGAACTGACCGCGACGCTCACTATCGCGAGCATCAAGTCGCTCGGCGGCCACTCGATGGTGACCGCCGAATCGAGCATCGTGGATGCCGAGGGCGCACACGTGGTGACCGCGATCTCGACGCTCGTCGTGAGGGGCGACGAATGAAGGTGCAACCCGCCGATCTCGAGGTCGGCCAGATCGTGGCTGAAGGCGAATTCCATCTGACGCGGGATTCCCTCGTGCGCTATGCCGGAGCATCCGGGGACTTCAATCCCATCCACTATCGCGACGATGTCGCGCAGTCGGTCGGTCTGCCCGGCGTGCTCGCCCACGGGATGCTCACGATGGGCGTGGCTGTGCAGCCGGTCGTCGACTGGGTCGGCGATCCCGCGAGGGTCGTCGATTACCAGGTGCGTTTCACCCGTCCGGTGCCAGTTGATGCCGCAGACGGCGCCACACTCAGCGTCGTCGCCAAGGTCGGGGCCATCGACATCGAGTCCGGCGTGGTTCGGGTCGACCTCACCGTCACCTTTGGGGGCGACACCGTGCTGGGCAAGGCGCAGGTGCGCGTCAGTCTGGCCTAGGCCGTGGACCTTTCAGAACTCACAACCCTGCGCGTTGGCGGCCCGGCAACCGAGCTCCTCGCCCCGCCGAGTCCCGCCGAACTCGTCGAGACCACGCTCGGGGTCTGGGCGACGGGCGATGATTGGCTTGTGCTCGGCGGGGGATCGAACGTGGTCGTGGCCGACGATGGCTTCGACGGCAGCGTCATCCGGGTCACAACGCGTGGCATCGAGCGTCTCGAGAGCGCACCAGGAGCGGTGCTGCTGAAAGTGCAGGCCGGGGAGCCATGGGATGGGGTCGTCGCCCATGCCGTCGACCGGGGCTGGGCGGGGATCGAGGCGCTCTCCGGCATTCCGGGATCGAGTGGTGCGGCGCCGATCCAGAACATCGGTGCTTATGGTCAGGAGCTCGCGTCGAGCCTCGAGGCGATCGAATTTCTCGACTACCTCAGCGGCGAGTTGCGTCGGATGCCCGCCGAAGAACTCGAACTCGGTTACCGCACCTCCGCCCTCAAGCGGGGCAGGCGGGGGCTCGTCGTATCGATCGAGCTGCGGCTGACCGGGAACGCGGATGCCATGAGCGCGCCTGTTTCGTACCCGCAACTTGCCACTGCCCTCGGTGTGGGTCTCGGCGATCGTCTGCCACTCTCGGAGGTGCGCGGTGCTGTCCTCGCCCTGCGGGCGGCCAAGGGCATGCTGCTCGACGCGACCGATCCCGATTCGGTGAGCGCAGGATCCTTTTTCACCAATCCCATCGTGAGTACGGAGTTCGCCAGAGGACTGCCTGTGGATGCCCCCCGCTGGCCCGTAGAGCCGAACGAGGGCGAACCGGTGGTCAGCCCACTTGAGATCTTCCGGCCGGAGAACCTGCCGGCCCCCCCGGCCGCGGTGGATCGCGGGGTCAAGCTCAGTGCGGCCTGGCTCATCGAGCACTCGGGGATCACTCGCGGATTCCGGCTGCCGGGTTCGCGCGCGGCCGTGTCGAGCAAACATACGCTAGCGCTGGTGAACACTGGCGGAGCGACCGCCGCGGAGATCGGGGAGCTCGCGCGCTATCTGCAGACGCGTGTGCTGGGGGCCTTCGGCGTCATCCTGCAGCCGGAGCCGCTTCTCGTGGGCGTCGACGTCTGATCCGCACGGGTAACCCCGCGAGGTGCCGGAAGCCCACTCAGTCCTTGCGAATCCAGCGGAAGGTGAACCGCGCGGCCACCAGACCGACCACCAGCCAGATCGCCAGCACGAGCGCGACCAGCCCCAGGTCCCAGCTGCCGTTTTGCTCCACCCTGGAGAATGAGTCGGGCAGGAACACGGAGCGCATGCCCTGCGCCATCCACTTCAGCGGGAAGACGGATGCCACGTTCTGCAACCAGGTCGGAAGCTGGGAGAACTGCAGGTACACGCCGCTGATGAACTGCAGCACGAGCACGATGGGGATGATCACGGCCGTCGCGCTCTTGCCGGAGCGCGGTATCCGCGAGAGGGCGATACCGAGCACCGCCGAGGTCATGATGCCGAGCAGGTAGACCCAGACGAAGGTCAGCCACTTGCCGCCATCGGTCGGCAGTGCGACATTGAAAGCGAAGCGCGCAATCAGGAGTAGCAGCGCGATCTGGGCCAGTGAGGTGATGAGCACCTGGCCGATCTTGCCGATGAAGTAGGAGACGACCGGCAGCGGAGTGCCGCCGAGGCGCTTGAGCGTCCCGTCGCCCCGCTCCACGGCAATGTCGACGGCGAGGTTCTGCACGCCGCTCAGCAGGATGCCCGCGGCAATCATTCCGGGGACGTAGAAGGCCGCTGCGCTGATGCCGCCAGAACCGTCGGGGTTCGTGCCGAAGTTGCCCGCCGCGCTGAACGCGACCGAGAAGATCGTGAGCATCACGATCGGGAACAGGAAGGTGAAGAAGACGGTATCGCCCTGTCGGAAGTAGACGCGGGTTTCGTAGCGGGCGCGGCTCAGGCCGAGTGCGATCGTGTTCATGCGAGTTCCTTCGATTGTGCCTCGGTTGCTGCTTCCCCTGAGGGGGTCGACTCTTCTCGGAGGTGCGCTCCGACGAGACCGAGATAGATGTCCTCGAGGCTGGGCCGGATGACCTCCAGGCCGCTGGGCTCGGCTCCGGTCGCAGCGTAGAGCTGTGCGACGACCCGAGCGGGTTCGGTGGTGCGCTCCTCGTGCAGCCCGTTCTGGTCGTGCCAGCGGACTACGGGAGTGCGGGCATCCGCAGCTCCGATCTCATCGATCCGGCCGATGTCGATGAGCCTGCCCCCCGCGATCACACCGGCTCGGTCACCAAGCTGCGCTGCCTCATCGAGGTAGTGGGTGGTGAGCAGGATGGTGGTGCCCTCACGTTTGAGCGACCGGATGAGCTCCCAGAACTCGCGTCGGGCCTCTGGGTCGAAGCCGGTCGTCGGCTCGTCCAGGAACAACAGCTCTGGCCGCCCGATCACCCCCAGGGCGACATCGACCCGTCGCCGCTGGCCGCCGCTCAATGACTTGATGCGGGTCTTCGCCTTCTCGGTGAGGCCGACGGCGGCGATCACTTCGTCGACATCGCGTGAGTTGGGGTAGAGGCCGGCGAAGTGCGCGAGCTGTTCCTTCACGGTGACGTTGCCGCTCTCGCCGCTGGACTGGAGCACGATGCCGAGGCGTGCCTTCCAGTCGAGCCCGCCATGCTGCGGATCGACGCCGAGCACGCTCGCCTCTCCGCCCGACCGATCCCTATAACCCTCGAGGATCTCGATGGTGGTGCTCTTGCCGGCGCCGTTCGGGCCGAGCAGCGCGAAGGTTTCGCCGCGCTCGATGTCGAAACTGACGCCGTCGACGGCCGTGAAACTGCCGTACTGCTTGCGGAGGTCGCGCACGCTGATGTGCGCCTCGGAGGATGTCATGCACTCATAGTGCGCGCTCCTCACTCGCGCGACAACGGTCCACCGGTTAGACCCCCATCAACCGATCGGTGGATGCTGCGGACCGTGTCACTTGCACGTTTCCGCCCTTCCCGAGCACCCTGGAGGGCGGAAACCTGCAACTCAGCGCGCGTCGAGCACGCGATGGATGCGACGCACAAGCTCATCCGGGTCCTCGAGATCGTTCGAATTCACCTGCATCACATACCAGCCGTCGGCTTCGAGGCGGGAGATGCGCGTCATGTCGGCTCGGAATGCCTCAGGACTGCGATGGAATTCGCTCTGGTACTCGAGGAGCACCTTTTTCGCGGGGAAGGCCAGGTCTGCCCGATATCGATGCCCATCGGTCGTCGTGATGCGCAGGTTGACGGCGAGTCCGGTCAGCCGCGCCCGTACGACGATGACGCGCAGACGCGACTCCCGGCGCGACTCCGATCGGTCGCTGAGCAGTGGAAGGGCAACGCGCATCAGTTGGATGCCCCGCCTCCCCGGGAACGCGGCCGCGGCATCCTGAAGCCCCTGAATGGTTGTAAGAGGTAGTCGCCAGTGAACAAGGAAGTCGCCTGCGGCGACAAGATCCGGCAGCGTGAGCAGCGATGCGAGTTCGCACCAGGTGCGTTCGGGGGTCGTCAGGCGCAGACCGTGCCATGCCCGCACATCGCCGGGCGAAATCCGGAATGCATGACCGTGGATGTATTTGCCGACAGGTGCCCGATGTGGCGAGGGCACGCAGACGTGCAGGACTCTGGATTGCTCGAGCGGCATCGGGAGCGGGATGCCCATGATGACAGCCGCGGTCACGCCGCAGAAACTGGCGTAGCGCGGCAGTTTGCTCTGCAGGGCGTGGCACAGCTCGCTCAACGTGAGCGTCGTGCTCGAGGCGATGCGCACGCCGCGATAGGGGTGCTGCAGGTCGGCACCGCGCAGTCGTTTGTCACCCAGCCCGCGGTCGAGGCCCTCCTGGAGGGTGAAGGGGCGTGCCGCCAGGTCGTGGGGGAGAGGGATGCGTGCGCTCACGCCCTACAGGATGCGCGAATCACGGCAGGCTCGCCGCCGCTCTCCACCGAGGGCCGTGAGTTGCATGTTTCCGCCCTTCCCAGGCGCACGGAAGGGCGGAAACATGCAAACGAAGCCGTTAGCGACCGCGATGGCCGCGACGCAGCACCGTGAGCAACCCGAGCAGCAGGATGATGCCGCCCACGACGAACACGGCGATAAGCCACATCGTGGCTGGCGTGAGCTGCGCGAGCAGGCATCCGGAAATTCTCCTGCGGTCTGCCCGACCCCGGTTCGCCCAGCTTTACAGCCCCGAAACGGTGACCTACACTGAGTCGAGGTAGTTGAAATCTGCCATCATTTCGTATGCCCATTTCTGGTTCTCCATTGGGCAAAACTCCAACAATGTTGATTCAGAGCGTGGTTGCGTACGGGATATGGCTATTTCGGCTGCGAAGGGCGGTGGCTCAATTGGTAGAGCAGCGGTCTCCAAAACCGCAGGTTGCAGGTTCAAGTCCTGTCCGCCCTGCAGCTCGGTCCGTGCATCCCTGCATGGATCGGCAGATGGGCTCGTAGGTCTAGCGCAAGCAATGATCGCGAGGCCAGTTTCCGGAAGGTAGTGACAGTGGCGCGAAAAGTCATCGACGAGCCCAGCGAGGACATCGTCGCGAATGCCAGAAATGATCGCGGTAACATCCGTGGTCCCTTTGGCCGCCTCGCCCTGTTCATCCGACAGGTAATCAACGAACTCAAGAAGGTCGTCACACCGACCCGCAGGGAGCTGGTGAGTTACACCGGCGTCGTGCTGGTCTTCGTGGTCATCATGATGGCGTTGGTCTACGGGCTCGATCTGGTCTTCGCCTTCGTGGTGAATTACGTGTTCGGAAAATAACGAGCACAGGCTGCAGAAGGCTGATTTGCCGGGGGCGTGGCTCCAACAAACGTGGCTGGCGCTGAGCGCCAGAGCAATACCCAAGAAATGGAATGAGATTCAGTGTCTGGAACAGAGCGCGACGATATCGACCTCGCGACTGCCGCGGAACAGTCCTCTGAGGAG
>JAODMH010000076.1 GCA_025465035.1 Microbacteriaceae bacterium | reverse complement strand
ACGAGCTGCTGGTGAACAAGGCGCTCGCCTTCGGCGTGTATCCGTACGTTTCGGCCGCCGAGTGCAGCATCTATCTCGCCAAGCAGATGTGGGAGGAGGCCAATCACAGCATGTCGTTCGAGTACGTGCTCGAGACCTTCCCCATCGACCGCGAGGCGGCGTACAACTCGCATGTCGACATCCCGTCGATGGCGAGGAAGGAGGAGTTCGAACTCCGCTACATCAAGCGGATGACCGAGCAGACCCTCGACATCACGACGACGGAGGGCAAGAAGGACTTCGTTCGCAACCTCGTCGCGTACAACGTCATCCTCGAGGGTGTCTGGTTCTACTCCGGCTTCATGGTCGCGCTGAGCTTTCGGCAGCGGAACCTCCTGCGCAACTTCGGCTCCCTCATGGACTGGGTGGTGCGTGACGAGTCGCTGCACCTCAAGTTCGGCATCAATCTCATCCTCACGGTGCTCGAGGAGAACACCGACCTGCAGACCGAAGAGTTCGCGGCCGAGATCAAGCAGATGATCCTGGATGCCGTGGAGATGGAAGAGGAATACAACCGCGACCTGCTCCCCGGTGGCATCCTCGGCCTCAACGCCACCTACATCAACCAGTACGTGAAGTACCTGGCCGACCGACGTCTCGAGGAACTCGGATTCGAGGCCCACTACAACGTCTCGAATCCGGCGAAGTGGATGGCCGCGGCGAACGACACGTTGCAACTGGTCAACTTCTTCGAGTCGACCAACACCTCGTACGAGTCGAACGCTTCTGCCACGGTGGCCACGAAGGCGAACTGACGCGTCCGACGCGGTAACAGGGCGGTTGCTTCGGCAGCCGCCCTGTTCCCTGTCGAGAATTCTGCGAAAATCCAGCGATACAGGATAGCTTTCAGGGGAAGACACCCGTCAACGACGACAGGAAAATCATGACCGACCCGACCAATTCCACCCTCTCCGTCGCGGCGATCCTCAAGGAGTCGGCCGAGCGGCTACCGGACGCCATCGCCGTTGTCGTCGGCGATACCCAGTTCAGTTATTCGGAGCTCTGGGATCAGGCGCGTGGCTATGCCGGAGCGCTCAGGGCGCAGGGGGTGAAGCCAGGCGACCCGGTGGCCATCCTGATCCCGAACGTCGCGGACTTCCCTCGGGCGTACTACGGCATCCTGAGCCTTGGCGGCATCGTGGCGCCGATCCATGCCCTCCTCAAGGCGGACGAGATCGAGTACGTGCTGCGTGACTCGGGATCGACGCTGCTCATCTGCGCCGCACCGCTGCTGGCGGAGGGAGCCAAGGGCGCCGCGCAGGCCGGCGTACCGGTGCTCTCCGTGCTCGCGCCGGAGCCGGTCGACGGCATCCCGCAGCTGGAGAAGCTCGCAGCGGAAACGGATCCGATCGGCACCTACGTCCCGCGTCAACCGAATGACACCGCCACGATCCTCTACACCAGTGGAACGACGGGGAAGCCGAAGGGCGCTGAGGGCAGCCACTTCGCCATCGTCGAGCAGACCAACACCCTGCTTCTCAACACCTTCGATCTCCGCGCCGACGATGTCGTGCTCGGCTGCCTCCCGCTGTTCCACACCTTCGGCCAGACCTGCACCCTCAACACGGGCTTCCGGGTGGGCGCGAAGATCGTCATGCTGCCGAGGTTCGACGGGGAGAGCGCGCTACGCAGCCTGATCGATCACGAGTGCACGATCATGATGGGTGTCCCCACCATGTACATCGCGCTGCTCGAGGCGGCGAAGAAGACGTCGGATCGTCCGAAGCTGCGATACGCCGTGTCCGGTGGGTCTTCCCTGCCTCTCGCCGTCATCGAGCGTTTTCGCGCCGAGTTCGGCGTCGAGATCTACGAGGGATACGGCCTCACCGAGACCTCGCCGGTGGCGAGCTTCAACCACGTGGGGCGCCCCCCGCGTGCGGGAAGCATCGGGCAGGCCATCTGGGGCGTCGACGTCGAGATCGCCAGGGCGGATGTCGAGGAGTCGATCGAGTTGCAGCCGGTCGGAGAACTGGGCGAGATCGTCATCCGCGGTCACAACCTCATGAAGGGCTATCTGCACCTGCCGGAGGAGTCCGCGAAGGCCGTCGTCGACGGCTGGTTCCGCACCGGAGACCTCGGCACGAAAGACGAAGACGGTTACCTGTGGATCGTCGATCGCAAGAAGGACATGATCCTGCGCAACGGATACAACGTCTACCCGCGTGAGGTGGAAGAGGTGCTCATCGGGCATCCGCTGGTCTCCACCGCTGCGGTGTTCGGCGTCGCACACGAGACACACGGGCAGGAGATCATGGCCTGCGTCGTGCTCACGCCGGGCGCCGATGTCGCCGGTGAGACGCTCGCGAGCTACGCACAAGAGAAGCTGGCCAACTACAAGTACCCTCGCAGGATCGAGATCGTGGAGAGTCTGCCACTCGGCCCGAGCGGGAAGGTTCTCAAGCGCGAACTCGTGGCGAAATACGAGGCGGTCGCCGCCTCATAGCGGTAACGAAACGTCACGCTAGGCAACACAGGCGCACGGGAATCGCAGCTGTATTAGCGTCGGGCAGGTGACCAAGCTAAACGTTGTCGCCGTATCGGGAAGTCTGCAGGCGCCGTCCAAAACCATTGCGCTCGTCGAAGAGATCCTCGTCGTGCTCGGCGAGCACCTGCCGATCGACACACACCTGATCAAGCTCAACGAGCTCGGTCCGTCCTTCGCTGGGTCCCTCAGCAGGTCTGGCCTGCCCGAGAATGTCGAGCGGGAGCTGCAACGGATCGAGACCGCCGACCTGCTCGTCGTCGCGTCGCCGGTCTACCGGGCATCCTTCACCGGACTGTTCAAGCACCTCTTCGACTTCGTCGACCAGTACGCCCTCGTCGATACGCCCATCCTGCTGGCCGCGACCGGCGGCTCCGAGCGACACGCCCTCATCATCGAGCACCAGTTCAGACCGCTGTTCTCCTTCTTCCAGGCGCTGACGCTGCCTCTCGGCATCTACGCCCACGATTCGGACTTCACCGACTACAGGGTGAGCAGCGATTTTCTGCGTGACCGCATCCGGAAGGTCGTCGACCGATCGCTTCCGCTGATCACGTCGAACATCGCCGAGAAGCAGGAGATCGTCAAGACGCTGGACGGCGAGCTGGCCTCCCCGGCGGAGCCCCAGGTACCGACCACCGTGCGTCTGATCAGCTGACCGAAGGACCCGACCATGACCTCCATCGCCGAGCACGCGCCGGTTTCTCTGCCGGGCATCCCGGATGTACTGTCCTCGGCGACCGAACTCATCGGCAACACCCCTCTGGTCGAACTGCGCTCGCTGCCCCGCGGCCTGCCGGGACGCATCCTGGTGAAGCTCGAGAACCGTAATCCCGGTGGCTCGGCGAAGGACCGCATCGCGCTGCACATGATCCGCACGGCGGAGGCGAGTGGAGAACTGCTCCCCGGCGCGACGATCGTCGAATCGAGTTCCGGCAACACGGGCATCGGCCTGGCGCTCGTCGGACGACTCACCGGTCATCCGGTCATCATCATCCACAGCGGCTTCATCTCGGCCGAGAAGAAGGCCGTGCTGCTCGCCTATGGCGCGGAACTCGTCGAGGCCGATTGGGAAGCCGGGCCGGATGACCCGAACAACGCCCGCGCGCTCGCCGACCGCATCGCGGCCCAGACGCCGAATGCCTGGCGCTCCTCGCAGTACGAGAACGCCGCCAACCCGCACGCCCACTACACGACGACAGGACCGGAGATCTGGCGTCAGACCGCAGGCACCGTCACCCACTTCGTCGCCGGCATCGGCACCGGTGGCACCATCACCGGCACCGGACGCTTCCTGTCGGAGGCGAGCGACGGCCGGGTACGTGTGATCGGGGCCGACCCGGTGGGGTCGACGTACAGCGGTAAGGAATCCGGCACCATCGTCGTGGACGGGGTCGGCACGCGCTGGCCGCGCTCCAATTGGCCAGGCATCTTCGACCCGGCCGTGCCGGATGAGATCCGGGTGATCGACGACCGTCGTGTGTACGACACCGTGCGGCGCCTCGCCGCCGAGGAAGCGCTGCTGCTCGGGCCGTCATCCGGACTCGCGATCGCCGCGGCGATCGACGTGGCGACGGCCGCGGAGCCGGGCTCCGTGGTGGTCGTCATCGCGCCGGACGGTGGCGGCAACTACCTCACGAAGGCCTTCAACGACGAGTGGCTGAGCCTCGCCGGCGTCAATGCCGACGGCTTCGCCGACGGGTCATCCGACTGATGGGCCTGCTGCATTTCGGCTGGTTCCTCGGTGCCGGGTTCGGCGTGCAGGGTTGGGGCGACCCGACCTACGGCATCGGCTACGACTGGAAGCAGCCGACGGTCTATCAGGATGCGGCGAGGCTGTTCGAGGCGAGTGGCCTCGACCTCTTCGTGATCGAAGACGGCGTGACGGTGCCGGACACCTACGGCGGAACGGCGGAGGTGAACCTGCGAGACGCCCGCTTCGTGCCGAAGCACGATCCCCTGCCGCTCGTGCCCTATCTGCTCGCCGCCACCTCTCGCCTCGGCATCGTGCCGACCCTCTCCGCGTCGTTCTATGAGCCCTTCACCGCGGCCCGTCTGCTCGCCACGCTGCAGCACTTCGCCGGTGGTCGTCTCGGCTTCAACGTCGTGACCAGCGGCAGCGACATCGCCGCACAGAACTACGGACTCGACAAGCAGATCGAACACGACCTGCGGTACGACCGAGCCGACGAATGGGTCGACGTCGTGCGCAAGCTCTGGCGCAGCTGGGAACCGGATGCGGTACTCGAAGACACCGCGAACGGGGTCTTCGCCGACTTCCGCAAGGTGCACACGATCGACCACAGGGGCGAGTACTTCCAGGTGCGCGGTCCGCTCAACACCGCCCCGCTCGCCGAGGAGCCCGTCATGGTGCAGGCCGGCGCCTCCGGTCGGGGGCGAGCGTTCGCCGGCCGCAATTCCGATGTGGTGCTGGCTCTCGCCTCGACGGCGGAGCGGATGAAGGCGCATCGTGACGACATCCGGGCGGTGGCAGCGGAGAACGGCCGCAATCCCGACGATCTCAAGGTGCTGTTCGTCGTGAACCCGGTGCTGACCGCGAACGCGGAGGAGACGGCAGCCGTTCGCGCCCGCCGTTCGGAGCTCACGCAGGCGGCGATCGACGAGCAGCTTCAGGGTGTCTCCTATCTCTCTGGCGTGGATTTCAAGGAGTTCGACCTCGACCAGCCGCTGCCCCCGCTCACGACCAACAGCAACCAGGGCACGCTTGACAACTTCGTGAAGTCCGCGGCGCCGGGGTCGACCCTGCGCGAGATCCTGCAGGCGCGTGCCAGCAAGGATGGCCTCGCCATCATCGGCACCGCCGACGACGTGGCGGATCAGCTCGGCTCGCTGGGCGAGGAGGTCGGTGGCGACGGCTTCCTGTTCACCGGGCAGGTGCATCCGGCGCACGTGCATCGCACCCTCGACCCGCTGGTGCCTGCGCTGCGGCGGCGCGGACTGTTGCGCACCGAACTCGGCGACGGCGGTCTGCGGTCGAACCTGCTGGACTTCTGATGGTGGTCAGGATCGGCCTCGAACCGGTGGGGACCGATGAGGTGGTGGCTGTCGCAAACGGCGCGGCCGTCGAGCTGTCGGCAGAGGTGCTCGACCTTCTCGCGCGGTCTCGCGGTGTGGTCGAGGACGCCATCGAGCGCGGCGACGCCGTCTATGGGCTCAGCCGCCGACTGGGTGCCGCGCGGGATGAACCGATCGATCCGGCGGAACAGGCGGCGTTCCAGAGACGGGTGCTCGCCAATCACCAGGGCGGAATCGGCGAACCGCTTTCGGAGCGTCAGGTGCGGGCGACCGCGTTCACCCGGCTGGTCGGATTCGCGCGTGGCGGCTCCGGGGTGCGGCCAGAGCTCGCCGCGGCTTATGTCTCCCTGCTCAACGATGGTGTCTATCCCGTCGTGCCGTCACGGGGTTCCGTTGGCGCGGCCGACCTCACCCATCTCGCCGCGATCGCCGCCGTCGTCACGGGAGGCGGCAGCGTCTTCGTCGACGGCGTGATCGTCGCCGGTTCGCGAAAGCCGATCGAACTCGCCCCGCACGAGGGTCTCGCGGTGCTTTCCGCGAACTCCTACTCGGTCGGTGCCGGTGCGCTCCTCCTCGAGGCGCTGGAGCAGACGGCGGATGCGGCGGACCGCAGCGTCGCGCTCTCCCTCGAGGCGTCTGGCCTGCACTCGCCGAGCGGCGCGCTCAGCCCGTTCGACAGGGCGATCCAGGAGGCGCATCCGCTTCCCGGACAGGCGCGATCGGCGTCGGCGATCCGTCGACTCGTCGAGGGCGGCTTCCTCGCCGAACCCGGCCGCGTGGCCTCGGTGCAGGACCGCCTCTCGGTGCGCACGGCCCCCCAGCTCAACGGGGCCCTCCATGACGTTGCCGTGGCGCTTCGGGCATCCATCGACGTCGAGCTGGCCTCGCGCAGCGACAATCCGCTCGTCGATGTCGACTCCGGCCGGATGATCTCCGGCGGCAACTTCCAGGTCGTCTCCCTCGCGCTTGCGCTCGAGACCGCTCGTGGTGCACTCGCCCACGTCGCGTCGGCGAGCGAGCGCCGGACCGCCGTGCTGTCGGCTCTCCTCGCACCGTTCCGCGCGACCGGTGCCGCGCGCCTTCCCGGCCTTTCCTGGTACTCGGCGTCGGCGGCGGTCGCAGAACTCAAGCACCTCGCCAATTCGGTGACGCTGGCATCCACCAGTCTCTCCGGGGACGTCGAGGATCACGCCTCCCTTGCCCCCCTGGCACTGCAACTCGCCGAACGCTCGGTCCGACTGACCCAGGAAGTGCTCGCCATCGAGGCGCTGCACGCCGCGGACCTGATTGGACTGGGGCCGACGGCGGCGCTTGGTACCCGCGCGTTCGTCGACGGTCTGATTGATGACGCGCCGGATACGGATGCCGCGGTTCGGGCGGCGATCGTGCGCCTCACCGCCTAAGGTTCGACGTCCTCATCCCTCCCCGGCGATGACCAACCCGCATTCGTAGGCGATGATGACGAGCTGCGCACGGTCGTGGGCCAACAGCTTCGCCATCGTGCGGTTGACGTGGGTTTTCGCTGTCGAGGCCGAGATCGTGAGAGTGGTCGCGATCTCCCCATTGGACAGTCCCTCGGCGACGAGGACGAGAACCTCGCGCTCACGTTCGGTGAGAACGCCGAGGGTCTCCTCGAGCGGGAGCTGTCCCGTGGTCCTTGGTGTGCTCCGCGTGTAGCGGTCGATGAGCGCACGGGTAGCCCGCGATGAAAGCAGCGCCTCCCCGGCGTGCACGGTACGGATCGCAGCGATCAGTTCCGCGGGTTCGGTTCCTTTCCCGATGAAGCCGCTCGCACCGGCGCGCAGCGCCTCGGCGACATAGTCCTCCTCCTCGAAGGTGGTGAGGATCAGGACGCGGGTGCCTGACAGGTCGGGGTCGGCGCAGATCTCCCTGGTGGCCTGCAACCCATCCATGATGGGCATTCTGATGTCCATGAGAACGATGTCGGGTTGAGTCCGGCGCGCGGAGTCGATCGCGTCACGTCCGTTGGCGGCCTCGCCGGCCACCGACAG
>JAODMH010000066.1 GCA_025465035.1 Microbacteriaceae bacterium | reverse complement strand
ACGTCTTCACGATCACCGGTCGTGGAACCGTCATCACCGGTCGTGTCGAGCGTGGAATCCTCCACCCGAACGACGAGGTCGAGATCGTCGGCATCAAGGAGAAGTCCTCCAAGACCATCGTCACCGCCATCGAGATGTTCCGTAAGACCCTCGATGACGCGCGCGCCGGTGAGAACGTCGGACTCCTGCTCCGCGGGACGAAGCGTGAAGATGTCGAGCGCGGCCAGGTCGTCGTCAAGCCCGGTTCGGTCACGCCGCACACCGAGTTCGAGGCGAACGCCTACATCCTGTCCAAGGATGAGGGTGGCCGTCACAACCCGTTCTACGCGAACTACCGCCCGCAGTTCTACTTCCGCACCACGGACGTCACCGGCGTCATCTCGCTGCCAGAGGGCACCGAGATGGTCATGCCAGGTGACACCACCGAGATGACGGTCAACCTCATCCAGCCGATCGCCATGGAGGAGGGCCTCCGCTTCGCCATCCGCGAGGGTGGCCGCACCGTCGGCGCCGGCACGGTTGTGAAGATCCTCAAGTAGCATCCCGTTTCACGAAGGGCCGCACCCCCGGGTGCGGCCTTTCGTCGTTGCCGAGCGTGTGCACCCGCTTGTGACGTGTGCACACGCTCGACCCCGCGCGCACGTAACAACCTGGCGCAGTTACGAGTGCCGGCTGCTCGTGCACACCATCCCTTCGCGTCTCCGTTCGCACAGTTCACGGCGTCGGGCCCCGTGACGGCACAGATACGGCACCCTCGCACGCGACCTCTTCGGCCTGGATGACACCCGGTATCAGCATGCGAGGGCCGCGCTTAGAGGCGAAGAACACCGGGTATCACGCGGGGCCTATGTGGACACCGCGGTGTGGACCGCCCTGAATAGCCGCCAACGCTACCTACTCAGGGTGAAGGCCATCGTCGAAACCAGACGGGTCCCTCCAGTGCTCTCGCACTGGTCCGCTGCGGCGGTTCACGGACCGGCTGCGGGCCCTACCGAAGAATGTCACGCGGTGGCGGTGGTCGACCGCCATCAGTCCGGCGGCGCTGAAGGCACAGCTCCTCGCCGCGGGTGCCGATGGGTAGACCCTGGTGAAGTCGCGAGGTCCGCGTGCGTAACTTTTGCACACGTTCGACACGCTGCCGAAGTAACAAACGGGTGCACACGCGAACGAGACAGGCGTGCTTACGATGAACATATGCCTCGGCTCCGTCGCAGTGATTCCTCGTCGGCCGGGTTGCGGAGGGTGGGCGCGGGGCGCGGCTTCTCTTATAGGGATGCCTCCGGACATCCGATCACCGATTCCGCGCTGCGAGAGCGCATTGCGCGCCTCGCAATACCGCCCGCCTGGACCGACGTCTGGATCTGCCCATATCCGAACGGCCATATCCAGGCGACGGGCGTCGATGCGGCCGGCCGGCGCCAATACATCTACCATCCCATCTGGCGTGAGCAGAAAGACCGTATCAAATACGACCGGGCGCTGAGCCTCGCCGAGTCGCTGCCGACAGCACGACGGCGCGTGACCATCGACCTGCGCAGCGAGCAGCCGACGAAGGAGCGCGCGCTGGCGGCGGCCTTTCGGATGCTCGACACGGGCTCCCTGCGCGTCGGTTCCGAGAAGTACGCCGAGGTCCACGGCAGCCACGGTCTCTCCACACTGCTCTGTTCGCACGCGACCGTGAGCGGGAACACCGTCACATTGGACTTTCCGGGGAAGAGCGGCCAGGAGTGGCGATCGGAGATCACGGATGCCGACCTCGCCTCGGCGGTCCGCTCACTGAAGCGGCGGGGCGGGAAGGCGCGGCTGCTCGCCTGGCGGGACGAATCGGCGTGGCATCCGCTCACCGCGCAGGACATCAATGCGTACGTCAGGGAGCGCACCGGCGGAGAGTTCTCGGCGAAGGACTTCAGAACGTTGCATGGCACCGCCGCCGCCGCCATCAGTCTCGCGAAGCACGGTCCCGAACCGCGCAAATCCGCTCGGGACCGGGCACTCGCGCAGGCGATGCGGGATGCTGCGGAGGTTCTGGGCAACACCCCGGCCATCGCTAAATCGAGTTACGTCGATCCTCGCGTCGTCGATCACTACGTCGCGGGCGACACGATCGAACCCGCGCGGACGCAGTCGGTGGAAAGCGAACTGAGGGCGCTTCTCTTCGACTAGCGTCAACTCGTGAATGATGCTCCGCGTGATCCGCTAGCGTTGTCCTAGTGACCGCGCGCCGCCTTGCCCCAGAACATCAGTTCACCATCGGCCTCCTGATCCTCACGGGCTCCACCGGAGCAATAGATGCGGTGAGCTATCTCGCCCTGGACCGCGTCTTCACCGGCAACATGACCGGGAACGTGCTCTTTCTGGGGTTCGGTCTCGTCGGCATCGGCGGGATCCCGTTTCTCAACAACGCCATCGCGCTCATCGGTTTCATCGTCGGATCGATCGTCAGCGGTCGCATCATCGGTCGTAATCGGCCGAAGGGTCTCCCGGTTTCGAGCCGGTGGGTCCTCGGCACCGGTGCCGCAATCATCGTGTTCCTCGCGGTCTTCTGGCTGACAGTGGGAACCCTCGCGCATATCGAGCTCCTGATCGTGACGGGGCTGCTCGCGGTCGTCATGGGCGCACAGGTTTCCGCGGTCAAGCCGATCGGCAACAGTGATGTCACGACCATCGTGGTGACGAACACGGTAGCGAATCTCGCGAGGGACAGCAGGCTCGCCGGAGGCAAGGGCGAGAAATGGCTTTCGAGGCTTGGTGCGGTCGTCGCAATGGGTGTCGGTGCCGCGATCGGAGCCGCCGCCGTGCACTGGTCAGGCGGGCCGGCCGCCCTGGTCGCCGCCGCCATAATCTTCTCGCTGGGCACGCTCACGCTGGTGTGGGCGACGCGGCGCCATCGTGAGCACCAGCGACACGCCGAGGCGTGACACGCCCGGGTTGCAGCAACCCGGAACCTGTGGCAGACTCTTCTAGTTCAACAAACCCGTCCTTTTTGATGGGATCACTGCCAGGCAGTGCATAGGCGTGAGGTTCCGACTCGAAAGAGGCAGCCACCGTCTAGGCCGCGGGTAGCAGAACACGACTTAATCGAAACCCATGGTTCATGTAGTACACGCATGTGCCAGCGCGAGGCGACACGCCCGAGCGCGGGGGTCGGTAACGACGCAGTAATTGACACAAAAACAGTGGTGCGAAGCAACGAAGAGCTGAGCTAACCCAAACATCCAATAGTCGCGTGCAACGCGGCCACGATGTTCTAAAGAGAGTGAGTCACACATGGCGGGACAGAAGATCCGCATCCGACTTAAGTCGTATGACCATGAGGTCATCGACAGCTCGGCGCGCAAGATCGTCGACACGGTGACCCGTGCAGGCGCGACTGTCGTCGGCCC
>JAODMH010000036.1 GCA_025465035.1 Microbacteriaceae bacterium | reverse complement strand
GTGCGCTTCACGATGGTGGATCGGCGACTCGAACTCGAGCTCGAAGTCCGCTACGCCATCGATGAGGGCGGCGTGGTGTCCGCGCGCGCGACCGTCACGAACCAGAGCACGAAGGATCCGGCGCCTGTCGACGTTCTCGACCTCGCCCTGCTGCTCCCGCTTCCGCGCCGCGCCGCAGAGATCGTCGACCAGACCGGCCGTTGGAGCGGGGAGCGCCGACCCCAGCGCCACGGGCTCGTGGACGGGGCGCACGTGCGCTCGATCCGACGCGGACGTCCGGGGCACGACTCGCCCCTCGTCAGCCTCGCCGGCACTCCGCGATTCGGATTTCGTCACGGCGAGGTGTGGGCCAGCCACATCGCGTGGAGCGGAAACCAGGAGTACGTGGTCGAGCGTCTGCCGGAGGGCGCCGGGGTCGCGACATCCGTGATGGGCGCACGCGAACTCCTGGCGCCCGGTGAGATCAGGCTCGGTCCGCGGGAGCGGTACGAGACCCCGGAGATGCTCTTCGCGTGGTCGGACGAGGGCATCGACGGGGTGAGCGCGCGGCTGCACGCACGCGTGCGACGCGAGTCAGCGTATCCATCGAGCGTTCGCCCGCTCGTGCTCAACACCTGGGAGGCCGTGTATTTCGACCACGACCTGGACCGCCTGCTCGAGCTGGCGACGGAGGCTGCGGAGATCGGGGTCGAGCGGTTCGTGCTCGACGATGGTTGGTTCCACGGTCGACGCAACGACCATGCCGGACTCGGCGACTGGAGTGTCGACAGGGACGTGTGGCCGCGCGGCCTCGGCACGCTCGCCGACCGGGTGCACGCGCTGGGTATGGAGTTCGGCCTCTGGTTCGAACCCGAAATGGTCAATCTCGACTCCGACTTGGCGCGGGCCCACCCGGAATGGGTGCTCTCGCCCCACGAGGAGTCGATCGCCTGGCGCCACCAGCACGTGCTCGACCTCGCGGACCCGGATGCCGCGGGGCATGTGCTCGAGCAAATGTCCGCGCTCGTCTCCGAATACGCCATCGACTTCATCAAGTGGGACCACAACCGTGACCTGCACGGGGCCGTCAATGACTCCGGGCGGCCGCGCGTACACGCCCAGACCCTGGCGGCCTATGCGCTCATGGACGAGCTGCGGTCGCGACATCCAGGACTCGAGATCGAGTCCTGTGCGAGCGGGGGCGCGCGCATCGACCTCGGTATCATGGCCCACGCACAGCGCGTGTGGCCCTCGGACACGAACGATCCCATCGAGCGCCAGGACATCCAGAGATGGACCGGCGTGCTCCTCCCGCCCGAGCTGGTCGGGTCGCACGTGGGCCCCGAGGAGTCGCACACGACGCACCGCGTGACGTCGCTCTCGTTCCGCCTCGTCACCGCGCTGTTCGGCCACGCGGGCATCGAGTGGGACCTCACGAGGCTCGGCCTCGACGAACGCACCGCGCTGACCGCCTGGGCGAGGCTCTATCGCGAGCTGCGTCCCCTCATCCATTCGGGCACAACCGTGCGGGCGGACGATGTCGACTCGGGGGCGATGCTGCACGGCATCGTCTCCGCGGATCGAACGCACGCCGTGTTCGCCTGGGTGCGCACCGAGACGAGCGCGACAGGGCATTCGTCGCGGGTCGTGATCCCGGGGTTGGACCCGCGTGGGGAGTACTCGGTGCGCGTGCGCGACGAGGTCGGTGCGGCAAGCAGGCACGAGGTCGCCGACCCCGCCTGGATGTCGCAGCCGCCCCGATCATGGTCCGGCGAGTTCCTCGGGCGCATCGGCCTCCCGCTGCCCGTGCTCAACCCGGCCCAGGCGATGCTGATCGAACTGACGGCGAAGACAAAGTTTTCCGGTTAAATACTTGACGCCGTGAATTAAATGGGTCTTTACTTCAGGTGAGCACGCATCAGGGCGTCGCTCGATCAAGGGAGATCAATGTCCGCCCAACGAATCACCGCCATTGCGGGTGCCGTCGCACTCCTGGCCGGAGTCGCCATCGTGAGTGTCGCAGCGCCGGCATCCGCTCTCACCATCCACACAGTGTCGTCGCCTGACGGCACCACCTCGCTCACCGTCCGCAACGAGAACGACGGGACGCTGACCTACAGCGTGAGCCAGGGCGGCCAAAGCGTGATCGACTCGTCGCGACTCGGCATCGTCACAGCCAGCGTCGACCTGTCGACCAGCCTCGCCTTCGACAGGGAGGTCGACACGACCCTCACGCAGAACTACACCCCCCTCGAACACTTCAACGGGGCGATCTCCTCCAGCGCCAACCAGATGACGCTCACCTACCATCACGGCGCGGGCCAGCTGCAGGTCATCGTGCAGGCGCATAACGATGGGGTCGCCTTCCAGTACGTGGTGAGCGGGGTCGGCTCCACCAACGTCACGAGCGAGGCGACGACGTTCGCCATGCCCACCGGCACCGGGCTGTGGGCGAGCGAGTATCGAGACGCCCGCGACTACGAGCAGACGTATCCCTACATCTCCTCCGCCTCGCTCGGCACCAAGCACTTCGCGATGCCCATGCTCGGCAGCCTGAGGAACAACGCCGCCTGGCTGCTCGTGACCGAGGCCTCCGTGTACAACAACGGTGCGTACCCGGCGATCCGGCTCGACGCGCAGGGCACGGGCAACCAGGTGCTCAAGGCGCAGCTGCCTGGACCGGACACCAACGTCTTCGACACATCGACAACCGGCACCCAGTTCGCCACCTCCGGAAGCTTCTCGACGCCCTGGCGGGTGATCGCCACGAGCAGCTCGCTCGCCACCCTCACCAACACGAGCCTCGTCACCGACCTCAACCCCGCGCCCGCCACGGGCACGGATACCTCGTACATCGCGCCAGGTAAGGCCCTGTGGTCGTGGTGGTCGAACGAGGAGAACTACGCGAACGGCGACAACATGGTCCTCTCGCAGAAGTCGTACATCGACTCTGCCGAGGAACTCGGCATGCAGTTCGTCACGGTTGACTGCTGCTACAACCCCACCGACGTTCCCACGATCGCGGCCTACGCGAAGAAGCACGGAATCGGCATCTTCATCTGGAAGAACAAGGGCGACTTCACCAACAGCGGCGGCGGCTACATGAACCAGACCGACGTCAACACGGTGCTCAACGGCATCGCGGCCCAGGGCGTCAAGGGGATCAAGATCGACTTCATGCAGAGCGACCGCAACGACACGATGGCGCTCTACAGCCGCATAGCCATCGGAGCCGCGCAGGCGCACATCATGGTCAACTTCCATGGGTCGACGAAGCCCTCGGGTGAGAACCGCACCTACCCGCAGATCATCACGAGCGAGGCGATCCTCGGTAGCGAGCAGTACAAGTACGGCAGGCCGCCGACCGCGGCCGACGATGCCACCTACCCCTTTACGCGCAACATCGTAGGCGGCATGGATATGACGCCCGTCGTCTTCTCCATCAGCTCCCTCAACACGACGCAGGCCCACCAGCTCGCGCTCAGCGTGGTGTTCACCTCGGCCATGGCACATTTCGCGGACGCCAACGCCGCCTACGAGACCTGGGTCGGCCGGCACTTCCTCCGCGCAGTGCCAACGGTCTGGGACGAGAGCAAGCTCGTCGAGGGATTCCCCGGCAACTACGCGACCTTCGCCAGACGCTCAGGCAGTGACTGGTACGTGGGCTCGATAACGGATGCCGCACGCACGAGCACGATCCCGCTGAGCTTCCTCGGCAGCGGGACGTACACAGCGACGATCTTCAAGGATGGAGCGAGCGACCAGCAGATCGCGACCGAGACCCGCACCGTCACCGCCACTGACACGCTCTCCATCCCGCTGCGTGCACACGGTGGCCTGTCGGTGCAGCTCAGCAAGAACCCGCTGGGCTTCGCCGGCGCGTCGGATCGGGTGCTCGAGGCCGAGGCATCCGGCAACACCCTCGTCGGTGGTGCGGCCGTCGCGAACTGCCCCGGCTGCTCGGGCGGATCGAAGGTCGGCAGCCTCGGCAACGGCGCGACCGTGCGCTTCAACAGTGTGCAGGCGGCCACCGCGGGCACCTACACGCTCAAGGTCGGATACCTCGCCGAGGATCCGCGGGCGTTCACGGTGTCGGTCAACGGAGGAACAGCGCAGACCGTGAGCCCGCCGCGCTCCGGCAAAGGCAACGCCGGCTTCCCGAGCGGATGGGACATCGTGCGCGACACCGACGTGAACGTCACACTGGCCGCGGGCGCCAACACCATCACGATCGGCAACGCGGGCGGTTACGCGCCGGACATCGACCGGATCATCATGGTGAAGTCCTACGAGGCAGAGGCCGCTGCGAACACGCTCACCGGCACCGCCGCTGTCGCCACCTGCACCGGGAGCGAGTGCTCCGGCAGCAAGGTCACCGGCCTGAGCGGCAGCTCGACCCTCGTGATCGCGGGGGTCGCGGCGCAGGTGGCGGGTTCCACGACGGTGCAGATCCGCTACACCGCCGCGACGGCGAGAACGGCACAGGTGCACGTCAACAGCGGCGCCGCGTTCACCGTCGCCTTCCCCGCGACGGCCGATGCGAACGACGTGAGCACGAAGACCATCTACCTTCCGCTCACCGCGGGCAGCAACACCATAACCATCGACGCGGCCGGCGGAACCGGACCGGACATCGATCGGGTGCTGGTCCGGCAGTAGCGCGGCACACGCACCGGGTGTCTGGCCTGCAGCGTCAGGCACCCGGTGCGTGTGCCCGCAACGGTCGTGCGCGCGCCGATGACAAGAATCCGACTAGAGCCGCAGCCACACGCAACAGTCAACTACTACGCGGCCGAACACGAGGCAGCGAGGGCCTGGTGCGCCGAGCTGCTGACCGCCCCCTCGTGAATGCCAGCATCGTTACTTCGATGGCGTGTCGGAGACTCCGTGGACGGTCGGAACATTGACCCTCACTGACGAAAGCGTCAGCCCACGGATCAAGGCAGCCAGTGATCGTAGATCATGACGCCTCTTGCCAGGCGCCGGACTCGAGGAACGTCTTGAGCCATGCGAGCACCTGCGGCCACCCACGGCTGATGTCGGGCAGAACCACACTCCCGGACTGAAAGCCGGTGTGCACGATCGTGAGCTTGGTCTGCGAACCCTGTGGTACGAGCTCGAAGGCGGCGGTGGAGCGCGGCTCGCTTGCCGCTCTTTCACGGAACGCGTCGGAGAGACCGACAGCATCCGTGAGTTCCTTCGTGTACACCTGCCACGTGTAGGCCAGGCGACGGTAGGGGTCGTACTCCTTGACTATCATCTCGTCGTCCGCGATCCGGATGCCGCCCCTGTTCGTGTGCGTCACTGCGAATCGTGAGCCGGGCGTCCAATCGGTCTCGAACTCCATGCCCCAATATCGACGGGTAAAGGCGGGATCCGTTATACCGCGCCAGACGAGTTCGGGAGGCGCCTCGATGTAGGTGGTGTAAACAAATTCGGGGTCGGTCATAGTGGTTTTCTCCAATGCGCTCTTCAGGTCCGAGATCGCAGTGATTCGATCACGGTCGTACTTTCTGATCCACCGTTCGGAGATCGCATTGATGGGTTCCGCATTCAGGTAGTGCAGCTTCTCTCGACCGCGCCACACGGTCGTGACCAGGTTCGCACCCTCCAGGATTGCGAGGTGCTTGCTCACCGACTGGCGGGTCATATCCAAGCCCGAACTCAACTCCCGCAAGGTCTGACCATTGCGAGAGTCCAGACTGTCGAGCAGCAACCGCCTATTCGAATCCGCGAGCGCCTTAAATACGTCATCCATCGTCGTAGCTTTCCAAACGAGCAGCCAAATAGCTGCACATGACACGATAGGCAGCCTAGCGGCTGCATGTCAATAGTGAGAACAATGATCCCGATCTTCGGGCGGCCAGGAAATAAAATGAGGAAACGACCCATGAATACCTTCACTTTCTCAGACGGTACACATGATCCAGATCACCGGGGCTTTGCCTCAGATAACAACGCCGGCATACATTCGGAAGCGCTCGAAGCGATCGCGGGCGCAACTGATCGCCCTCTTCGGCACCGACCTCTATCTGCGCTCAGCAGACCACGCCAACCGGATGGCGCTACGCCTCCGCTCGCTCGTCGAGGATGTGCCCGGCGTGACGGTCACTCAGCCGACGCAGGCAAATGCTGTGTTCGCTATCCTCGATCCCAGTGCGATCGACCGGCTCCGAACGCGCTACCGCTTCTACGACTGGAACGTCGCACGAGGAGAGGTGCGATGGATGTGCGCGTTCGACACAACCGAAGCCGACGTGGATGCCTTCGCCGCGGACATCCGCGACGCGGCGAACTGAGGAACTCCCTCTCGACGGCTAATTGCGCTGCGCCGCGCGGCTCACGCCGATGCGGCCTCCCACGCGAATCCGTCCGGGTCGGTGAACGGCCCGGCGTCGCTGCCGATCACGAGTCGATGTGATCCGGTGCCGTCGGGGGAGACACCGGCGTCCTTGGCGAGGGCGGGACGCCTATAGAGCCCCAGCCCCACTGGACTCGACGGGGTGGCGAACTCGACGTAGCTGCCGAAGCTCTTCGCCACGGCGAGGCCGCGGTCGACGTAGAACCGCTTGCCAGCGGTCACGTCCGCTGCCCCCAGCAGGAGCACGATCTGATCGATCTGCCGGGTAGCGGGACCCTTGTCCTTCTTCGCCGAAGTCGCGACCTTCCAAATCGTCCCGTCCGGGGCTTGCACGACGCCGCCATAGCCCCACAATGACTTCGCGACCGGCTTCAGCGTCGTGGCACCGGCGTCGACGGCGGCGTCGATCAGGCCGCTGACGGTGGATGGCTGCGACACGATGAGCGAGAGGGTGAAGCCACGGAAGCCCGTGGTCGAGGCATCCGAGGCGCGCACGCGCAGCAGAGTGCCCAACCCGAATGCGGCGGTATAGAAGCGTTCGGCGGACGTGGGGTCGGCCACTTCAAGGGTGACGGATTCGATGGAGGTCATATCGGTCACGCTAGTGGGCGCTCTGTGACCCGGGCTTCTCCGATCCTGCTCGATATGGTCAGGAGGCGAGTAGGCGTTTTGAGCTCTCCCGCACGATCAGCGTGGTTGACAGGGTCACTGCCCGTGGTGCGAGGGGGTTCTCTGAGCTGAGGCGTTCCATGAGCAGCTCTGCGGCGCGCCTTCCGACCTCATATGCCGGCTGAGCAACGACGGACATCGGCGGACTGATGAAGGGTGCCCATGGTGCGTCGTCGAACGTGATGATCCCGACATCCTGCCCCACTCGGAGGCCTCGACGTCGCACCTCATCGAGCACGCCGAGCGCCATCTGGGAGTTCGCGACGAAGAGTGCATCCGGAGGATGAGGCATACCCAGGAGCGCAGCGGCGGCTCTGACGCCCCCTTCCTGGGTGAAGGGGGCATGTTCGTACAGCTCATCGAGATCACGATGCTGACGCACGGCTTTGAGGAAGCCTTGGAGTCGCTCGCTCGCAGTCGATGCCCCACTCGGGCCGGTCATGCACGCCGGGCGCTTCCAGCCGGAGGCGAGGAGGTGGAGTGTCGCCTCTTCGGCGCCGTCGAATGAGTGGACCATGACCGAGTCCACCGGTTCGTTGAGGATGCGGTCGATGACAACCAGCGGGAGCTTGGCGTCGAGCAATCGAGACACATCGGATGTCGCGGTGTTCGGGGAGAGGATGATGCCGGCGACCTGTTGCTGCTCGGCGACTCGGAGGTACGTCGCCTCCTTGCCCGGATCTTCATCCGTATTACAGAGGAGCACCGAATAGCCAGAACGTTGAGCCACGTCTTCGACGCCCCGCGTGATCGCAGTGAAGAAGGGGTTGCTTACATCGTTGATGATCAGGGCGATGACGTCACTCGACCGACGTCTCAGGCTTCGCGCGATCCCATTCGGCCGGTATCCAAGCGCCAGGGCCGCGGCTCGAACCCGCTCGGCCAGTTCTGGGCTCACCTTCTCGTTGTCGTTGAGCACGCGCGAAACCGTGGCGATGGACACGCCCGCTTCGAGAGCGACATCGATGATCTTGGGCATTGGGGAACTCATACCCTTTCCGGCTTCTTGGAGAGAAGCTACTCGGACCGCTTCACGAAGGACAATGCAATTAGTACTGTGCAAAGAATCGCAGCCCAACGCCACTTTGGACGAATCGTTTTCCATATCGTTCATTCGGGGTGATGGTCCGCCTTCACCAGGTGGCCGAGTCCCGCAGAATTGCCGGGACGCGGCAATTATTCTTGATGGGTGAACCAGCGTCCCGTCGCACCGTTGCCGATTCCGCCCGTCGATCTCGAGCCGTTCTGGATGCATCGATACGAGCGCGCGTCAGCGGCGGATATCCGGCCGCGGATCGTCGGGTCGACTGACCTTCCGGGTGGCATCCGTCGCCTGCAGATCGAATACACGTCAACGGATGACGTGCGGATCGGAGCATGGATCACCCTGCCGCTCGACGGCATCGTGGACCGCGGTATCGTGCGTCTGCGGGGCTACGGCGGCATCGCCGAGGCCGATGTGCTGCATCCCGCGCTCGCCCGCACGGCGGTGATCTGGCCCTGCCTGCGCGGTCTCGGCGAACTCAGTCGCTCGGCGCGATTCCCGGACGCGCCCAGCGAACACGTGCTCGTGGGCATCGAATCGCGCGACGGGTACATCCATGGCGGCTGCGTCGATGACACCTGGTCGGCGATCACGGTGCTCCAGCGATTGGTGCCGGGAGCGGCGGCGCGAACGGACCTCATCGGAGGCAGCTTCGGCGGAGGGATCGGCATCATGGCCACGGCCTGGGACCCGAGAATCGGGTCGGCGGTTGTGGACGTGCCGAGCTTCGGCAATCACCCGGTCCGGGTCACCATCGAGTGCGAGGGCAGCGGAGAGGCGGTGCGCCGCAGGTGGCTGGCCGACCCCTCCGTGCTCGACGTGCTCGCCTACTACGACTCGGCCAGCTGTGCCCAGTTCGTGGACGTGCCGGTCCTCGTCGCGCCGGCCCTCCGGGATCCGGTGGTCCCGCCGCCTGGGCAGTGGTCGGTGTACGACGCGCTGCCCAGCCAGAAGGAGTTGTGCACACTCACCGCCGGGCATGTCCAGTATCCGGAGGAGGCTGCGGAGCGTGCGGCCCTGGAGGCGACCATGCTGGAGTTTCTCGCCGCGAGGTGAGCGGCACTAGCCGATGGCCAGCCTGACCAGTGCCCTTCCCCGCGACGGCCGGGACACGATCTCGAACCCGGCACGCTCGAACAGCGAGAGTGCGCCGTGATAGAGGTCGGCCGAACTGACCTTCCTCTCCGCGGTGTCGACCGGATATCCCTCGACCACCCGGGCGCCGAGCCGACCGGCCTGCTCGACGGCTGCCCGCAAGAGCTCTGCGCTCACACCGCGCCGTCGAAAGCCGACACGCACAACGAAGCAGCTGACGGCCCAGACGTCGTCGTGGTCGATCGATTCGTCACTGCCAGCCGTCACGACCTTCGATCGCAGGAGCCGCGGGTAGCTCGGGCGTGGTTCGACGGCGCACCAGCCGACAGGTTCGTCGTCGAGGTACGCCACCACCCCGGGAGGGATCGCCTGGTCCCGCACCTGATTGCACAGCAGGGACTCGAGCCGTTCGGACGGCCCCTCGTTCCACTCCGCGTTGTCGACCTTGAAGTATTGACACCAGCATCGCGCCGGATCTCCGCGCGTCCCGAAGACGGCGCGGACATCCGCCCAGGGAACGTCGGCGACGGAGACGACGGTGATGGACTCGGTGACCATGGCACGACGATACCTTCGGCGGCCGACGTGCGGGTCAGAGGTCGATGGCTTCGCCCGGTTGGAGCGGGAAGAATTGCCCGCCGTTCTGCTCGGTTGCCCACTGGATGCGGTCATTGCCCATCGACTTGCCCGCGGTGGAGAGCACCATCTCGTGGGTTGCGAAACTGCGGCGCGGCTTGACTTCGAGCACGTAGTCGATCGCTTCACCGATCTTCATCCACGGCGCACCAACGGGTACGGCCAGCGTGTCGACATCCACGCCCTCGGGCACGGTGAAGGAATCCCCTGGGTAGTACAGTGCGTCGTTGATGAGCACGCCGACGTTGTCGACGACCGGAATGGAACTGTGGATGACGGCGTGTTTCTCGCCGAAGAAGCGGAGGGTGAACGGCGCTACCTCCTGGGTGTCGCCGCCGTTCACGACGGTGATGTCGAAGCCTGCGGCAGCCGCTGCGACACCGGCGGGAGCGAAGATGCGGGCATCCGGACTGCGCTCCAGGATGTGGTTCAGCTGGTCGTCGGTCCAGTGGTCGGCGTGCTCGTGGGTGATGACGATCGCGACGACGTTGGTGAGCCCGACGAGTGCGGTGGTGAACAGGCCGGGATCGACCACGAGGGTCTTGCCGGACTCTTCGACGACGAGGCAGGCGTGTTCTTGTTTGGTTACTCGCATGCTGCGAGTTTACTCCGTGGTCGTCACGATTCGGACTGGCGCAGGATACCCCTAGGGGGTATGGTAGCCGCATGATCGAGAACCTCAAGAAGCGCGCCCTGCATCGCAGTCGCATCCTCGAAGGCCAAATGCGCGGCCTGGAGAAGATGATCGACAACGAGGACTATTGCATGGACATCATCACTCAGTCGCTCGCGATCCAGAAGTCGCTGGGCAGCCTCAACAAGCTGCTGGTCGAGAACCATCTGCGCACCCACGTGACCGAGATGTTCGAGGCCGGCGGCGAGCAGAAGGACCTCGCGGTCGCCGAACTGCTGAAGGTCTTCGAACTCGCCAACAACCGTGGAGGACAGTGATGACCGAGCAGGACACGATGCACGAGCATCCCGAGCATCCCGAGCACGCCGGTCACGACCACTCGGCGCACGACCACGGCGGTCACGAGGGCCACGACCCCGCCATCTTCAAGCGCAAGTTCTGGCTGAGCCTCGTGCTCACCATCCCGACGCTCGTCTTCTCGACCGGGCTGCAAGACATCCTCGGCCTGGGCGGCCCCCGCTTCCTCGGCAGCCAGTACATTCCGGCGGTCTTCGGGCTGGGACTCTTCTTCTACGGCGGGCTCGTCTTCATTCGGGGCGGCATCACGGAGCTGCGCACACGGCAGCCAGGCATGATGACCCTCATCTCGCTCGCGATCGTCGTCGCGCTCGGTTACAGCCTGGCCGTCAGCCTCGGCCTGCGGGGCATGGACTTCTGGTGGGAGCTCTCCACCCTCATCACGATCATGCTGCTCGGCCATTGGATCGAGATGTCCGCCGTCATGGGAGCACAGAACGCGCTCGGCGAGTTGGCCAAACTGCTTCCGGATGAGGCAGACGTGCTGCACGGCGACCATGTCATGACCATGGCGGTTGCCGATCTCACCGTCGGCGACCGGGTGCTGGTGCGTCCGGGAGCCGCGATCCCCGCGGACGGGGAGATCACCGACGGCGAGTCAGAGGTCAACGAGTCGCTGCTGACGGGGGAGTCGCGGCCGGTCGGCAAGGGTATCGGCGCGCAGGTGATTGCCGGCAGCATCAACGGGGCTGGTGCGCTCACTGTACGGGTGACGAAGACCGGGGGCGACACGGCGATCGCCGGGATCATGAAGCTCGTGGCCGACGCGCAGGCGAGCAAGTCCGGGGCACAGGAGCTCGCGGATCGCGCCGCCGCGCTCCTCTTCTACGTGGCGCTCGGTGCCGCCGTGGTCACGCTCGTCATCTGGTTCCTCCTCAAGCCGAATGACCCCGGATTCGTGCTCGAACGTGTCGTCAGCGTGCTCGTGATCGCCTGTCCGCACGCGCTCGGACTCGCGATCCCCCTTGTCTCGCTCATCGCCACCACCAAGGGCGCCCGCGCGGGAATCCTCGTCAAGAACAAGCTCGCCCTCGAGGATGCCCGTCTCATCGACGTCGTGCTCTTCGATAAGACCGGAACGCTCACCGAGGGCCGCCAGGGGGTAGTCGCCGTCGTTCCCGCTGACGGCGTGACCGTCGACGAGGTGCTGGGGCTGGCGGCATCCGTGGAGGTCAGGTCGGAGCATCCGATCGCCAGGGCCATCGTGGACCGGGCCGCGGGTGTGAAGGTGCCAAAGGCGAGTAGGTTCCAATCGCTCGCCGGTCGCGGTGCAGAAGCGACGGTGGACGGCCGCGTTGTCACGGTCGCCAGCCAGCGGGTCATCACGGAGCACGGGATCTCGCTGTCGGTCGAACTCGTTCACGCGAACCGCGCGCACAGCGCAGAGGGCAAGACTGTCGTCTTCGTCCTCGCCGACGGGCGGGTGCTCGGCCTCATCGCGCTCGCCGATGTGATCCGTGCCGAGTCGCGGGACGCCGTCGCGGCGCTCACCAAGCGCGGCGTGCGCGTGGCCATGCTGACCGGTGACTCTCACGAGGTCGGCAACTGGGTGGCGGCGCAACTGGGCATCGGGACGGTCTTCGCCGAGGTGCTGCCAGGACAGAAGTCGGATGTCGTGCGCGGCCTGCAAAAGGACGGCAGCCGGGTCGCCATGGTCGGCGACGGCGTCAATGACGCCCCGGCGCTCACGCAGGCGGACGTCGGCATCGCGATCGGCGCCGGAACGGATGTCGCGATCGAATCGGCCGGCATCGTGCTGGCTTCGAGCGATCCACGCGCCGTCGCGGACATCCTCACCCTCAGTCGTGCGACCTACCGCAAGGAGCTACAGAACCTGTGGTGGGCCGCCGGGTACAACGTGGTCGGGATACCGCTCGCGGCCGGTGTGCTGTTCGGCGTCGGCATCCTCATGCCGCCAGCGCTCGCGGCCGTCTTCATGTCGGTTTCGACGATCGTGGTGGCGCTCAATGCGCAGCTGCTGCGGTTCCTCAAACTGGGGTCGGGCGGAGCGGGTTCCGGCAGTACGCCATCGGTCATGGAGCACGACCATGCCGCCGGCCATGACCATGAGCATCACGCGGCGTGAATGGTGGCCCGTCGGCTCGTCCGACGGTTTCCCGTCATAATGAGCGGATGACGACGAAGCCACAACGGATCATCGTCGCCATCAACCCGACGGCTTCGTTCGGCAGGGGGAGCACAGTCGGACCAGCTGTCGTGCAGACCCTGCGTGGAGCCGGCCACGAGGTCACGGCGCTCACCGAGCCGACCTACGACGATCTCCTCGACGCGGCCAGGCGCGCGCTCGCCACCAAGCCGGATGCCCTGGTCGTGGTCGGCGGGGACGGCATGGTCAATCTCGGCGCCAACCTGGTCGCGGGCACGAAGGTGCCGCTCGGCATCGTCCCGTCCGGGACGGGCAACGATACGGCACGAGCGCTCGGCATCCCGTACGACAACACCGAGGGCGCTGTGCGCGTGCTGCTGGATGCGCTCACGCGCCCGGCCCGGGTGATCGACGCCGGCAGGATCCATCGTTCGGACGGCGGCACGACCTGGTTCGCCTGCACGCTCTCCGCTGGTTTCGACGCGGTGGTCAACGAGCGGGCGAACCGTATCAACTGGCCGAAGGGCCCAAGCCGGTACAATCTCGCGATGCTCATCGAACTCGCCGTACTGAGGCCGATCACGTACCGCCTGGTGCTCGATGATGTCGAGTCGACGACGACAGGGGTGCTGATCTCCGTCGGCAACGGCGTCTCACTCGGTGGCGGTATGAAGGTCACCCCCGACGCACTCCTCGACGACGGGATGCTGGACGTACTAGTGGTGCAGCGGCTCACGCGGGTGCAGTTCCTGCGGATCTTCCCGCGGGTGTTCAAGGGCACGCACCTGAGCGATCCGCGCGTCGCGGTGCATCGCGTGAGGCGCGTGACGATCGACGCGGATGACGTGGTCGCCTACGCCGACGGTGAGCGGATCGGCCCGCTTCCGGTCGAGATCGAGGTCGTGCCGGGCGCGCTGCGCGTGCTGGCGCCTATCGCATAGGGAGACGGGAGCCCGTGTGGCGACGCCCCCCGCAGTGTGGCATACTCGATGAGTTGTCCATACGGCCCCATCGTATAGCGGCCTAGTACGCTGCCCTCTCACGGCGGTAACACCGGTTCGAATCCGGTTGGGGTCACAGTAGCCCGGATGCCAGTGATTCATTGGTGTCCGGGCTTTTTTCGTCAGGCTTCCAGAGCCTTCCAGAACAGTTGAATTGCGGTACCCGTGCCCTGAGCTATCCGATGATGGTGCCGGATGCCTTTCGGGATGTCCCATGACTCACGCGGCTGCCCGATCGTTAGCTCGGGCTGATGGGCGGCCGACTCGACGGGGTCAGAAGCCGAATGGATGATTTGACAGCCATTCCTCGTGCGTGAGCTTTAGCGCGTCTCGGTCCACCGTTGTCGGCGCGATGATGTCAGCTCCGCCGTCGTAGGGAGCGTAGACCCAACTCATCTCTTCGTCCGTAACGATGAATTCTGCCTGCCAATCGGCTGCTAGTTGGAGGAGATCGGTGAGCTGACCGACAGTGTCATAGGGGGAGACCCAAAAGTAATCCAAATGGGCTGGCTCTCCCACTTCGAAGTCATTCGGGTCGAAGTGCGACCTCCACGGCCAGGAGCCGGGCATGTGTTTCTTTGTCCAGCCTCCAGCCAGATCGCCGCTGTCCCAGTCTCGCCCGATGACGCAAACACGTGCGGAGCCCGATATTGCCTGCAATTCGCTGATGACCGTCTTGTGGCGGTGAAGCACCTCCCGTCGCTCCTCCGGGGTGTCGGCGTACCGCTTGGATTCGGGCAAGCTGTGAAAGCGGACCCACAGTTCGGGGTGGGCTCGGCTAAGCCCCGCGCCCGTCGGTTCGCACCCTGGCCATGCTGATTCCCAGCGACTCGACAATTCCGTGGCGCGCTGGCTGGTCTCCGCGTGGCTGAAGTCCCCTCCCAGGCGCATCAATCGCCGCCATCGGCGGAGGAAGAACCATTTCAATTCCACATCTACCCCCGTTGACGAGCGGCCCGCCAAGTTTTCGCGCTAGTGAGGTCTTCGATGGACGATCAAGCCGTAAGCAGAGGTTTGATTAGATCGAGCTCTTCGTGGTGCTGAGAGACAGCGACGTCTAGGTCATAGCGGCTTTGGAGGTTCATCCAGAAGCGGTCTGAGGTGCCGAGCGCTCGGGAGAGCCGCAGTGCGGTGTCGGGGGAGATGGCGCGCTTGCCGTGCACGATCTCGTTGATGCGGCGAGCGGGCACGGAGATGGTCTGCGCCAGTCGGTACTGAGTGATGCCCATCGGGTTGAGGAACTCCTCGAGAAGGATCTCTCCCGGGTGGATCGGTTCGTGTGCGGTAGCCATGGTGTCTCCCCTCTAGTGATAATCGGTGATCTCGACGTCTGCCGGCCCGGCGGATGTCCAGGTGAAGCAGATGCGCCATTGGTCGTTGATGCGGATGCTGTGCTGCCCTTTGCGACTGCCGTGCAGTTGCTCGAGGCGATTGCCCGGCGGGATCCGCAGGTCGTTGATGGTCTCGGCGGCGTCGAGGATCAACAGTTTGCGGTTTGCAATTCGCTGGAGGTCGGAGCCGAATTTGCGGACGTGTTCTCGATTCCAGACGAGCGCGGTTTCTTTGTCCGCGAACGACTGGATCACTTAGGAAGCATAACGCGTTGCGTTACTAGAGTCGAGACTCCCGAGACAAGTGCAGCTGATCGTCAAGCCATGGTGATGGCCTGATCATGGTGTTGTGGTGTCAGCCGTCGGCTCACGCCTTCGTTGTGACCAGAGTTCGGGGTGCCGACATAGCCGAAACGATGAGTTCAGGTAGCCCAAACCGGCGACGGCGCTACTCAAAATATTCAAGGCGGCAGCCGGTGCCTCCGATGGGAGCTGGCTATGCGGCCAGAACTCCTGAATAGCTCCAATTCCACCAATGATGTGAAGTGCACTCAACCAAAAGCCTGCCTTTGGTCTTCCCGTCCACCTCCACCACGCTCGTGACGGCTGCACGGGCTCAAGGTAACCACGAAAAATCCGGATGCCAGCAATAGTGAAAGCAGTGTTGACCACGAAGGCGATCAGAGCGTACGGCCACGCGTGCTGATCGAGTAGCCAGGTTCGAAGAGCGAGAAAGAACAGTGCAATCGCCGCATACCCGACTAGGACGTAGAGCACCTTTTGCCATATTTCGGTGATTCGCCACGTCCGCCACATGCGCCGATCATAGAGCCACTCACGCGACCGCAGCCTCGTCGAGTGCGCGAGCCAGCCTTGGTCACGACCGGCCGGGCTTCGACGTCAGCCGCCAACTCCCTCGGTGCCGAGAGCGGGGTCCTGAGGAAGCGTCGTCGGATCACCGCTGCCGACCACGGCCGCCCCGGTGTTCTTGCCCGGAAAGCGAACCGCCGAGATGCCCAACGCGTAGCTGTTGCGCTCGCTGTGCGGAGTGCCGAGTAGTCGGGGGACACCCGAAGAATCGATCGCCCCATACAGGGTGTATTGGTCCCAGGCGAACGGCAGCCCATCCGAGTTGAGAGCTTCGGGTCCGGCCATCAATTGGAAGTGGAGATGCGGCGCGGTGGAGTTCCCGCTGTTGCCGAGAAGCGCGAGAACCTGTCCCTTCGTGACCTTCTCTCCGACTTTCACCCGCAGTGAGCCGGGCTCGTTGTGGGCGTACAGCGCATAGACTCCCGTGCTGAGCTTGAGCACGATCTCGTTGCCGGTGAGCTGCGCGAGGCTGAAGCCAGTGGGGTTCACTCCCATGGGTTGGTCGGGTAACGCGTCACTCACCGACACCACCGTGCCGTTCGCGACTGCGAGCAGTTCGGCGCCGTAGCTGAGATCCGACTGGAGCGTGTGGCTGGAACCTGTGTAAAGGTCGCCGTTGTCGCCAATTCGGCTGAAGTCGATCGCGTACCGCTCCGGTGCGACCAGGGTGCCATCCCGTCCAAGCACCGCGCCTCGATGGGTCGAAATGCTGCAGCACGCGTTGATGGTCAGCCACGTTCCGCCCGCGAGCGGCGCCCCGATGCTCAACACCCGATCGGTCTTGACCGCGAACGCGGGCAGGTTCTCGGTTATCTGGTTCGGGAAGATTGACACGTACGGCGGCTGACTCGGCTCCGGTGGGGCGAAGTCGGCACTGAGGTGAGGCTGAAGTGCCGACGGCTGCGAGCCGGTGGGCGCAATCGCGTCGATGACGACCAGCGCCGTCGCGAATGCCGGTATGACCGTGGTGCGCGTGAGCGCCAGATCGCCCGCGAGCACGGTCGTGTCGTGCAGGGGCGCCCCTCGGAGGTCGACCAGGACGGTCGAAGGCGATGCGGCATCCGTCAGTGTCACTCGGGTGAGGGTCGCCGCTCGGGGCGCGGTGTTCGTCACCTGCAGTTCCACTGCGAGATGTATCTTGCCGTCGCTGGCGCGCAGCGGTGTGGGT
Organism: Microbacteriaceae bacterium; assembly: GCA_025465035.1. Classification (GTDB taxonomy): domain Bacteria; phylum Actinomycetota; class Actinomycetes; order Actinomycetales; family Microbacteriaceae; genus Lacisediminihabitans. The sequence goes on along the minus strand of JAODMH010000036.1, from coordinate 3,126 downwards.
GCGGTGATGATGGATGCGGAGAGCGGTGTAAACGCGCCGCTGACACCGACTGCAGGAGGCTCTGCCGCCGTGGTGTTCGCGACCGTGGTTGTCGTTGTGGAGGTTGCCGTACACCCCGCCACGACAACGAGGGTCGCGACGCCCCCGATCATTGAGAGAAACCAGCGTGTTACCCCACGTTTACGCATGGCTCATTGAACCATAGGCCGCGCCGTGTCGGTCCCATCCGACCGAGCCGCCATGATCTGTGCCGCTCTGCCGCCCGCCCCAGGGAAACGGATCAGCCCGACACTGCTTCCAATTCATCCCGGGTGGGCAGGTTCGCTCCTGCGCGCGAAACCGTAATGCCAGCAGCAGCGGCGGCCCACCGCCCAAACTGCCGCAACCTCGCGGCGTCGGGATCCCAGGCGCCGGATTCCGCTACCACCGACACGAGGGCCGCCATGAAACTGTCGCCGGCCCCGACTGTGTCCACGACCGTCGATGAATGGGCCGGCACGGCGACTGTCGCGTCGCGAGTCGCCAGAAGCGCGCCGCCGACCCCGAGTGTGATCGCCGCGATCGTCGGGCCAAGCTCGAGCAGCCGCGCCAGCACGGTCTCGGGGGCGGCTCCAGGATAGAGCACCGCGGCATCCTCATCGCTCAGTTTGACGAGGTCCGCGAAGGAGAAGAACCGCTCCAGATGCGCAGCCGGGTCAGCGGCGGGAAGGAATGACTGCCGGACGTTCGGATCGATCGTCACCCGAATGCCCTTCGGTCGCGAATCGAGCAGTTCGAGCACATGCGTCGCACCGGGCTCCAGGACGAGCGCGATCGAGCCTGCATGTACCGCCTCGATCCCGGTCCAGTCGATCGTCGGGGGCACATCCCAGGCGACCGAGAAGTCGTAGGTCGCGTCCCCTGCCGCATCGAGCCTGATCTCGGCGACGGAGCTGGCCGATGCCGTCAACGCTGCGGGGTGTTCGCGCACGCCTGCCTCGCGCAGGTGGGCGCGGAGCAGGTCGCCGTTCTCATCATCGCCGAGATAACAGAGCTCGGTTGTTGGATGCCCCAGCCGCGCGAGCCCCACCGCCACGTTGGTCGGACTGCCGCCTGGATGTCGGATGGTGCGCGTGTCCTGCTTGACCACGTCGACCAGTGCTTCACCGATCACCAGGAACGCTGGACGACTCATCCGGACCGCCTCACGATGCGGCGACCTTGAGCGTTGTGAGCGCGACGCCCTCCTCGTGTCCGGCGGCGAGCGAGTCTTCGATCCGCACACAGGCGGACTTCCGTCCTGGGGCGAACTCCACCAGCGGTGGCGTCGACTCGACACAGCGAGCCTCGGCGAGCGGACAGCGCGGAGCGAATGGGCAGCCGACGCCGCCCACCGGCGCGAACTCCGTGCGCACCGTCGCAGCCGTGCGAGCCAGACGGCGAGCGCGTTGCGCGTTCACCTCGGGCACGGGCACGGCGGCGAGCAACGAGCGGGTATAGGGATGCGCGGGACGGTCCGCCACATCCTCAGCCGGCCCCTCCTCCATGATGCGGCCGTGGTAGAGCACGACGATCCGGTCCGAAATGTGACGCACGACAGCCATGTTGTGCGAAATAAAGACGTAGCTCGTGCCCGCCTCCGTCTGCAGTTCGTCGAGCAGGTTGAGGACCTGCGCCTGCACGGATACATCGAGTGCGCTTACTGCCTCGTCGCAGACGACGAGTTGGGGCCGGCGCACCAGCGCGCGCGCGATCGAGAGACGCTGCCGCTGGCCACCCGAAAACGCGGACGGATACCGCGATGCGAGGGCGGGATCCACCCCGACTCGGCGGAGCACCTCGTCGACGCGCTCGCGCACCTGCGCAGGGGTCAGACCGGTCTCGGCACGAAGGGGTTCGGCGACCGAGTCGCGGACGGTGCGAGCCGGGTCCAGCGAGCTGAACGGATCCTGAAAGACCGCCTGCAACCGGGCGCTCAGTGCGCGGCGACCCTTGCCAGTGACCCCGGCGATCTCCTCGCCGTAGAGCCTGATCGACCCGGAATCCACGGGGGTGAGCCCAAGAATGGCGCCGCCGATCGTCGACTTGCCTGACCCCGACTCCCCGACTATCGAGACCGTCTCGCCGCGGCCGACAGTGATATCGACGTCGTGGACGGCGCGCAGTCGTGGTCTGCCAAGGCCCTGTGAGTAGCTCACCGACAGGTTGCGGATCGTGAGCACCTCGCTCGCGGCCTCTGTCGTCTCGGTCATGACGCCATCTCCTTCTTGCTCGAGCGCAGCACCTCGTCGATGCGGATGCAGCGGGATTCGTGATCCAGGGAGCCGGCGACCGGCTCGAGCGGGATCGCGGCGGCGGAGCACGCTTCCACCGCGAACGGGCAGCGAACTGCGAAGTGACAGCCGCTCGGCCAGCTGCCGGGTCGCGGAACGGTGCCCGGGATCGCCATGAGCGGTTTGCCTCGCTTGCTCGCTATCGGGTTTGCGGCGAGCAGGGCCCGAGTGTACGGATGACTGGGGCGCGAGAAGACCGCCTCCACTGAGGCCTGCTCGACGACCTCGCCGGCGTACATGACCACGACGCGGTCGGCAATGTCGGCGATCACGCCCAGGTCGTGGGTGATGATGACGACCGCCATTCCGGTATCGTCGCGGAGCCGCCGGAGAAGGTCGAGAATCTCGCCCTGGATCGTCACGTCGAGTGCGGTGGTCGGCTCGTCGGCGATCAGCACCTTTGGGTCGCCAGCCAGCGCGCAGGCGATTGAGACGCGCTGTGCCATCCCGCCGGAGAGCTGGTGTGGGTAGCGGCGGGCGGTGCCTGCTGGATCTGGCAGTCCGACCTGGTCGAGGAGCTCGAGCACCCGCCTCTGCAGGGCGGTGCCGCGCAGTCCGTGGTGGCGCGCGACAAGCTCGCCGAGTTGGCTCGCGACCGTGAAGCTCGGGTCGAGGGCGACCATTGGGTCCTGCGAGATGTAGGCGATGCCCGATCCTCGAGTCGCTCGCCGATGGTGGGCGGGCGCGTGCAGCAGGTCCACGCCCTCGAACCAGACGGACCCCGTCACACTGGCGCCCGGGTCCAGACTGTCGAGGATGGCTGAGGCGGTGACTGTCTTGCCGGAGCCCGATTCGCCGACGATGCCGATCGTCT
>JAODMH010000032.1 GCA_025465035.1 Microbacteriaceae bacterium | reverse complement strand
GTCGCTGATGTTGTAGCCGCCCTCGGTGATGGTCAGCGAGACGATTCGCGTCGCCGGATCGGCAAGGCGCTCCAGCACCGTGCCCAGCTCGTCCGGGGCATACAGGTACTCGACGATCGATCCGATGCGCGTCGCCGGGGTCGAACCGTCGGGATGGCGCTCGACCAGGGTGTACTCGAGGCTCTGTGACCGCAGCGCGTCGCGCATCCGAATGTCAGACGGCAGTACACCGACACCGCAGATACCCCAGTCGTTGGCCTGGCTGTGGCGCAACAGTCTGTCGAGATACATCGCCTGATGCGAACGGTGGAAGTTGCCCACGCCGAAGTGCACGATACCGACGGTGATCCCGGCGCGGTCGTAGTCGATGCCGAGGACTGGCTCGATGCCCACGACGGGCTCGATGCCGGGCGTCGTCATGATTCCTCCGCTATGTTCGCCAGGGCCGGCACGGACTCATGGTTCGCCCAGAAATCGAGGCGCGCAGCCTTATGGTCGCGTTCAACGGTGGGTTCGACATCGATCACCAGGGTGTCGCGTTGCTCTTCGGTGAACGGCGGCCACGCGCCGAGCGGCCCGCCATCGGGTGATCCGGTGGCAACGAAGCGGGCGATCGTTCCGCTGATCCGCTCGGCCAATACGGGGAGCGCCGCGTCGGTCAGGATATCCTCGCCAAGCAGCGAGGTAACACCGGGGGCGTCGAGGTTGCCCCAAAAGAACGGCAGTTCGGTGAGATGGGCCGCGCCGACGCGTCCATCGAGCGCGCCACTGCGGCGCGCGTACTCGTAGTGGTAGACCCGGTTTCCGGCGGCGGCGTGGGCCGCTGCGAAAGCGCGCGCAGGCATCGCCCAGCCGTGGTCGGTGTTGACGACGAACTGGTGATCGCGATCGTCGCCCGGCAGGTCCCGGTATAGCGCCTCGGCTTCGGCCGCGTCGTTGCCGTCGATGAGTAGCCCCGCGATGACGGAGGAGGTTGTGGCGTTCTCGTCGGACCATCCGGTGATCGAGAACAGTCGGTCCTCCTCGGCAGTCGTGCCGACGATGAGGTCGACACCAGCCGCACTGCCCTCGCCGATGGCGCCGAGCAGGTCTGTCGGGAGTACAACGTCATCAACGACCATCGGGAATGCCCGGATGCCGATCCCGAACTCACGCTGGACCTGCAGGATTCGTAGGGTCGAGGTGGCGCGCAGTTGCTCGAGCACGTCGCCTGCCGGATCGATCGAGAGCTCGCGGAAAATGCTCTCGCGCACAGCCAAGGTGTCCTCGACGCTGCGGGCCGCCGCGACATGGCCGCTCTCGACGATCGCGCCCGAGAAGAGGCCGCTGGCCGCGGGCGCGGTCATCAGCGCCGCCACGGACATGGCACCCGCCGACTGTCCCGCGATTGTGACGCGCGACGGGTCGCCGCCGAAGGCCGCGATATTTCGCCGCACCCAACGGAGCGCCGAGATTTGGTCCTGCAGCGCGAGATCGGAGGAAGTCGGATCCACATCGCCCAGCCAGAGGTTGCCGAGCAGGCCAAGACGGTAGTTGATGGTCACCACAACGAGGCCATGCTCGCGGGCGAAGCGTGAGCCGTCGGTCCACGACCCGGTACCTGACCCGTAGAGGAAGGCGCCGCCATGTATCCAGAACAGCACCGGCGCCAACCCGGTGGTGTCGGAGGTCCAGACGTTGAGATTGAGGCAGTCCTCCGAAGTGGTGATGCCCGGTGCATAGAAGTTGTTTTCAGCAGCGGGAATCGCACGGGGAAGCGGATCGATGTCCTGTAGCGAGATCGGACCAAACCGTGTCGCGTCGATCTCCGGAACCGGCGCAGCATCGACGGGCGCGGCGAACCGCAGTGCCCCGGTCGGTGATTCGGCGAAAGGAACGCCGCGAAACACCGCGACGTCATCGAATCGAAGTCCCGTCACGCGTCCGGCGGGGGCGGATACGTCGATCCTTTGCTCGACCCGATGCTGCATGTCATCTCCCTTGATGTAGGCCGCGAACGAACTCCGCCACTGGAGATCGGGCATTCTGCGGTCTCATCAACCCAAACACGGACCAAAGGCAAACAGTTAACACATTGGAGCAGCGTAATTGACCGTTTGTTGACCGATTCACCCGCGGTCACGGCAGGCGATGACTACACCCGCAGGAGATGCGCCCCGGCTCCGGTGAACCGGTTTGCCAGGGTTGCGCTGAGTTCTTGACCGGTGATGATCAATTCGAAGTCAGTCAGGGCGGCGAAACTGGTGAAGGTCGTCGTGCCGAACTTGTGATGGGCGCCCACGAAAATCCGCCGTTCCGAATTCAGAACTGCCGCTTCTTTTACGGCGGCGACCGCCGGATCGGGCGTTGTCATCCCGCGCTCCGTCGACACGCCGTTCGCGCCGAGCACGGCCAGATCGAGGTTCAGCCTGCGCAGCATGTCAACCGCCCAAATATCCACGATGCCGAGGGTGTTCCCGCGTACCCGGCCGCCGAGCATGATGACCTGCACGTTCGGCCACGGCGCGAGCAGGGTCGCGATCGGCAACGATGCTGTGACGACGGTGAGCCGCCGATCGTCGGGGAGCCGCTGCGCGATCAACTGAGTCTGAAAGCCCTCGTCGATAAAGATCGTCTGCGCTTCGCCGATCTTCGCCACCAGAGCCGACGCAATGCGGCCCTTCTCCTCGGGGTTTATGGTGTGCCGGATTGCAAGAGACGTCTCGAACGCCCCGCTTTCGACGGCGAAGACCCGACCGTAGCTGCGACGCAGAAGCCCCTGCGATTCGAGAATGCGCAGGTCGCGACGAACGGTCTCCGAAGACACGCCGAGCAGGGCGATCGCGGCGGAGACCTCGAGTTCGCCGTGGTCTCGAACCATCTGGAGCACTCGGAAACGGCGTTCGCGCGACGCGCGATTGCTGGTGGGCCCTGTCTGCATGGCGTGTAGCTTACGGGCTCGGCGCGAAGCCGGCACCCAGAGGACGATGGGACGGAATACGAGGATGCTGCGGCTCGACCGGCACGCCTACACCGACTTTGCGAGGCTCTCCGCTCGGCCCTGCGCACTCGCACCGAGATACAGACGGGCGACTTCCGGGTCGTCCAACAGCGACTGCCCGGTTCCGGTGAGCGCGACCCTGCCCGTTTCCAGGACGGCGGCCTTATGAGCCACCGCGAGGCCGGAGCGCGCATTCTGTTCCACGAGCAGGACGGTGCGCCCATCGCTGGCAAGGGTCGAGATGCTGGCGAACACCGAGGTACGAGACTTCGGATCGAGGCCGATCGATGGTTCGTCGAGCAGGATGAGCGCGGGATCGAGCATGAGCGATCGGGCCAGTTCCACCTGCTTCTGCTCTCCACCCGACAGCGAGCCCGCTGCAGCGGTCCTGCGTTTGGCGACTATCGGGAAGATCTCGGCCACTTCTTCCACCCGTCGGCGTATCAGCGCCTGATCCGAGAGGATGAACGCGCCCATCACCACGTTCTCCCAGACCGTCATCGTGGGGAACAGACTCCGGTCCTGTGGAACGTGCACGATTCCCCGCTGCAGCCGGTCGCGAGAGGACAGCTTGCCGATGTCCTCGCCGTCGAAGACCACCGTCCCGCCGGCGTTTCGCAGCAGGCCGCTCACGGTCTTGAGAACCGTCGACTTGCCGGCACCGTTCGGTCCGATGAGACAGACGATCTGCCCTCGAGCCACCGAGAGGTCGACGCCCTTCAGGATGAGACCTGCACCGTACCCGGCGGTCACGCCGGTGAGTTCGAGAAGCGAGGTCGTCGTCGGGTCAGCTGCCAAGGTAGGCCTCCAGCACTAGCGGATCGTTTTGAATGAGTTCCGGCGGACCGAACGCGATCGGGGCACCCCGGTCGAGCACGATCACCGGGTCGCACAGCCGCATGACGAGCTGCATATCGTGTTCGACGATGAGGAACGTCACACCGGCCGCATGGCGCTCGCGGATGTGCTGCTCCATCGCGTCGATCATGACCGGGTTGACGCCGGCGGTCGGCTCATCGAGTAGCACGAGTGTCGGGCTGCTCATGAGCACCGCCGCGAACTCGAGGAGCTTCCGCTGTCCATAGGAGAGGTCTCCCGCGGGCAGTTGCGCCAGCTGATCGAGCCGGAACTGGGTGAGCATGGTCAGCGCCCGCTCGCTGTCCGCCGACGTGACCCGCCGTCCGAACAGCTCCCGCGGTCCGAACCCGCCCGCGACGACCATGTTCTCCTCCACCGTCAGTTCGGGGAAGATGCGCGCCTGCTGAAAAGTGCGAGAGAGCCCGCGTCGGTACAGCGTGGCTGGGCGCGGTCTGGCGATGGTCTCACCGTGGAACCGAATCTCGCCGGAGTCGGCCTTGAGGTAGCCGGTGATCATGTTGAAGGCGGTCGTCTTGCCCGATCCGTTCGGACCGATGAGGGCGGTTATCGTGCCCGGCTCGACGGTGAACGAGCATTCGTCGACCGCCGTGACGCCGCCGAAGCGCTTCGTGAGGTGATCCACCTCGAGTAGTGCGTTGCTCATCGGGCCACCTTCGGTTCATTGGCAGAGCCGACCGGTACTGGCGTATCTGCGGCGTCACGCGCATCTCCGGCTGCGCTCGCCCGTCGTTTCTTGAGACGGTCCGCGATGGACGGGAGGATGCCGCGGGGGAGGAACAGCATGATGACGAGGAAGACAGCCGCATACGCGATGAGGTAGAGCTGGCTCGCGCCGAAGGCCTGGGCGAAGTATTCCTGTGCAGGCACCAGGATGAAGGCACCGAGCACCGGCCCCCACAGGGTTCCGCGCCCGCCGAGGAAGGCCATCAACACCATTCCAATGGTGATGAGCGGGTCGACGGCGAACTGCGGGTAGATGAACCCGACATAGTACGCCCACACCCCGCCGACCATGGCAACGAGTCCCGAGCTCACGGCGAAGGCGATGAGCTTGACAGCGGTCACCCTGACGCCGACGCCATGCGCCTTGTCTTCGTCCGCGCGCACGGTTGCGAGGGACAGGCCGATCTTCGACCGTCTGAAGTAGAGGGAGACACCCATGGCGATCGCGAGCAGGATCAGCATGGCGTAGTAGAACGGCCAGTCGTAGGTGGAGACGTCGAACGGCGCCGGGGCGACGCTCTTGCCCTGCGCACCTCCGGTGATCGACTTGAGGTTGAACGCGAGCGTCTGCGTGATGAACAGCAGGGTGATCGTGACGATCGCGAAGACATCCGCCCGCGTGCGCATCGACACCCACCCGATCGGGATGCTGAGCAGCCCGACGGCGATACCGATGATCGGCAGCACGAAGAAGGGTGCATATCCTCCGTAGACGCTGTCGGAGAAGATGATTCCTACCGCGTATGCCCCGATTCCGAAGAACGCCACGTGACCGAGCGACGGGTAGCCGGCGTAGCCTCCCAGCAGGTTCCATGAGCTCGACAGCGCCGCATACATGATGGTGAAGATCAGTGTGTTGAGCAACCATCCCGGACCGCCGATGATCGGGACGAGAATCAGGATGAGGAAGAAAATCCCGGCGCGAATCAGCCCGGCCTTCGTGAATGTGCGCTTCACAGGGCACCTCGCGTTCTGGCGCCGAACAGTCCGCGCGGTCGGATGAGGAGTACGAGCAGCAGAACGATGAAGAAGGTGAAGTCCGACCAGATCGGTGACGCGAGCGCCGACACGACAGAGGATGCGACGCCCATCACGAGCGCTGCCACCACCGATCCGCCGATGCTTCCCAGGCCCCCGAGTACCACGATGGTCAGGAGTCGGCTGATGAGGTCGTAGTGGCTGCCGGGGTTGAAGGAGTTGAGCATCCCGAAGACCGATCCGGCGGCCGCGGCTGTTGCGGCACCGAGCCCGAAGCCAAGTGCCGAGACGCGATTGGCGTTGACCCCGAGCAACTGCGCCGACATCGGATTCTGCACAGTTGCGCGCACCGACCTGCCGAACTTGGTGCGCTGCAGGATGAAGTACAGCGCGCCGAGCATCACGAGGGAGAGGACGAACGCGACGAAGCGCACGAGGCTCACCTGGTAGCCGAGGACCGTCCAGCTGAAGTTCGCATAACTCGGCTGCACGTTCGTCAGGGTGGCACTGTACGCGAACGACAGCACGCCTTCGATTCCGAGCGCTATGGCGAAGGTCACGAGTAGCGACAGTTGGGCGACGTCGTCGCCGTGGAGAGGCCTGAGCAAGGCCCATTGCACGGCGACTCCGACGAGGAACAGCAACGGCGTCGTGATGAGGATGGACAGGAACGGATCGATCCCGAGCTGCGTGAACAGCGTGTAGGTCAGGTAGGCGCCGAGCACCACCAACGCGCCCTGGGCCAGATTGACGACCTTCATGATCCCGAAGATGAGCGTCTGGCCGCTCGCCATGAGCGCGTAGACGCCTCCCGTGAGGATCCCGAGAATGACTGCTTGGATGAATGCGTGCACTGTCCCGCCTCGACTAACCAGCCCAGTGTGGCTTGGGAGCCACCGGGGCGTGTTGTGCGGTGCTCGCGGGGAACACCGTTGTCAGCTTTCCGTTGATCCACTGGATGAGCAGGTACGCCCCCTGTGGCGCGCCGTACTGGTCCCAGCTGAGGTTGCCGACGAGCGTCGGCCAGGTGCCGGTGTGCAGCGTCTTGATGATGGTGGCGTTGTCGATCTTGCCGGTCTTCTTCGCCACCTGGCTCAAGAGCAGCCCAGCTGAGTACGCCTCGGCCGAGGTGGGGTCGATCTTCTGCGCGGTGCCGCCGTACTTCGCCGTGTAGTCGGCGATGAACTTCGTGCTGCCGGCGATGGTCGAGTCGGCGTACCAGTCGGCGCTGGAGAACGCACCCTCGGTGTTCGCGATACCCACGGCGGCCGGGAAGTCACCGGGCGAGTTGACTCCGTTGGATTCGAACAGCCACTTCGGGTTGAACTTGAGCTGGATCATCGCCTTGATCTGGGCGAACGAGTCCGCCTCCTGCGAACCGCCGATGACGACATCAGGGTTGGCCGCGGCCATGCCAGACATGATCGGGGTCATGTCGGCGGTCTCCGCCGGATAGGTCTGGTCGTAGACCGTCTTGATGCCCGCTGCCTCGAAGCGCTTCTGGATGCTCTCGGCGATCGGTGCGGAGAACGGGTCGTCGAGCTTCGCGTAGCCGGCGGTCTTGGGGCGCTGGCTCGCCGGCAGCGACAGGATGTAGTTGGCGAAGACGTCGCCGCCCTTGGTCGTCGGAGCCGGCTGCACGAAGAACAGGTTCGTGAGCTTCTGCGCGAAGACCGATGGCCCACCGCCCGCCGGCTCGATGAAGGCGTAGTGATAGCGGCTCGCGACTCGGGAGGCCGGCACCGTGAGCAGGCTGGAGTACGGTCCGAAGACCAGGTCGACCTTGTTCTGGGTGATGAGGTTGGTGTAGTTCGTCACGACCTGATCCGGGCTGGAGGCGTCGTCGACGATGGTCAGCTTGACCTGCCGCCCCAGCACGCCGCCGGCCTTGTTGGTGACATCGGCCCACAGGTCGTAACCGCGCTGCGCGGCCTTGCCCGAGTCGGAGAAGTCACCGGTGAGGGAGAGCGAGATACCGATCTTGAGGGGGCTGCTCGAGGAACTGACCGTGGAACCGCTGCTACAGCCGGCCAGTGCCACCGCGCCGACGGCGATGGTCGCCGCGGCTGCGAGGAGACGAGCTCGACGCGAGCCCGGCCTGCGAATGTGTAGATGCATCATTGCTCCTAACAGGGGATGTGCGACCGAGGCGGGGCTATGTCGGGGCATGCCGTAAACCGCCAGCATTCCGTCGCCCAACCGCAATCGTTTGCACCACAATTGCATCACTTGCCGAAACTGTCAAGCGATTGTGGCGGGGCTCCCGAAATCAGGCGACGGGTCCTGTCGACGCCCTCACGATGAGTTCGACGGGCAAGACCACCCTGAGCGCGGTGAGAATCGAATGTTCGATTTGGTTCACGAGAAGACGAGCGGCCTCGGCGCCCAGCTCGAAGTGCGGCGCACGCACTGTCGTCATCGGCGGCTGGAAATCCCCCGCGAACGGCATGTCGTTGAATCCGACGACCGACACGTCATCCGGGCATCGGAGACCGTGGGTCCTCAGCGAGTGGTAGACACCGAGCGCGAGCAGATCGTTGCCGGCGACGACCGCGGACGGCCGTGGTCCCGGCCGCTCGAGGATGAGATCCATCGTGGCTTGGCCGGCTTCGACGCTATAGGCGGCGGTCTGCACGACCTCGCCCTGGATGCCAAGCACTGCGCACTCCGACACGAAGGATTCGGCCCGGATCTGGCTGGTGGAGAAACCCGGCGGGCCGGCCAGATGCACGATCCGACGATGGCCGAGATTCCACAGGTGGTGCAGGGATTCCCTGATTCCTTGGGCGTCGTCGCCCACTGCGGCGGGAAATGGCACCCCTCGCGAGTCGCGATTCACCATGACGGCACGGATGCCTCGCTCGTACGCCTCACCCGCAATCGAGTGCCCGCTGTGCCCGGTCGCGAAGATGAAACCGTCGACCTGTCGCTGCACGAGTGACTCGAAGAGCAGCCGCTCGGCCTGATCGCTGCCGTCGGTATTCACGACGACTGCCGAATAGCCGAGGGGGGCGAGATGACTGTCGATCCCCCTGACGATCGGCGGGAAGATCGGGTTGGTGAGGTCCGGGATGATGACGCCGACAGTCATCGAGGAACTGGTGCGCAGCCCCCTGGCGATCGAGTTGGGCGTATAGCCGAGCTGTTTGGCGGCGGAGCGCACGCGCCCGACAGTCTCCGGATTGACCTGGCTCTCCGTCTTGCGGTTGAGCGCCCGCGACACTGTTCCGGGGTGCACACCCGCGAGGCGTGCGACATCGGCGATCGTGGCCCGGCTGGACATGGGCTAACGATACCAGTCGAGGTGGCCGAACGATGAAGTCGAGCAGATGGCTTGACGTGAAGCGTTGCGTGCTCCAATAATTGTCCGATACCGCAATCGATTGTGGTTCAAAGCCACGTGAGGAGTGGACATGAATTCTGCGCACAAGCCTCGAATCGGGTGGATCGGTGCCGGTCGAATGGGCTTCGAGATGGCGCGACGGCTTCTCGATGCGGGCTACGAGGTCGCCATCTACAACCGCACCCAGTCGAAAGCAGAGCCGCTTCTCGAGCAGGGTGCCACTATCGTCCCCCGGCCCGTCGACCTGGCCGATCGGGACATCGTCTTCATCATGGTCTCCGCGCCGAAGGACCTCGAGGAGGTGACCGTTGGCGAGGGCGGAGTGCTGACCGCCGACGGAGCGGCGCCCGGCATGATCATCGACTCGTCGACTGTGTCGGAGCAGGCATCGGCTGCCATTCGTGAGTTCGCCACGGCGCGCGGTACGGCGTTCCTCGCGGCGCCGGTGAGCGGCAATCCCTCGGTCATCGCGGCGGGTAAGCTCACCATCGCCGCCTCGGGGCCGCGCGAGACGTTCGACCGGGCCTACGACGTTCTCACCACGATCGGCCGCAACGCGACCTACGTCGGAGAGGGCGAAGTCGCCCGTCTCGTGAAGATCGCGCACAATGTCTTCCTCGGTGTCGTAACGCAATCGCTCGTGGAGATCACGGCACTCGCCGAGCGCGGCGGCGTCTCTCGTGAGGCGTTTCTCGCGTTCCTGAACGACTCCGTGATGGGGTCGACTTTCACCAGATACAAGTCGCCGGCGATCGTGAACCTCGACTTCACACCGACCTTCACGATGCCCCTGCTCTCCAAGGACTTCGATCTCGGGCTGGCCGCGGCGCACGATCTCAAGGTGCCGATGCCGATCGCGGCCGCCACGGCGCAGATCGTGGCCTCGGCGATCGGAGCCGGCCACCTCACCGAGGACTTCGCCGTTCTCCTGCTGGAACAGGCGCGGCGGTCGGGCATGACACTGGAATCGGAGAATGCGGACGTGGCAACCGGCCTCGAGGTGGTCACCCATGAGTAACCTCATCCCGCTGCAGGCCCCCGGTCACAGCAATGTCGACTACGAGATGCGTGTCGACATGGATCGTCTGCGCACCTATCGACTCGACAGGGCGAAGAAGTCACTCGAATCGAGCGAGTGCGGCGCCTTCCTGCTCTTCGACTTCTATAACATCCGATACACCACCCAGACCTGGATCGGCGGGGCCCTCGGCGACAAGATGACCCGGTACGCGCTGCTCACCCGTGACGGCGAGCCGATGCTCTGGGACTTCGGTTCCGCGGTGCGGCACCACCAGCTCTATTCGCCGTGGCTCAAGCCAGAGAACAATCGGCCGGGAATGCTCGGGATGCGGGGGGCGGTCGCGCCATCGGCTGGACTCATGGAATCCGCGGTACGTGAGATCAAGGCGCTGCTCGTCGACGCCGGCGTCGCGGACTCACCCATCGGCGTCGACATCGTCGAGCCGCCGTTCCTGTTCGAGATGCAGCGGCAGGGTCTCAACGTCGTCGACGCACAGCAGCTCATGCTCGATGCGCGCGAGATCAAGTCCGTCGACGAGATCATGCTGCTCAATCAGGCTGCGGCGATGGTCGACGGCGTCTACCAAGACATCGTGGACGTCCTGAAGCCGGGGATTCGCGAGAACGAGATCGTCGCCCTGGCGAACAAGCGGCTCTACGAGCTCGGCTCCGACCAGGTCGAAGCCGTTAACGCGATCTCCGGAGACCGGTGCAACCCGCACCCGCACAACTTCACCGATCGGATCATCCGCCCCGGCGACCAGGCGTTCTTCGACATCATCCATTCCTTCAATGGCTACCGCACCTGCTACTACCGCACCTTCGCGGTCGGGAGCGCGACAGAGAGCCAGCGCGATGCCTACAAGAAGGCGCGGGATTGGATGGATGCCGCGATCGCGACAGTAAAGGCGGGAGTCGGCACGGACGACATCGCCAGGGTCTGGCCGAAGGCGACGGACTTCGGATTCGCCAATGAGCTCGCCGCCTTCGGCCTGCAGTTCGGGCACGGGCTCGGGCTCGGGCTGCACGAGCGGCCGATCATCTCGCGACTCAACAGCCTCGACAATCCGATCGAGATCAAGGCAGGGATGGTGTTCGCCCTCGAGACCTACTGCCCGGCGTCCGACGGCTTCTCGGCCGCGCGCATCGAGGAGGAGATCGTGGTCGCCGAGAACGGCGTGCACGTGCTGACCCGGTTCCCGGCGCAGGAGCTCTTCATCGCCAACGAGTACTAGCAGCGAAGGAACACGGATGCTGATCAGGCACGAGCACAGCACGGCGGGCACCGACGAGCTCACGGGATGGTTCCCGCACGACCTTCTCATCGACGGACACGCGCAGGAATCGTCGACGGGGGAGCGCTTCGACGTGCTCAATCCGGCAACCGGAGAAGTGATCGCGAGCGTCGCGAGCGCGAGCGTGGCCGACGGCCTGACCGCCGTCAGGGCGGCCGAGCGCGCGCTGCCGATCTGGAGTGCCAAATCGCCGCGCGAACGCGCCGAGGTTCTCCGACGCACTTTCGAGCTGATGCGTGACCGGGCGGACGATCTCGCCCGCCTCATCGTGCTCGAGAACGGCAAGTCACTGGCGGATGCTCGCGGCGAGATCGCCTACGCCTCCGAGTTCTTCCGCTGGTACTCGGAGGAGGCCGTGCGCGTCATCGGCAGCGTGCAGCAAGCGCCGAATGGACAGAACCGCATTCTGGTCACTCACCAACCCATCGGCGTGAGCGTCCTGGTGACCCCGTGGAACTTCCCCGCGGCGATGGCGACTCGCAAGATCGGGCCGGCCCTCGCGGCCGGGTGCTCCGTGATCCTGAAGCCCGCCAGTGACACCCCGCTGACCGCGCTCGCGATCGGCCAACTGCTGAGGGACGCCGGTGTTCCCGACGGGGTGATCAACGTGATCCCGTCGCGTAGGTCGGGAACTGTCGTCTCGGCGATGCTCGACGATCCCGCGGTCAGGAAACTGTCGTTCACCGGCTCGACCGAGGTAGGAAGGATCCTTCTGGCCAACGCGTCGATGACGGTCGTCAACTGCAGCATGGAGCTCGGCGGCAACGCGCCCTTCCTGGTGTTCGGCGACGCCGACCTCGACAGTGCGATCGACGGCGCCATGATCGCCAAGATGCGCAACGGCGGGGAGGCGTGCACTGCGGCCAACCGTTTCTATGTCCATTCGTCGATTGCGACCGAATTCTCGCAACGACTCTCGGCGCGCATGGCTTCGCTGCGCATGGGCGACGGGCTTGAGGCTGAGGTCGAGCTTGGCCCCCTGATCAACGACGACGCCCGCATCAAGGTGAACGCACTGGTGTCCGCAGCCCGTGATGCCGGCGCGACGGCCATGACCGGCGGAGTTCCTGACGGCGGAATGGGCTACTACTACCCGCCGACCGTGCTGGTGGATGTGGCGCCAGATTCGCCGATCCTGAAGGAGGAGATCTTCGGCCCTGTCGCCCCGATCGTCACCTTCGACACCGACGACGAGGCGGTCGCCATGGCGAACAACACGGAATTCGGCCTGGTGGCCTATGTCTACACGGCGGACCTCGCCCGTGGCCTGGCCGTGAGCGAACGGCTCGAAACCGGAATGGTCGGGCTGAATCGCGGCCTCGTCTCCGACCCGGCCGCGCCGTTCGGTGGCTTCAAACAGAGCGGTCTCGGGCGGGAGGGTGGCCACGAAGGCATGCTCGAATTCACCGAGTCGCAGTACATCGCCGTCACCTGGTGACCCGGTGCGACTGAGCTAGCCGAACACCTCCGGGTGTCGGGAGAGCTCGCTGCGCGTGCGCCGGATGTGGCTGACGAGCGCGCTCTCGGCGTCGTCCGGGTCGCGCCGCCGCAGCGCGTCGACGATCAGGTGGTGGTGACTGTGACTGATCTGGTTGTGCTCGATTCCCACCAACAGTGTGTAGGCGCGCCGATAGTGCTGGGTGCTGTTCCAGAGCCGCTGGATGATCTCCGCAAGGGCCGTGGTGCGTGCGGCGCTGTACGACAGCAGGTGGAACTGCCGGTCCAGACGGAGGAAGGTCTCGACATCCGCGCCCGCCTCCATCTCGGCGGCCAGAGCGTCGAGGGCATCGATGGTCGCGTCGTCGAGGTTCTTCAGGCTCTCGCGGAGCAGCAGGGGTTCGAGCCGCTCGCGGATCTGGTAGGCCTCCACGCATTCTTCCTCGCTCATGCGAGAGACCCAGGCCCCCGTGTTCGCGACGAGGGTGACGAGGCCGTCCGACTCGAGCAGGCGGAGGGCCTCCTTCACCGGAATCCGGCTTGCGCCGAACCTCTCCGCGAACTCCTCCTGCCTGATCCGCTCGCCGGGCGCGAGCGATCCGTCGAGGATCTGGTCGCGGATGAGCGACGCAATACGGTGGCTCGCCACCGCGGAGGGTGTCTCCTTGTCGGTCAGGGTGTGGCTCCCGTTGTTCACTCGGCAGGTCGTGCAGGATGCCACAGTTTAACCGGTGCATCCCTTTCATAGGCCTTGCCGTCGGGAAAGCTGACCAGTTCGAACTGCATGCCCCACGGGCTGAGGAAGTACACCCAGCGCTGGCCCTCGCTCGACCGCGTGCTCGCGGTCGGCTCGCCGAGGATGCGCACACCCGCCGCCCGCAGGTAGTCGAGGGCCGCGTCGAAGTTGTCGACGTAGAACGCGAGGTGGTGCCCGCCGATGTCGCTGTTCCTGGGCTGGTCGCGCTGTTCGTCGGCCGGTTCGTATTCGAACACCTCGAAATTGGGGCCGATGCCGCAGCGATAGAACCGGAGGCGCCGCATCACCGTGCGCGGATCGACGTTGAGGTGCTCGAGCATCCAGTCGTCGTTGTGGATCATCGGGCCGAGGTCGTAGATCCGATCGCATCCGATGACGTTGACGAGAAAGTCGTCTGCCTCATCGAGGTTCGGCACCGTGAAGCCGATGTGTTCCGTGCCCCGCAGTCCGGGAAGTGACATGAATCCTCCTTGATTGCATCCATTATGACCATCTGTCGGCAAGAAATGCCAAGAAATCCGGTAAATGTGTTGATATTGGATGCAATCGGTGGTTATCGTAAGGGACCGGACGCCACCGAAGGCAATCGGATATGCCGTCAAAGAAGATGAGGAAGCCATGTCGAAACGACGCCAACTGGACCCGATGGCGCCGTGGGTCAACCTCAGCACCACGCCGGCCGACTGGAAGGCGGCGAGCCCCGCGCTACTCGCGACCATGCTCGGGGAACTGCACCTCATCCGGGCGTTCGAAGAGACCGTCCTCGAACTCGCCGGGGAGGGGCTCGTGCACGGCCCGGCTCATTCGAGCATCGGCCAGGAGGGTGGCGCCGTCGGTTCGATCGTCGGTCTCACGACGCAGGATGCCGTCACCGGGTCCCACCGCGGACACCACCAGTTTCTCGCCAAGGCGCTCACGCATGTCTCGAATGGCGTGCTCGATCCGGCGGCCCTGGTAACAGATGCCGTGCAGGTCGTTCTGCAGCGCACCCTCGCCGAGATACTCGGTCTGGCACAGGGATATTGCCGCGGCCGGGGTGGTTCCATGCACCTGCAGTGGTTCGAGGCGGGCGCCCTCGGTACGAACGCCATCGTCGGCGGAGGCGTTCCGCTCGCGGCCGGTAACGCCTGGGCCCAGAAGCACGGCGGCACGAAGGATGTCACTGTCGCGTACTTCGGTGACGGCGCGATGAACATCGGCTCGGTCCTCTAGACCATGAACCTCTCCTCCGCATGGAAGCTGCCGATCACCTTCTTCGTCGAGAACAATCTCTACGCCGTGTCCACCACGGTTGCAGAGGCGACCGGCGAGCCGAGGCTCTCCGCCCGCGCTCTCGGCTTCGGCATCCCGTCGTGGCAGGTCGACGGCATGGACCCCCTCGCCGTGCACCTTGCTATGAAGGAGGCAGAGGCCGTGATGCGGGAGGGAGGCGGACCCTCCTTCATCGAGGTGGAGACCTATCGCTTCTTCCATCAGAACGGTCCGTATCCCGGCAGCGCTTTCGGTTATCGCACCAAGGAGGAGGAGGCATCGTGGCGCGCACGCGATCCCCTCGATCGCGTCGCGAAGGAGATGATCGCGCTGGGCCTGATCGACGAGGCCGGCGTTGCCGACGTGCGCGACCAGGCCCAGAAGGCGATGCTCGTCGCCATCGCACAGTTGCTGGAGCCCGATCCCGATCAGCCGGGCAAGCGCCGGATCATCCCTGCGCTCTGGCCCGACCCCGGATTCGTGAACGTCGGCATTCGGGGCGACGGCAGTGAACTCGCCGGTGTGCGGACCCTCGAGCCGACCAGCTACACGGGTGAGGTCGAGACGACGAAGTTCGTCGATGCCGTCGCCGCGGTGATGGATCGGCGGATGGATCAGGACGAGCGCATCATCGTCCTCGGTGAGGACGTCCATCGCCTGAACGGTGGCACCAATGGGGCCACCAAGGGCCTCTCGAAGAAGTTCGGCGGGCGCGTCCTGGGAACCCCGATCAGTGAGAACGCGTTCGCCGGTCTGGGCGGCGGCATGGCGCTCGACGGGCGCTTCCGCCCGGTCGTGGAGTTCATGTATCCCGACTTCATGTGGGTGGCGGCAGACCAGGTCTTCAACCAGATCGGCAAGGCCCGTCACATGTTCGGTGGCGAGAATCCCGTTCCGCTGGTGCTGCGGACGAAGGTGGCAATGGGGTCCGGCTACGGCTCCCAGCATCTCATGGACCCTGCGGGCATCTTCGCGACGAGCCCGGGCTGGCGCATCGTCGCCCCGTCGTCGGCGGCGGACTACATCGGCCTCATGAACACGGCGCTCACCCTGCAGGACCCCGTTCTCGTCATCGAGCACGTGGATCTCTACGGCGAGCTGGGCGAAGTGCCCGCGGGTGATCTCGACTACTTCATTCCGGTCGGCAAGGCCGCCGTGCGACGGGTCGGCAGCGACGTCACCGTCATCAGCTACCTTTCGATGCTGAAGCCGGTGCTCCAGGCCGTCGAGCAGACGGGAATCGATGCCGAGGTCATCGACCTGCGGTGGCTCGACCGCGCATCCCTCGACTGGGACACCATCGGCGAGAGCATCCGCAAGACCAATGCGGTGTTGATCGTGGAACAGGGAGCCAGGGGCACCTCCTATGGAGGCTGGTTGTCTGACGAGATCCAGCGCAGGTACTTCGATCATCTCGACCAGCCGATCGAGCGGGTAACGGGCGGCGAGGCGAGCCCGAGCATCTCGAAGGTGCTCGAGCGTGCCGCGATCGCCGGCACGGAAGAGGTCGTCGCGGGCCTCGAGCTCATCCGGCGGGGAATGGGTGGCCGCTGATGGCGATCATCGTGCGGATGCCAGAGGTGCTGGCGAACGCGAGCGAGGCGGCGCTTCAGACCTGGATGGTCAAAGAGGGCGATTCGGTCGTCGTGGGGCAGCCGCTCGCCGAGATCGAGACCGAGAAAGCGAACGTCGAATACGACTCGGAGGTCGAGGGTACGATCCTGCGCCTTCTCGTGGGCGAGGGTGACTCGGTCGCCGTCGGCGACCCAATCGGTGTGATCGCCGCGCCGGGGGAGTCCGACGTCGACGTCGATCGTCTGCTGGCGGGGGCCGTCGACGATCCGCCCGCGCCGACGGAGGCCTCAGAGGATGCCGCTCCCGTCTCGATCGCGCAGACCACGGCCTCTTCCGCCCAGGCGGCGGCGCCCGATGCGGCATCGGAGAGCGGTGAGCGGCTGTTTGCGAGCCCGCTCGTGCGCAGGCTCGCCCGTGAGCGGAACCTCGATCTCGCCTCCGTCGCGGGCAGCGGCCCGAGCGGCCGCATCGTGCGTCGCGATCTCGAGGGAGTCCACCAGACACAATCGGCACCCCGAGCGGAGTTGACGGCGTCGTCGTCGGTGGTGCCGACGCCCGGCTACATCGACGTGCCGCACACGGGCATGCGGCGGGCAATCGCCCGGCGGCTGACCGAGAGCAAGTCCACCGTTCCCCACTTCTATGTGGTCGCGGATTGCCGAGTCGATGCCCTGCTGGAGCTCAGGAGACAGGTCAACGAGATCTCGCCGAGAAGGATCTCGATCAATGACTTCGTGATCAAGGCCGTCGCGAAAGCCCTCGTCGAGGTGCCGGAGGCGAATGTGATCTGGACGGAAGAAGCATCGCGGCGGTTCGACACGGTGGACGTAGCCGTGGCCGTATCGACCGACGGCGGGCTCCTGACGCCGGTGCTGCGGGGCGTGGAAAGCCTCGGAGTGGCGACGATCAGCGAGCAGGTCACCGAACTCGCGGACCGTGCGCGGTCCGGCCGACTCAAGCAGCACGAACTCGAGGGAGGCAGCTTTGCCATCTCCAATCTCGGCATGTTCGGCGTAGACGAATTCTCGGCGATCCTCAATCCTCCGCAGTCAGGAATCCTCGCTGTGTCCGCCGCCAAGCAGAGACCGGTGGTCGAGAACGGCTCCGTCGTTGTCGGCTCTGTGATGACGGTGACGCTCTCCGCCGATCACCGGGTGGTCGACGGAGCGCTGGCCGCCACCTGGCTCGCCGCATTCGTCAGGCTGATCGAAAATCCGCTGGCATTGCTGATCTAGGGGCACCCAGACCATAAGCCGTCCACGTTCATAGATCTGCCATTGAGCGCATGGGCTGAGTACAGAATGCGGCTCGGAGGCCGCCCTGGTCGCGACTGTCCCCCCACTCCGCACTCCGAGGAACGCGGGACGCTCGCTGCGGGACGGCTGCGGGGGGAGAGTTGAAGCACAACGTCGAAAGGAACAACATGCCATCCACCACGCTTGCCGGGGGAGTATTCACCCTCGCCGACGATCTCACTCTGACCAGAGTGGGCTATGGGGCGATGCAGCTTGCCGGACCACACGTGTTCGGACCGCCTGCCGACCGTGACGGTGCTCTCGCCGTGCTGAAGACGGTCGTGGATCTCGGCATCACCCACATCGACACGTCTGATTACTACGGACCTCACGTGACGAACGAGATCATCAAGGAAGCGCTGCACCCGTACCCGAAGGACCTCCATATCGTCACCAAGGTGGGCGCGCTTCGTGATGCGGAAGGGAACTGGCCGCAGGCTCTCTCCCGAGACGAACTGCGCACGGCGGTTCATGACAACCTCATCAGCCTCGGTCTCGACGCTCTCGACGTGGTGAACCTGCGTGTCGGCGGGTTGGACAGGCCGACTCCGGGTTCGATCGCGGAACCGTTCGCCGTCCTGGCCGAGTTGCGGCAGGAGGGATTGATCAAGCACCTCGGCATCAGCACCGTCAACGCCGAGCAGATAGCCGAGGCGCAGGGGATCGCTCCGATCGTGACGGTACAGAACTTCTACAACATCGCCAATCGGCAAGACGATGCTCTTGTGGACTCACTCGCGGAGCAGGGCATCGCCTACGTGCCGTACTTCCCGCTGGGCGGGTTCTCGCCGCTGCAGTCTGACATCCTCGGTCGCGTCGCGGAGCGCCTCGAGACCACCCCGATGGCCGTCGCTCTTGCCTGGTTGCTGCAGCGCTCGCCCAACATCCTGCTCATCCCGGGGACGTCATCCGTCGCGCACCTCCTGGACAACGTCGCCGGCGCCGCCCTCGAGCTTCCCGCCGACGCTATCGAGGAGCTGGACGCGATCGCCCGTTAGCCATCAGCCCATGTAGTTTTGATCGGGTACCCACCGCCCACGCCGAGGGCGTCGTGAGCCGATCGTTCTGCAGGGAGCGCCATGGAAACCTCGCCCGTCAAGCCCGTTGGAACGCTGTTCGGTGTGAAGGCTGGTCGCGATCTCACCGGCAGCCTGGTCACTGTTCTCGGTGTGCCATTCGACATGGGCTACCATCCGACGCGCATCGGGGCACGTTCCGGACCCAGTCATGTGCGCACGCATTCTGCTCTCGTCGCCGAGCATCTTGACGGCTTCGGGGTAGACCTCCTGGGCACACTGGGGGTCGTGGACATGGGCGATGCCGAGGTCTTGCCGGGCAACGTCGACGAGAGCTTCGGTGCGATCGAACAGGCGGTGTCGACGATCCTTGCAGCGGGCGCGACGCCCCTGACGTTCGGTGGCGATGGTGCCGTCACCCTTCCGCAATTACGTGCGTTGAAGAAGGGCCTCGGCCGGGAATTCGCCGTATTGCATTTCGACGCTCACACCGACGCCTATGAGGGTGTCTATCCCTACGAGTACAACAACGCCAACACCTTCATCCACGCCGTCACGGAAGGATTGATCGACCCCACTGCCTCCCTCCATGTCGGGATGCGCGACACCGAGTACCAGGGGCATCCCGGCATCATCGGTGTCGCGCGGGACCTCGGCTACGAGGTCATCACCATGGATGAGCTTGTCGTCATGGGCGTTCCGGCCCTCGTGGAGCGCATCCGGGCGAAGTTCGCCGACATCCCGATCTACCTGTGCTGGGACATGGACGTCTTCGACCCATCCGTTTCGCCCGGAGTTGTGACGCCGTCGTGGGGAGGCATCACCGCGCGAGAGGGTCTGAGCATCCTGCGGGGCATGCGCGGACTCGACTTTGTGAGCTTCGACATCAACACCGTCAGCCCGCCGCACGACATCATGGGCACGACGGGCAGCCTGGCGGCGCAGGTCGCGATGGAGTGTCTGTTCCTCCGGCACGCGACGCTGTGAACGGCGCGGCCGCGGAGTTTCATTCCAGGGCTGCGTCCGTCACCCCGTCCGCTAGGCTGGGAATCGCGAAGGGGAGTATTCCACCGCGCCGCACTCGTCAATACGGTCACCGCTGAAGCTGGCCCGGTTGCGGCGGCATCCGATGTCTGGATGCGGAAGAGACTTTCGGACATCCGACAGTTAATCACTGTCTCTACGGAGGGTCCTTCCTGTGCAACTCCAGCTTCCGCTCTGGTTCGAGATCACGAGCAGCGCCGTGCTCATCCTCATCGTCATCGCCGACCTGGTCCTCGCCTACCGGCGGCCGCATATCCCGTCGACAAAGGAATCAAGCCTCTGGGTGGGCTTCTACGTCCTGCTCGCCCTCATCTTCTCCGTGCTCCTGTTCCTGTTCGCCAGCCCTGAGTACGCGGGACAGTTCATCGCCGGGTGGCTCACGGAGTACAGCCTGAGCATCGACAATCTCTTCGTCTTCGTCATCATCATGGCGAGATTCTCGGTGCCGAGGAAGTACCAGCAGGAGGTACTCATGGTCGGCATCATCATCGCGCTGGTACTGCGCGGCATCTTCATCCTGCTCGGGGCGCAACTCATCGAGCACTTCAGCTGGATCTTCTACATCTTCGGCGCGTTCCTGCTCTTCACGGCGATTCAGCAGGCCTTTCAGAACAGCGAAGAAATGGACGAGAGGGAGAGCGGCGTCATCCG
The DNA here is from genome assembly GCA_025465035.1 of Microbacteriaceae bacterium. GTDB lineage: Bacteria > Actinomycetota > Actinomycetes > Actinomycetales > Microbacteriaceae > Lacisediminihabitans. The sequence continues at coordinate 2,914 of JAODMH010000032.1, read as the reverse complement.
TCTACTGCGTCGGCGCATCTCGATCTCCCGAGACTTCGATGGTGCGAAGCTGCGCACCATCGTGGATGGCAAGCGGATGTTCACGCCGATCATCGTCGTCTTCATCGCGCTCGGCACGACCGATCTCGTGTTCGCCCTGGACTCGATCCCGGCTATCTTCGGCATCACGACGAGCGCGTTCATCGTGTTCACGGCCAATGTCTTCGCGCTGATGGGACTCCGGCAGCTCTACTTCCTGCTCGGCGACCTCATCGAGAAGCTCGTCTACCTCAAGTACGGCATCGCCTTCATCCTTGCCTTCATCGGCGTCAAGCTCGTACTGCACGCCCTGCATGAGAACGAACTGACTTTCATCAACGGCGGCAAGGGATTCGCCTGGGCGCCCGAGATCCCCACTGTCGCCTCGCTCGGCGTGATCGTCGTGTCGATGGCCGTCGCGGTCGGTGCGAGTCTCATCAAAATTCGTTCCGACAAGCGGCGAGCGGTGGCCAACCCGTCGGAGTGATCGAGGTGGCATTGCCCGGCATGCTTTCGGGAGATCGGCGAGCGGATGCGCGCCGTGGCCCTTCACGCTGCTCCCGAAAAACGGTGTTAGCCTGAATGTGTGTTGTTCGGTCTGCTTCTGCTTCGTAGCCGCGACGAGTCCTAGTTTTCAGGCCTCCCTCGTCGCGGAGTTCTTCGTTGGCTGACCACCGTTTTTTATAGGAGACCGCACAATGACTACCCGCTCGGAATCGTCCAGGCCCCGCACTCTCGCTGAAAAAGTGTGGGACGACCATCTCGTGGTCAAGGGGGAGGACGGCAGCCCCGACCTGCTCTATATCGACCTGCACCTCGTGCACGAGGTCACCAGCCCGCAGGCGTTCGACGGTCTGCGACTCGCGGGACGGCCGGTGCGCCGGCCCGACCTGACGATCGCGACGGAGGACCACAACACCCCAACGCTCGACATCGACAAGCCGATCGCCGACCTCACCAGCCGAACCCAGATCGACACCCTGCGCAAGAACGCCGCGGAGTTCGGCATCCGGCTGCACTCCCTCGGTGACGTCGAGCAGGGAATCGTGCACGTCGTCGGTCCACAGCTCGGACTCACGATGCCAGGCATCACCGTCGTCTGCGGCGACAGTCACACCTCGACCCACGGTGCCTTCGGCGCCATGGCCTTCGGCATCGGCACCAGCGAGGTCGAGCACGTGCTCGCCACGCAGACCCTGCCCCTCAAGCCGTTCAAGACCATGGCTATCACCGTCGAGGGCACGCTGCGTCCCGGGGTCACGGCCAAGGACATCATCCTCGCCGTCATCGCGAAGATCGGCACGGGCGGTGGCCAGGGCTATGTGCTCGAATACCGCGGCAGCGCCATCCGTTCGTTGTCCATGGACGGCAGGATGACGGTCTGCAATATGTCGATCGAAGCGGGTGCCAGGGCGGGGATGGTGGCTCCGGACCAGACCACCTACGACTACCTCGAGGGCCGCGCGCACGCGCCGAAGGGCGCCGACTGGGACGCGGCGGTGGAGTACTGGAACACCCTCGCCACTGACGATGACGCGGCCTTCGACGCCGAGGTATTCCTCGACGCGAATGAACTCGAACCGTTCGTGACCTGGGGGACCAACCCCGGCCAGGGCGTGTCGTTGAGCGAGAGCATCCCCGATCCGTCGCTCATCATCGATCCCAACGAGCGTGCCTCTGCCGAGCGTGCCCTGGAGTACATGGATCTCGAGGCCGGTACGCCGCTCAAAGACGTCCATGTTGACGCGGTGTTCATGGGGTCGTGCACCAACAGCCGCATCGAGGATCTGCGTGCGTTCGCGTCCATCATCAAGGGCCAGAAGAAGGCGGATGGCGTGCGCGTCATGGTCGTGCCGGGAAGCGCCCGCGTGCGCATCGAGGCGGAGGCCGAGGGGATCGACAAGATCGTTACGGAGTTCGGGGCGGAGTGGCGTTTCGCCGGCTGCTCGATGTGTCTCGGCATGAATCCCGACCAGCTCGCGCCGGGCGAGCGCTGCGCATCCACGTCCAACCGCAACTTCGAAGGCAGGCAGGGCAAAGGGGGGCGCACCCACCTCGTCTCACCGCTGGTGGCCGCGGCAACAGCAATTCGCGGCACGCTGTCCAGTCCGTGGGATCTGGAAAATGCGGGTGTACCGTCAGCCCCAGAGGGGGTGCACGCGTAATGGAAAAGGTGTCAACAGTGACCGGCGTGGCAATGCCGCTCAAGCGTTCCAACGTCGATACCGACCAGATCATCCCGGCGGTCTTCCTCAAGAGAGTGACGAAGACCGGCTTCGATGACGCGCTCTTCTACGCCTGGCGCCAGGATCCCGAGTTCGTCCTCAACAGGCCGGAATTCACGGGCGCCCGCATCCTGTTCGCGGGATCGGACTTCGGCACCGGATCGAGCCGCGAGCACGCCGTCTGGGCGCTGCGCGACTACGGCTTCGACGCGGTGCTCAGCCCACGCTTCGGCGACATCTTCCGCGGCAACTCCGGCAAGCAGGGGCTGCTCACCGGTGAGATCAGCGAGGACGCCATGGAGAAGATCTGGGCGATCATCGATGCTCGGCCCGGGATCGAGGCCTCGATCGACCTGGTCGCGAAAACGGCTCGCATCGGTGACCTGACCGTTCCATTCGAGATCGATGATTACACTAGATGGCGGCTGCTCGAAGGCCTGGACGATATCGGGCTCACACTGCGCGACGAGGCGCAGATCACACAGTTCGAGGGTCGCCGGGAGTCCTGGCGGCCGAGAACACTTCCCGTACAACAGGTAGCAGGTGAATGAATGAACTCCCTTGTGAAGGATGCCCAAAAGGCCGGTCAGCGAGTGGGATTGAAGTCCGACGAGATCACGATTACCGGCGGCAACCCGCTCAGGGGGCGAATCGCAGTTCGCGGTGCCAAG
>JAODMH010000029.1 GCA_025465035.1 Microbacteriaceae bacterium | reverse complement strand
CACCGGCCTCTTCGAGCATCTGGAGCGCGTTCCACTTGTAGTGCTCTCGATCGTAGAAGCACAGGTACGCGCCGCTGCCGTGCGGGTTCGTGGTGCGCAGATGGCCCGTGGACCCACCTGATGCGACCATGCGCTCGACGAACTCCTGCGGGATTCCCGCGATGACCCGTTCGTCGCCGAAGTGCATCGGTGAGATCGGACCGAGCCAGGCCGAGGTGGGCATTCCGCCAAGGAAGCCGTATCGCTCGATGAGGAGCGTCTTGGCTCCGGCGCGACCGGCCGCTACTGCTGCGACGAAACCGGACGGCCCGCCTCCGCACACGATGACGTCGTAAGCCTGGGAGGTGATGGACATGGATCTCTCTTTCAATTGTTCGGTGGGTTGGGGTGCCCGTGCCGGTACCCAGGCACCCCGATTGGTTAGTGTGAGCTGTCGAAGGCCTGGGCAGCCGTCTTGAGCGCCGTCGCCGGGTCGGCATCCTGGAAGACGACCTGCTGGCCCGCGGTCACGAGCGCGTCCGACATCTGGTTGTAGTTCGTCGAGACCGGATTGGCCGTGCCGTTCTTGAGCACATAATCACGCCAGCTCAGCAGTTCCTCGTAATTCGGAAGCGCTTTGACGGACGGAGAGTTGTAGACCGAGGACAGTACCGGCAGCACACCTGCAGCAGCGAACTTCTCCTGCGACTTCGCGGAGAGGTAGTACTTGATGAAGTCCCAGGAGGCGTCCGCGTGCTTGGTGTTCGCGCCGATCGCCAGGGTTTGTCCCGCGACGGGGGTGTTGGTCGGTTTGCCCGCGATGTCCGAAGGGATCGGAGCGGTCTTGAGGTTGTCGCCGATTCCGGTACCAGAACGAGCAGCGGCAACACGATAGGAACCCTGGATGGCCATCGCAATCGACCCGGCCTTCACGCCGTTGACCACGTCGTCGGCCGACATGTTGAGCACTTCATCGCCGAAAGCCCCTTCCGCGTGAAGCGATTTCAGGTACTCGAGCGTCTTGACTCCCGCTTTCGATGCGAAGGCCGCGTCGCCGTTGCTCTTGAGGATCGAACCACCGTTGCCGAGGGTCAGTGGAACGAACTTCTCGGTGAAATCCGCCCCGAGACCCTGCGAGGAGAATCCGATGCCGAGGCCGGTCTTGCCAGTCTTCTGCAGCACGGCGGCATCTTTGCCCAGCTCCTTCAACGTCGTCGGCACTGTGAGTCCGGCCGCCTTGAGCAGGTCAGCACGGTACCAGAGCAGCCATGCCCGGGTCTCCCACGGCAAGGCCATGATGTCCCCGTTGAAAGTAGCGCCCTTGATGGGAAAGATGTAATCGTCGCCGACCTTCTTGAGCCACGGCTTCACGTATTTCGTGATCGGCAGAACCGTGCCTGCGTCGACGTGCGTCGCGAGCTGGTTGCTGTAGACGTTCACGATGTCGGGGCCGGTGCCACTGGCGGTCGCCTTGATGACCTCGCTGTCGATCGTGGCGTAGTTGATCGAGCGCACCTCGACCTTCACGTGATCGCTCTGCGCGTTGTAGGAGTCCACGATGTTCTTCAGCGCCGCACCCCGGGGATCCGCCGCGGCGGCGGGATCGAGAAAGGTCCACATCGAGAGAGTGACGTCCTCAGGGGCTGCGGAGGAGCCCGAGGAGCTCGGCGCGCCGCCGCCCGAGCTACAGGCGACGGTCGCGACGGCGAGGGCGCCGACGACAGCGATGGCCGCGACGGTGCGGGTGATGCCTTTAAACATTCTGGTGCCTTTCGATTGTGTTGATGGAGAATGCGGCCCCACTACCGCAGTCATCCCTTGGTCGCCCCTGCCGACAGGCCCGCAACGATGCGGCGCTCCATGAGGCTGAAGACGAGAACGATGGGCACCAGCGTGACGACCACTGCTGCCATGAGCTGACCCCAGACGATTCCGTACTGGGACAAGTAGTTGTAGAGACCGACGGACACCAGTCGCTTATCGTCGGTGCTCACCATCGTCGAGGCGATGAGGAAGTCGTTCCACACGTACACGAAAGCGATGACACTCGCCGCGGCGATACCAGGTTTGGCCAAGGGAAAGATTAGCTGCACCATGATGCGCCAGTGCGAAGCGCCATCGACCCGGCCTGCTTCTTCGATCGAATCGGGAATGGACTCGAAGAATCCCTTGAGCATCCAGATGACTGTGGGGATCTGCCAGGCGGTATAGACGATCACGAGAGCGGCATAGGTGTCGTAGAGCCCCAGCTTGACCGCAAGGAAGTACAGCGGCACCAGAATGGCGATACCGGGGATCATGCTCGTCATGAGGATGAGGAACAGGCTTGTCGTGCGGCCTCGGAACTTGAAGCGCGCCGCGGCATAGGCGCCGAACACCGACACGATGATTGTGAACGCCACCGTGAGACCGGCAACCAGCACAGTATTGAGCAGGTAAAGCGGGATCTTGGACTCGAAGAGCACGAGCCGATAGTTCTCGAGCGTGAAGTTGGTGGGGATCCAGTTAGCATCGGACAGTACGTCGTTCTCGCTCTTGAACGAGGTGCTGACTCCCCACAGTA
>JAODMH010000193.1 GCA_025465035.1 Microbacteriaceae bacterium | reverse complement strand
GGTGCTGCAGAAGCAGGAGGCTGTCGTAGACCTGTTGGTTGGCGGGTTCCGAAGAAACGATGCCGACAATGCCGCACATTCGAGGGGCGTGCTCCAGACCATAGAATTGGGTGGGTTTAGACCAGTCTTTCACATGCCGGGGAACGGAATTCGAATGGCCAGCAAGTATGCCGAAGCCGGCGTCGACACCGAGGCAGGCGACCTCGCTGTCGAGCTGATGAAGGCGGCTGTTTCGAAGACGCACGGGCCAGAAGTGCTCGGTGGCGTCGGTGGTTTCGCGGGCCTCTACGACGTGTCGTTCCTCAAGGCGTTCGAGCACCCGCTGCTTGCGACCTCCACCGACGGGGTGGGCACCAAAGTCGCCATCGCGCAGGCCATCGACAAGCACGACACCATCGGTCTCGACCTCGTGGGAATGGTCGTCGACGACATCGTCGTGGTTGGCGCGAAACCGCTGTTCATGACCGACTACATCGCGTGCGGCAAAGTCGTTCCCACCCGTATTGCCGACATCGTGGCCGGAATAGCCCGCGGATGCGCCGAAACCGGCACCGCTCTCGTCGGTGGCGAAACGGCCGAGCACCCCGGCCTTCTCGGGCCCGACGACTACGACGTGGCGGGCGCCGCGGTCGGCGCGGTCGAAGCCTCGGCGCACCTCGGGGCGCACCGCGTGCAGGACGGTGACGTGATCGTCGCCCTCGCGTCATCCGGGCTCCACTCGAACGGCTACTCCCTCGTGCGCCACGTGCTCGCGGGTCGCGACATCGGGTACTCCGACCGATCCGACGACCTCGGCGGCCTCGTCGGCGAAGTGCTGCTCGAGCCGACGCGGCTCTACACCCTGCCGCTTCTGGAGCTGCTCGGCGATGCGTCGGTCGGGTCATCCGTTCACGCGTTCAGCCACATCACCGGCGGGGGAATCGCGGCCAACGTCGCACGCATTCTGCCGCGCGGCAGCTGGGTCGAGCTCGAGCGTTCGACGTGGTCGCCTGCGCCCATGTTCCAGGTGCTGAGCGAGTGGGGCGGCATGAGCCTCGAAGACACCGAAGGCACGTGGAACCTGGGCATCGGAATGGTCGCCGTCGTGTCAGCGGATGCCGCGGCCAGCGTGATCGCCCACCTCGCGAACGACGGCATCGACGCCTGGACCGTGGGAACGGTGTCGCTCTCGGTCCGTGACTTCTCTGGCTCTGCTTCTCACGGCTGGGAGCAGGGCGCGAAAGGCGTCGACGGTGGTGCGGTGCGCTTGACGGGTTCGTACCGGTAGCAATTACCTCGGTCGCTGAGCTTGTCGAAGCGCGACGTGATCGTTGTCCCCTCGCTCCCAGCGAGCCGCCTGCCGATACTGGCGCATCGTCCGGACTGCGCTGCGTGGGCCCAGCTCAGGCAACGAACGCGGCGCTCGACGGCGTCGGCGGCCGGGTCTACCGTGGTTCGCATGGCTACGCTTGCGAACCGACCCAACACTTCGCTCCTGGTGATCGACGTGCAGAACGGCATCGTCGAAGGCAACTGGGAGCGCGACAAAGTCGTCGCCAATATCGCGACCCTCGTCGAGAAGGCCCGCCGCCAAGACGTTCCCGTCGTCTGGGTGCAGCATTCCTCCGACTTCCTCGAGATCGGCACAGATGGCTGGCAGTACGTTCCCGAGCTGGCTCCGGATGCCGCGGAGCCCCGCATCGACAAGATCTACCCCGACTCGTTCGAGAACACGTCCCTCGAGTCGGTGCTCGCCGAACTCGAGGTGGGGAAACTCGTGATCGCGGGCGCGCAGACGGATGAATGCATCCGGTCCACACTTCATGGTGCGATCGCGCGGGGCTACGACGCCACCCTCGTGAGCGACGCGCACACGACGGAAGACCAGAGCCCGTGGGGTGCGCCGACACCCGACAAGGTGATCGCGCACACGAACCTCTATTGGGAGAACCACCAGGCGCCGGGACGCACAGCCGGAACCGTCACAACTGAAGAGGTCGAATTTCGCGCGTAAGTCGCGCGAGGGCTAGGCCGTCTTGTTCTGGCCGGGCTCGTATTGGTCTTCCGCGTAGTCATCTTCGTACTTGTCGACGGTGGTGAATTCCGGCCATTTCTCGAGGTCTTCCTCGAGTTTCGGGTCGACGGGAACGCCTGAGACCGGATGCGTGAGTTCGCGTTCGAGCGCGTTGTAGTTGGTGTCCGGGCTGAAGTATTTCAGCTCGCGGGCAACCTTGGTGTGCTTTGCTTTTTGACGGCCGCGCCCCATGGCTTGACCCCCTCACGATTCCTGCCCAGACGCGCAATGAGTGTCCGGGGTTTAACCAACAGGGAACTACAGAAAACTAAAGGCCAACTTTAGCATGCACGGGCTGAGCACCCGGTGTGCTGTTAACGCGGGCTTCGGCGACTAACGTTGACGCGTGACCTCCTCACCCCCGCAGACGTCGGTCGTGGTCATCGGCGCCGGGCAGGCGGGACTCTCCGTCTCCTTTTACCTCAAACGGCTCGGCCTGGAACCCGGCCGGGATTTCGTCGTGTTCGATCGTGGGCCTGGCACGGGAGGCGCCTGGCAGCTCCGCTGGGAGGCGCTTCGAATCGGCTCCGCGCACCGCATCAATGATCTTCCGGGTATGGACGAACTCGGGGTGAGCTTCGAGAATGCCGACCGTACGCTCCCCGCGAAGCAGGTCGTCGCGGACTATTACGAGCGATACGAAAAGCACTACGAGTTGCAGGTGCGTCGTCCCGTCGATGTCACGAGGGTATTCAACCGGGGCACAGAACTCGTCGTGGAATACCACGACGATGAGATCACGACGGATGCCGTGGTCAATGCCACGGGGACCTGGGGCTCGCCGTTCATGCCCTGGTATCCCGGGATGAACGACTTCCGGGGCCGTCACGTGCGCACCCCCGACTACGTCTCCGCCTCCGAGTTCGAGGGTCAGAGCGTCATCGTGGTTGGCGGTGGCACGTCGGCCACCGGTTTCCTGCTCGAGCTGGAGAGCGCCGCATCCGAACTCACCTGGGTCACCCGCCGACCTGTCGAGTTCCTCGACGAGGGCGAGCTCAACCTCGAGGCGGGGGCGGCGGCGGTCGCGATGCAGGACGAGGCGGCACGTGCGGGACGGGCTCTCCCGAGTGTCGTCAGCGGCACCGGGCTGCCGCGCACCCGCCGAATCCAGGCCGGCATCGAGCGCGGTGTGCTGGTCGCCAAGCCCATGTTCAGCTCCATCGAGGCGGACGGCGTGCGCTGGGCCGATGGAACATTCTCGAGGGCGGATGCGATCATCTGGTCGACCGGATTCCGCCCGGAATTGCGGCATCTGGCCCCGCTCAAGCTTCGCGAGAAGGAGGGCGGGGTGTCCGTCGGCGCCGGCTCCTCGTGGAAGGACGGGCGTATATTCTTCGCCGGTTATGGACCGCAGGCCAGTACGCTCGGCGCCAATCGAGCAGGTCGGCAGATCGCGCGCCAGGTCGTCGCGATGCTCTCGAATCTGTAGCGCGCGCTCAGCCCACCTCGATGGACGCGCCGGAGGCGGAGGTGACCTCGCCGTCGGCGTTGACGGTGATCGCGACATCCGCCGTTCCGAGCCGCAGGCCGCTCACCGAGAGCGCGCCGACGACCGAGCTCGGCGAGATGCAGAGGGTCGCCGATCGAGCCTCGGGACGCAGGCCGAGCGTGCTGCTGAGGACGGAGACCGCGGCCGCGGCGGACCAGGCCTGCGGGCGGCAGGCGGCGGGGTACGGAACGGGAGCCGAGAATGCGGTGGCCGGATCACCGGAGTGGAGCTCCGGCATCCGATAGTCGAAGCCGGATGCCGCGCCGAGCAGCCCTGAGATGAGGGAGTCGGCTTCCGCGGCGAAGCCCTCCCGCGCGAGGCCGGAGATCGCGATCGCGGTGTCGTGGGTCCAGACGCTGCCGCCGTGATAGCTCAGCGGCCAGTATCCTGCCGAATCCGTCGACATCGTACGCAGGCCGAAGCCGGAGTCGAGCTCCGGCGACGACAGCCGACGTGCGACGAGCGCTGCCTGCCGCGAGTCGAGCAGTCCGGTCCCGAGCAGGTGGCCGAGGTTGCTGGTGACCGTGTCCACCGGGCGCTTATCGGCATCCAGTGCGATCGCCGGGTAGGCGCCTGCCGGGTCGTCGATCCAGAAGGTCTCGTGGAATCTCGTCCGTAGGGCCGCGGCCCACTGACGCCATTCCGCGGCGCCGCCGAGACCGAAGTGGTCGAGCAGATCCGCGCCGTGCATGGCGGCCTCGAAGGCGTAGGCCTGCACCTCGCACAGGGCGATCGGACCCTCCGCCAGTGTCCCGTCGCGCCACTGCACCGAGTCGCCGGAGTCCTTCCAGCCCTGGTTGGCGAGTCCCTTGCCCGTGGAGTCGACGTATTCGAGCAGGCCGTCGCCGTCCGCGTCGCCGTAGTCGCGCATCCACTCGAGTGAGGCCACCAGATTGGGGAGCAGCGCCTTCACCTCCGCGTCGGGCAGGCCCCACATCCAGGCATCGTGCAACAGGCAGGCCCAGAGCGCGGTCGCATCCACCGTGCCGTAATAGAGGGGCGGCAGGGAGATGTCCTCGCCGGGGATCTCAAGCGTCCCGCGGCGCAACTCGTGCATGATCTTTCCCGGTTGCTCAGCGGTCTCGGCCACCGAGGTGGTGCCCTGCAGACCCGCGAGCACGCGGAGGGTGTCACCGGCAAGGGCGGTGCCGAGCGGAAGCATGAAGCGGGCGGCCCAGATCGAGTCGCGCCCGAAGAGGGTGAAGAACCACGGCGCGCCGGCGGCGAGGAATTCGGATGACGGATCGGCGACCGTCACGAGCCGAAGCGCATCGAGGTCGTCGAGCGCCGTTCCCAGCCAGCGCACCAGACGATCGTCGCCCGCGGAAACGGTCGGAACGGACCATCCGGCCGGACCGGATGCGCCCTGCACCACGGCCCCAGCATCCGTGGCCGTCACCGACCAGCCCACGGTGACAGAGCCCCTGGCGGGAATGGTCACCGGCCAGCGGAGTTCGAGCCCGCCGTCGATGAGCCGCAGCGTGGCATCCGGAGCATCGAGGGTCACTGCGACGGCGTCGCTGCCCCAGTGCACGGTGGCGCCGTCGATCGTCA
>JAODMH010000079.1 GCA_025465035.1 Microbacteriaceae bacterium | reverse complement strand
CACCGTCGGGAACTTCGCCGGAGAAGCCAGCGAGATCCCAGCCCCAGTAGACGATGCCGCTGGATGCCGCGGAGAGTCCCGCAAACAGTGACCAGCGGAAGGCCTGCCAGGTCGAGTTCTCGTCCCCGGCCCAGAAGGTGCCGTGCGCCTGACTGCCGGTGAACCCGGCGCGGCTGAAGGTCACGGGTGCTTTGCCCGCGGACTCCAGCAGATCGCCGTACGCCTTGGCGTAGTACACGGGGAAGAGCGCGTTGCCCTCGTCGCCGTGCGTGCCATCGAGGTAGCGCAGATCACGCCCCCAGGCGTGCTCCCCGCCGTCGGTCTTGAAGCCGTCGACACCCAGGTCCTCGACGAGGTAGCGGCGTTTCTCCGTCCACCAGGCGGCCGCGCGCTCGTCGGTCAGGTCCGGCATCAAGCCGAGCGGGAACCACCAGCCGCGATTGCGGTACGGCCGCAGCGATCCGTCGGGAGCGACCTCCTGCACCACCACCTTCTCGCGGATCGCGGCGGCGGCATCCGCCCGTGCCTGCCCGCGCGGATGGGGCCGCAACTTGATCAGGGGTATCTGCCACAGATGCAGCTTCACGTCACGCGAATGCAGCTCGTCGATCATGCCTTTCGGGTCTGGCCAGGCACCGTCGGGCGGGAAGCTGAAGTCGGTAAGACGCAGCGGTCCACCATCCTCGGCGACGGTGTACCGGGCGTCGCGCCAGATCGTGAACGTGCTCTCGTCGCTCCAGGCCTCGATCACGACAGAGCCCACCGGGATATCATGCTCGCGGTGCAGATCCATCTGCTTCATGACCTCGGCCTGCGTGTTCCACTCGTTGGCACTCGCCCAGAGCCGGAACACCCACTCCGGCAGTTCCTTCGGGCGGCCGACCTCGGCAAGAAATGCGTCGAGCACCTCACGAGGTGATCCATCGTAGAGAGCCACATCGAGCACTGCGGTGCCGCCGCTCGGCGCGTCGACCTCGGCCTCGATCCAGATGCGGCCCTCCTGCCGCGCGCCGAAATCGAACCAGACCCGGCGCGACGTGCGTACGTGGAATCCCCAGCCGTCGCCACCCACGATGTGCGCGAATGGCATCGGCAGGTAGGTCTTACGTTCGGCACCCTGGCTCTTGTACTGCTCGAAAACGACGGAGTCGAGACTCGTGCCACGGTGATCGAGTGCGTCGAAGCGCTCCCCCAGGCCGGTGACGTGCTCGCCAGCAGCGAGCGGCAGGGCAAACCGCACCCGCCCGATCCGCTCGCCGTCGTCGAGCACCGTTGTCGTACCCGGGATGACACGGCTCCCGCCGACGAGTCCCTCGGCCGCGCGCCACGCCGAGACGCGGAAGTCGAACCATCCGGTCTTCTGCTCCCGCACTCCGTGAGCGGTGAAGCGATAGCGGTAGCGTTCGCCGGGCTCCAGCGAGTCGATGCTCAGCCGCCAACCACCGGATGCCCGCGCCAGCCGTGCCTGCGCAGACGCGAGGTGTCCGCCATCCACGGCCTGTCCCCTCGACTGGCGGCTGACAGGCTCGAGGTCCAGTGACAGCGGCGCGTCGCCACCCCGCACCAGTTCGCAGGTCACCGCCGTGACGTCCTTCGTCGTTCTCACGCCGAGAAGGACGGGCTCGCCCGCGACGGGGTCGATGGGCCAGCGCTGCTCGGTGTCGACGGAATAGGGATGCCCGGAACCGAATGGACGATGACGGATCATGCGTCGATGACCTCCAGCACGCCGAGTTCGACAGCGAGTCGTATGTACATCGCGTGGCTCCAGAGCAGTGGGGTCGCTACGGAACCCCAGCGATCGACCCACTCCTGTTTCATCGACGGGTCGAGCAGGTGCTGCGCGACCTGCTCGGGCAGTTCGCCGCGTTCGGTGGCGGTGGCGGCGGCCCAGTCGAGCTGCTCGAAGGCTCGCACCCGGTCGCCGGCGTCGGCGAAGGCCAGCCCGAGCATGCAGCTGAGCAGCGGCCACTGTCCCCCGCCGAAGAAGGTGTCGGAAAGGTAGCGATGGACACCGCCGCCGACCGTGAGTTCGCGATCGATCGCCTCGATGGTCGCCGAACCGACACTCTCCGTGGCGGGGAACACGCCGAGGGGCGACACCATGGCGAGGAGGCTCGCGTCGACCCGGTCGGAGCCGAGCCATTTCGCCAGATGGGCGTCGGTGAGCCCGTGCTCGAGGATGGTGGTCCCGATCGACGCGTTGACCGCATGGGCTTTCTGCCGACGGGCCGCGTCCAGGATTCCGGCATCGGCGACGGCGCCCAGTCCGGCCGCGATGCAGCCGAGCGTCGAGACGTGTACGCGGTCGGCGTTCTCCTCCCACCAGTCGAAGCACGGCCGCTGCCAGGAACTCGCGAGATAGTCCACACTCAGTTCGATCGCGCGAGACCAGCGGGCGAGGTCGAGACCGTGCCGCTTCGAGTGCTGGACCACCGCCCAGAGCCAGGTGCCGTATCCGTCCAGCTGGAAGTCCCACCAGTCATCGTCGCCATCGTCGCCGGCGAGGGTGAAGCGCGTCGGAAGCATCCGCGAGTCGGCAACCGGCGAGCCGGCCGCGGCGGCCGCAACGATCTCGATGACCTGCGACTCCCTGTCCAACAGGATGCGGCCGCACCAGTCGAAGAAGCCGTTCGCCGATTCGACGGCTCCAGCGGCCGACATGCCGTCGGCGATGAACGCTCCGTCGCGAAACCAGCAGAAGCCGCTGTATGCGGAGAAGGTCGGGCTGGCCGGGTAGCCGCCGGACGGGTCCTGCAGTTGCAGGATGAGCTCGACACTCGTCTCCGCGAGACGGGTCAATGCCGCCAGGTCGCGAGTCTGGCCTGTCGCCTCGATCATCCTGAATCTCCTCGTTGTTGCGCACGGTGTGCGCCAGTGTCGTAGGTGGCCCCGAGGCCGGTGGGCCTCGGGGCCGTGCGACCGGATACTGTCCGGCCTGTCGTGCTGTGCTGTGCTACTGCCGTACTGCCTGTGCCGTCGACTAACCGGCGAGCAGCGTGTTGATCTTCTTCTCCGCGTCGTCGAGTGCCTGCTGCACACTCTTGCGTCCGGCCTGCGCCTCGATCAGTTCACCCGTGATGGCATCCTGCATCGCCGACTGGTTGTCGCCGATGGATGGCGCCGGCGCGATCTTCTTCGCCGCATCGAACACCGCCTGCCGGTTGGCTGGCTTTCCCTTGTCGAGATAGGTGGCGAGCTTCTTCGCATCCGAGATCGCCGGAAGTTCCCATCCGGAATCGAGACGCACGGTGACCATGAAGTCGGATGCGGACATGAACTCCGCCCACTTCTGCGCCTCGGCCTTGTGCTTGCTCGTCGCGGAGACGCCGATGCCATTCGAGAACACGGCGTTCGCCGAGGTCTTGTTGCCCGGTTCGACCGCGATGTCCCAGTTGGCGGGAGAGTCGGCGAAGGTGCCGAAGACCCAGATCCCGGTGTGCAGCATGGCGAGCTTGCCTGCCTTGAACAGGTTCGTGTCGTAGTCGGCTGTTCCCTGGCCGTCGGCGATGGTCGGCATGGTCGTACCGCTCTTGTCGACGAGCCACTTGGCGGCCTCGATTCCTGCCGGCGTGTTGAAGGCCGCCTTCTTGCCGTCCTTGCTCAGGAAGCTCGCGCCGTTCTGCACGAGAACCTTGTAATACTCGTTATAGGTCACCGGCTGGTGGTCGCCCCAGACACCGGCTGCCTTGTCGGTCAGCTTCGCGGCTGCGGCCGTCTCGTCGGCCCAGGTCCAGCTACTCGTCGGGTATGTGATGCCCGCCGCATCGAACAGGTCCTTGTTGTAGTAGAGCACGACATCCGAGAAGGAGGTGGGCAGGGCATACTGCTTGCCACCGGTCGCGTAGCTGTCGAGCAATGCCGCATTGTAGGCGCTCGAGCTCACCCCTTTGAGCTCGGCGAGCACGCCGTTGGCCTGATACGGGCCGTAGCTCGACGGTCCGTTGATGTCGAAGACGTCCGCCGGGGTGCCGGCGGCGAGGTCGGTCTGCAGGGCCGTGCCGTAGGTGTCATAGGGCAGGGTCTTGACATCGACCTTGATGTCGGGGTTCTTCTTTTCGAACGCCGCGACGATCGTCGCGAGGTTCTTCTCGTTTCCTCCATTGGAAATGAAATTGGAATAGGTGATGGTGACGGGTCCATTACTGCTGGGGGTGCCTGACGCACAGCCGGTCATGGCGAGTGCCGCGACGCCGGCCAGGCCGATGGCGGCCATTAGCTTGCGGTTCATGTGATGCAATCTCCTTCGATGTGATGGTGCGGTGGTACTGGGTTGCTGGTCTCGGGGATCACTTGATCCCGGAGCTGGCGACGCCCTGGATGACGTACTTCTGGGCGAAGATGTAGAGCGCGAGCATGGGCAGCACACTGATGACCGAGCCGGCCATGATGACGTCCCACTGCGAGGTGTACTGCCCCTGCAGCCCCGCGAGGGCGATCGGCAGCGTCTGCAGCTCCGGTGAGCGCAGCACGACGAGCGGCCAGAGGAAGCTGTTCCAGCTGCCCATGAACGCGAAGACCACCAGCGTCGCAATGGCCGGGCGGATGTTCGGCAGGATGATCCGGGTGAAGATGCGGAAGTGCCCCGCCCCGTCGAGGGTCGCGGCCTCGTCGAGCTCGCGCGGAACCTGATTGATCGCCTGCCTGAGCAGGAAGATGCCGAATGCGGATGCGAAGGTCGGCAGCACGGCGCCGAGATAGGTGTCGAGGAGTCCGAACGTCTTCAGCTCCGCGAAGAGCGGGACGATCAGCACCTGGAGCGGGATCATCATGGTCGCCAGGTAGACCCCGAAGACGGCGGTCTGACCACGGAACGGCAGCCGGCTGAAGGCGTAGGCGGCAGTCGAACTCGTCACGAGCTGCACGACCGTGGTGATGACAGCGAGCGTGAGGCTGTTGAGTATCACCTGCGCGAATGGCCGCTCGGCGAAGAGCTGCTGGTACGCGCCGAGTGAGGGATTTGCCGGAATGAGCGCCGGGGTGTTGGTGAGGCTCGCCCCCGGCGTGAGCGAGGTGATGATCGTCCAGAGGAACGGGAAGAACATCGCGATCGCACCGAGGATGATGACCGCGTGGAGCGCGATCACTCCGGCCATTCGCAGCTTCGCCTCCCGGCTGCGCACCGCTTTCGTGGACAGCCGACGCGGTGTCATCAGGGCCATATCAGCCATAGGTGACCCACCTCTTCTGACCCCGGATCTGGATGACGGTCACGGCGAGCACGACGACGAACAGCATCCAGGACAGGGCGGATGCCTCCCCCGCTCGTCCGTAACGGAAGGTGAGGTCGTAGATCTGCTGCACCACGACCTCGCTGGCCCCGTTCGGACCGCCGCCCGTCATGGCATACACCTGGTCGAAGACCTGGAATCCGTTGATGAGCGAGATGACGAGCACGAAGAAGCTTGAGGGCGACAACAGCGGCAGGGTGATGCTGAACAGGCGGCGCCACCAGCCCGCGCCATCCACCTTCGCGGCGTCGTACATGTCGCTCGGGATCGCCTGCAGGCCGGCGAGCAGGATGACCATGACGAAGCCGAGATCTTTCCATGCCGATGCGATGATGATCGAGGGCATCGCCCAGTGCGGATCCGTCCACCAGCCAGGACCGTGGACGCCGAAGAACGCGAGCGCGCTGTTCACGATCCCGTTGCTGGGGCTCAGCAGCCAGCGCCAGACCAGCGCCACGACGATCCAGCTTGTCACGACCGGGAGAAAGTAGATTCCGCGCAGGAACGACCGCCCCTTGAGTGCCGTGTTGAGGGCGAGGGCGAGGGCGAGGCCGCCGATGTAGACGAGCGGCAGGTAGCCGACGATGTAGTACACAGTGTGCAGAAAGACATCGCCGGTGATGGGATCGCTGAGCAGTTTGGCGTAGTTGCCGAGCCCCACCCACTTCATCGGCGCGAGCAGGTTCCACTGGTTGAGGCTGACCCAGGCCGCGGCCACCATCGGTCCGAGCACGAAGAGCACCAGCGGGATGGCACTCGGCAGGAGGAAGGCGAGCACGGTCAGCGCGTAACGAGCCTTGTTGTTTCTCGTGCGGCCGTCGCGCACCGGCTTCGAGTGCACGAACTGCGGTGCCCTGTCCACCAGCGAGGTCTGGGCGTTCGAGACGCTCATGGTTCCAGCCCGGCCTGCGGTGCCGCCTGCTCGACGAGGCGCTCGCGAACGAGGCGTCCCTGGTCGCCGGCGACGTCATCCGCATCGAACGGGGTGGCAAGCACGAGTGCGGCCGCGCCCTGCGCCCAGCTCTCGTCCTGCCAGGTCTCGACCGCGACGGCCACTCCCCGCCGGCTCGGGATGAGGGAGGAGCGAAGCGCAGGTTCGAAGCCGTAAGACCAGTGCTTCCAGGCCGCCGTCCCCTCGCCCAGCACGATGACGATCTCGGGATCGAGGGTGTGGACGATGCCGGCCAGCGTCCGGCCGAGCAGATGACCGGCCTCGCTGAAGATGCGGGTGGCCTCCGCGTCGTCGGCATCGGCGGCGGCGCGGAGCGCGGAGATTCCGCTCTGCTGCCCGATGACACCCCGGCCACGCGCTACGCGGACCAGCGATGCTTCGCCGATGAAGGATTCGAGGCATCCATGATTCCCGCACGAGCACAGCGGCCCATCGTCGGCGACCGGAATGTGGCCGATCTCACCGGATCCGCCCGCCGATCCGCGCAGCACCACGCCGTCGACCACGATGCCGGCTCCGACGCCGGTCCCGATCGTGACCACCAGGAAGTTCTCGTATTGGCGTCCGACCCCGTAGAGCCGCTCAGCGATGGCGAGGGCATTCACGTTGTTCTCCACGATGACCGGAAGCGCGAGTTCGCGGCGCAGGGTGGCGCCGAGCGGAACCTGGTGCCAGCCCAGCTGTGTCGAGTCGACGAGGCCGTTACCCTGGCGGTCCACGCTGCCCGGCACGCCGACGCCGATGCCGAGGAGCGGCGCGGATCCGCCGCCGCCGATGAAGCGCCGCAACAGCATCGTGAGATCGGCGAGGACTGTGGATGCCGAGGCGTCGAACGGCTCGCTCGCCGAGCGCACCATCGTGCCATCGATTCCCACCTCGACGAAGGCGACGTGATCGGCGACCACCTTCACGCCGACCGCGCGGCCGGCGGTTGACACGAGTCCGAGCATCCGTGCCGGGCGACCTCCCTGCGAAGGCGAGTGCTCGAGTTCGAGCAGCAGCCCTTCGGCGATGAGATCCTTCGTGAGCTGCGTCATGAGCGCCGGTGAGACCGCGAGGGCACGGGCAAGATCGGCGCGGGATGCCGGACCGTGGGCTCCGAGGTGCGCGAGGATCGCCGACCGATTGACGTCGGTGCGAGCTTGCGGGCGAATGGCCAAGGGAACCTCTTTGTTCAGGACTAAATAAAGAATAGAACGATGTTGCGGCCGCGTCAAGACGACGCGGCGGGCGGCGGCCTCTTGTCGGTCCTCCAGTTGTGCAGGGCAGCAGCCCAGCGGTCATGCGGGATCGCAGCAGAGCCTCCGGTTGTGCAGGACGGCAGCGCTCTCGGTTATGCAGGACAGCCGTCCCTCCAGTTATGCAGGACGGCAGCACTCTCGGTTATGCAGGACAGCCGTCCCTCCAGTTATGCAGGACAGCGCGCGGGCGCCGGAGGCTCGGGCCAGCACGCATTGGTCGATATGCGGTGTCCTGCACAACGGGAACGCGCGGGCATGGGCACAGGCACTCGTTGCTGAGCGAGCGGCTGGCTCGGTGGGAGCCGGGAAGTTCCGCGGCAACGGCACACCGAAGGGCGGCAGTGGCAGCAGCCTAGCTAGATCAGGCCGACTTTTCCTGGCGCCGGGGAGCATGCGGCACGATGGTGGGCGCCGCGTTTTCGAGAACGGCGGCCTTGGTCACGATGACCCTGGCGATCTCGTCGCTCGACGGAACGTCGAACATGATCGGGCCGAGCACCTCTTCCATGATCGAACGTAGACCGCGAGCGCCGGTCTGGCGCAACACGGCGAGATCTGCGATCGCCTCCAGGGCGTCCTGCTCGAAGTCGAGCACAACGCCGTCGAGCTCGAACATGCGCTGGTACTGGCGTACGAGCGCATTCTTTGGCTTCGTGAGGATCTCCATGAGAGCAACCTGGTCGAGCGGCGTGACCGTGGTGACGACGGGGAGACGGCCGATGAACTCCGGGATGAGGCCGAACTTGTGCAGATCTTCCGGGAGCACTTCGCCGAAAAGGTTCACGTCGTCGCCCTTGCTGTGCAGGGGGGCGCCGAAGCCGATGCCCTTCTTACCTGCCCGCTGGGAGATGATCTCCTCAAGGCCGGCGAAGGCACCCGCGACGATGAAGAGCACGTTGGTCGTGTCGACCTGAATGAACTCCTGATGCGGATGCTTGCGGCCACCCTGAGGTGGGACGGAGGCGACCGTGCCCTCGAGGATCTTGAGCAGCGCCTGCTGGACTCCCTCGCCCGACACGTCGCGGGTGATGGACGGGTTCTCGGCTTTACGGGCGATCTTGTCGATCTCGTCGATGTAGATGATGCCGGTCTCCGCGCGCTTGACGTCGTAGTCCGCGGCCTGGATCAGCTTGAGGAGGATGTTCTCGACGTCCTCACCGACGTAACCGGCTTCGGTGAGTGCGGTGGCATCCGCGACTGCGAAGGGCACGTTGAGGCGCTTCGCCAGAGTCTGCGCGAGGTAGGTCTTGCCACAACCGGTGGGACCGATGAGCAGGATGTTGGACTTGGCGATCTCGACATCGTCGATCACCGCATCCGCGGAGGTCAGCGTGTTGCGAGCCCTGATGCGCTTGTAGTGGTTGTACACCGCAACCGAGAGGGCCTTCTTTGCCGCCTCCTGGCCGATCACATATTCCTCGAGGAAGCTGTAGATCTCGCGGGGCTTCGGAAGCTCGAACTCGCTCGAGGTCTCTTCGCCAGCCTCGGCCAGACGTTCCTCGATGATCTCGTTGCAGAGCTCGACGCACTCGTCGCAGATATAGACGCCGGGACCGGCGATCAGTTGCTGCACCTGCTTCTGGCTCTTGCCGCAGAAGGAGCATTTGAGCAGATCGGCGCTCTCACCTATACGAGCCATGCTCGGCCTCCTCGTGGTCTCAGGATCTCGTCGCTGAAATCCAGAATGGTCATGATCGTTGGAGCTCAGTAACGGGTCTATCAGCGGATCTGGTCATGCAACCGTGGTTCTGACATCGAGCCTAACCCGAGTAGACGACACTGTTCGCACCATGGGGAAATACGACACGGCGAGCCGTGCTCTCGTCGAGCAGCCATAGACTTCTCACGATGGCCTGTATGTCGATATCGGGGGCATGGATGAGCACGAGATGGGCGCGGTTGACCCGCGGCTTCATCGCTGCACTGTTCTCCACCTTCGTCGCCATCTGCTCGCACACGATCGCCGGTGGAAACGTGCCCAGCCTGGTGGGACTCGCCCTCTGCCTCGCGTTCTCCACCGTTCTCTGCACCCTCCTCGCGGGCAAGACACTCTCGATCGTCAGGCTCACCTTCTCGGTGGCGCTGAGTCAGTTCGCGTTCCACGGGGCATTCAGCCTGCTTGCGGATGCCAGGCCGACTTCGATTTCCCTCCCGTTCACGCACCAGCACTCCGCCGGCGAGATGGCCACGCAGATGGCCACGCACCTCGCAGCAGTCTCCCCCACGGCGCACCCGGCCATGACGGCGGATGCCCGCATGTGGCTCGGTCACGCCGTGGCCGCGATCCTGACCATTGTCGCTTTCCGTTTCGGCGAGGTCGCCTTCTGGAGCGTCCTCGAACTCACCCGCCTCTGCATCACTCGCCTGATCGTGCCGGTGCTGCAGTTCAAGCCGGTCATTCGTCCGCATCCGAGCGTGGTTGCCGCAGAACGCGCCCGGCTGCCACGGCCCGTCGAGCTCGTGCTCTCCGCGTTGAGGCACCGCGGTCCTCCAGCGGCCGTCTTGGTCTGATAGCCCAACGACAATCATTTTCCGAGGTCGCTGTCGAGCCTCAGGACGCAATGCCGCGCGAACCAACTCGCCGTGGTCGTCCAGCGTTCGCCGACCTCCCAAGTTTGCTGAGGAAAAAAATGAACAAGCGCGCCACCACAACAATTTCCCTCGCCGTCGGCGCGGGAGCGCTCCTGGCCATCGCCCTGCCACTCTCCGCAAGCGCGCATGTGACGATCACGCCCTACACGACACCACCGGGCGCCTATGCCCTCATCACGTTCAAGGTGCCGAACGAGTCGGCCACGGCGGGCACGAAGATCATCGAGGTCGACATTCCGACAGACACGCCGTTCGCGAGCGTCAGCTACGTTCCCGTGCCTGGATGGGATGTGACTCTGGTGACGGAACAGCTCCCCAAGCCGGTGAAGATCGCCGGCAACCAGCTGAAGGAGGCCGTCACCAAGGTCATCTGGACCGCACAGCCAGGCCATGAAATAGGCGACGGGCAACTGCAACTGCTCCCACTGTCGGTCGGTCCCGTTCCCAACACGGGAAAGATTCTGCTGCCGATGACACAGACCTACACCGACGGGACGGTCGTCGGGTGGAGCGACAAGACCTCGGATGCCGCGCACCCGGCCCCGGTCCTCTACGTCAAGGACGCACCGATCGTGAGCCCAGACGCCGATGCCGAGGTGACCGCGGCCTCACAGGCCCAGTCGAGGGAAACGACGGCCACCAGCCCGGTTGCGGCCTCCAGCGACCCGGTCGCGCGGGGCCTCGGCATCGGGGGGCTGGTGCTCGGCGCAATCGGCCTCGCGCTCGGCGCGGTCGGCATCCGGCGCACGACAGCGAGCAAATCCGATGGCTAACCGCGCGAGGCGATTCGGTTACCTGGCGTTCGCGGCGTTCGTGGCGACTGCGGCTGTCCTTGGGCTCGCCGCACCGGCGCAGGCGCACAACTATCTCGTCTCGTCGACGCCCGCGGCCGGCTCCGTGCTCACCGAGCTCCCGGCGGAGTTCTCCGTGACGACCAACGACCTGCTGCTCGATATCAACGGCAACGGGACGGGCTTCGCCCTGCAAATCAGGGATGAGCGCGGCCTCTACTACGGCGACGGGTGCGTCACGGTCGCCGGGCCGGGCATTTCGACGACGGCCGCGCTCGGTGCTCCCGGCAGGTACACCGTGATCTGGCAGGTGATCTCAACCGACGGCCATACAGTCTCCGACCAGTTCGATTTCACCTGGCGGCCCTCGGCAGCGAGCGCGAAGGTCAGCACGGGATCGAGGACGGCTCCGGACTGCCACGGCACGCTCGCGCCGAACTCGTCGGCGCAACCTGGCTCGTCGAGTCCGACGACGCGATCGGTCACCGCGGACACCCTGAGCACCGTTCTCTGGATCGGCGGCGCGGTGCTCGCTGTCGGTATCGCCGTGGTCGTGACGCTGCTCGTGACCAGCCGCACGAAGAAGCCCTAGAAAGCGGGGGCCCGCAACGTATCGTTGCGGGCCTCCGTCTCTGGTGACTACTTGGCGATCGCCGGGATGTTCTTGCGCGTCACCAGGACCTGGTCGATGAGTCCGTACTCGAGCGCCTCGTCGGCGCTCAGGATCTTGTCACGGTCGATGTCCTTGTTGACCTGCTCGGCCGTGCGGTTCGAGTGACGCGAGAGCGCCTCCTCCAGCCAGATGCGCATGCGCTGGATCTCTCGGGCCTGGATCTCGATGTCGGACGCCTGGCTCGAACCCTCCGAACCCGCCGCCGGCTGGTGGATCAGGATGCGCGCGTTCGGCAGTGCGAGACGCATCCCCTGCGTTCCGGCGGCAAGGATCACCGCGGCGGCCGAAGCCGCCTGGCCAAGGGCGACGGTCTGGATCTGCGGACGCACGTACTGCATGGTGTCGTAGATCGCCGTCATAGCGGTGAATGAACCACCTGGCGAGTTGATGTACATCGTGATATCGCGGTCGGGATCCTGGCTCTCGAGCACGAGGAGCTGGGCCATGACGTCATCCGCCGACGCGTCGTCGATCTGCACGCCGAGGAAGATGATGCGGTCCTCGAACAGCTTCGCGTACGGGTCCTGCCGCTTGTAGCCGTAGGCCGTGCGCTCCTCGAAGGTCGGCAGGACATAGCGCGACTCGGCGCTCGGGCGGGCCATGCCCCCCGGTACGTTGAAATTGGTGAATTCCATCTGTCTTGCCCGTCCCTACTTCTTGGTGACTGTGTCGTCGGTTCCGCCGCCGCCGATGACCTCGGCCGCGAACTCGCGGAGGTGGTCGACGAAGCCGTACTCCAGCGCCTGCTCCGCGGTGAACCAGTTGTCGCGGTCGTTGTCGATCAACACCTGCTCGACCGACTTGCCGGTCTGCTCTGCGGTGAGTTCGGCCATCCGCTTCTTCATGTCGAGGATGACGCCGGCCTGAGTCTGGATGTCTGCGGCCGTTCCGCCGAATCCGCCAGACGGCTGGTGCAGCAGCACGCGCGCGTTCGGCGTGATGTAGCGCTTGCCCTTGGTTCCCGAGGAAAGCAGGAACTGCCCCATCGATGCCGCAAGACCGATTCCTACGGTCACAATGTCGTTCGGGACGAACTTCATCGTGTCGTAGATGGCCATTCCTGCGGTGATGGATCCACCGGGTGAGTTGACGTACAGGAAGATGTCCTTCTTCGGGTCCTCTGCGGCCAGCAGAAGCATCTTCGCGCAGATCTCGTTGGCGTTGTCGTCACGCACCTCTGAGCCAAGCCAGATGATGCGGTCCTTGAGGAGTTGGTCGAAAATGCTGCTGACCAATGCCGGTTGGGCCATTGTTGCGCTCCGTTTCAGTTATCGCTTGGTGTCGAATCTATAGGAGCCAACGCGCTAGAAATGCTCTGTTCGCCTACGGCAGAGCGGCGGGCGCCACTCGGCCCGCACGACGGTTGCGGAGGAGCACCGCGGCGCGTCGTGCGACGGGCGCTACCGGCTATCCGCATGTCTTCCTCCGCAACGGCGATAGGGCGTCGGCATGACAAAGGGCCCGCCACCGCAGTGACGGGCCCTTGGGTCTCGGTCTACTTGTGGTCGTGACCGTAGTGCTCGTTGTTCGCCTTGCGCCCGTGGCTGTCGCGACCGCCGTTGGCATGCTCGTGACCCTCGTGCGAGTTGGCCTGAGCGAGCAGATCGGCGGCATCCGAGGTGTCGAATTCGTCCTCCGCGCCGGCGACCGGGGCGGTGAATTCTGAGATGTCGACGGCGTTGCCGTTGGTGTCGACGACCTTCGCCTTCGAGAGCACGATCGCCAGAGCCTTGCCCCGGGCGACCTCACCGATCATGCCGGGAATCTGGCCGTTCTGGTCGAGCACCTTGATGAACTCGCCCGGCTCCATGTTGTACTGGGCCGCGCCCTGCACGAGGTACTGGGTGAGTTCGTCCTGGCTGACCTTGACCTCCTCGGCCTCGGCGATGGAGTCGAGCAGGATCTGGCTGCGGAAGGTCTTCTCGCTGGACTCGGTCACCTCCGCGCGGTGCACGTCATCCTCGAGGCGCTGCTCGTTCTCGAGGTGGCGGTGAACCTCGTCGAGCACGAGCTGCTCTGGCACCGGGATGTCGAGCGACTCGAGAAGCTTGTCGACGACCTGATCACGGGCCTGGGCACCCTGGCTGAAGACCTTGGAGCGTTCGACCTGCGCACGGATGTCTTCGCGCAGTTCTGCGATCGTGTCGAACTGACTCGCGATCTGCGCGAAATCGTCGTCGGCTTCCGGCAGTTCCCGCTCCTTGACGGCGAGGAGCTTGACGGTGATCTCCGCCGACTCCCCCTCGTTGTCTCCACCGAGGAGCTTCGACTCGAACACTGTCGTCTCGTCGGCGCTCAGACCGTCCAGCGCCTCGTCGATCCCCTCGATGAGGTCGCCAGAACCAACCTCGTAGGAGATCGCGTTGGCGGTGTCCACCTCTTTGCCGTCGATCGTGGCGACCAGGTCGAGCTGAGCGAAGTCGCCCGGCTTCGCGGGACGGTCGACGGTGATGAGGGTGCCGAAGCGGGTCAACAGGTTCTGCAGTTCCGTCTCGACCTCGTCATCCGCGACCTCGATCGCGTCGACAGTGAGCTCGAGGCCGTCGACGTTCGGCAGGGTGAAGTCGGGGCGCACGTCGACCTCGACGGTCACCTCGAGATTGCCGGTGAAGTCCTTGACGTTCGGCAACTCCTTAACATCGGCCTCCGGACGGCCGAGCGGGCGGATCTTCTCCTCCTCGATGGCCTGACGGTAGAACTTGTCGAGTCCGTCGCTCACGGCGTGGTTGAGCACCTCGTCGCGGCCGACGCGCTGGTCGATGATGGGCGGCGGGACCTTGCCCTTGCGGAAGCCGGGGATGTTGACCGACTCGGCGATGTGGCTGTAGGCGTGATCGATGCTGGGCTTCAGCTCCTCCGGAGTGACTGAGATGCTCAGCTTCACTCGGGTCGGGCTCAGCTTGTCAACCGTGGTCTTCACGATGGTTCTCCTGCTTGCTATCTGGTGTGTTGATGGGTCTTGTCGGGGCGACAGGATTCGAACCTGCGGCCTCTCGGTCCCAAACCGAGCGCTCT
>JAODMH010000187.1 GCA_025465035.1 Microbacteriaceae bacterium | reverse complement strand
AAACACTCTCGCTCCGTCGAAGGACTCGGGAACAGAGATGGTGCGGCGATAGCGTGCACTTTCGAGCCAGGTGCGAGCGACGCCGGAGGCCTCGGTCTCCCAGGCGAACGGAACAATGATCGCCGATACACCGTCTTCGCTCTCGAAGACCCACTCGCCGTTGAGCGACAGCCAGCGCTCCGACCGGTCGAGGTCGGGCCGGGGGTACTCGGGTTTAGCGGAAGCGGACGACATGGGTGTGGAGCCTTTCGGATCGAGCATGGATTCAGCCTTTGACGCTGCCGGCGAGAATGCCGTTGATGAAGTGCTTTTGCAGCACGATGAAGATGATCAGAAGCGGTATGAGCGCGATCGAACTGGCCGCCAGCAGTTCTCCGGTGACGGTCGCGTAGTCGGCGCCGATTTTGTTTCCGCTGATGTTCTGGGCCAGCGTTGAGAGCACCACCTGCAGGGTCTGCATACGGTCGGCCGTCGTGATCACGACCGGCCAGACGAAGTCGTTGTAGATGTTCATGACGGTGAGCACGGCGAGCCCCGCAAGGCCCGGGCGGATGACCGGCAGCACCACCCGCCAGAAGATGCCGAATTCGCTGCATCCGTCGACTCGCGCCGCGTCGAGCAGCTCGTCGGGGACCGCAGAGATGACCTGCCGCATCCAGAAGATCGCAAAGGCGTCAACCGACCCGGGCAGGATGAGTGCCTGGTACGTGTTAACCCATCCGAGCTCCTTCATCTCCAGCAGCAGCGGGATGATGAGGACGATCGTCGGCAGCATGAGCGTGACGAGCACCATGCCGAAGAAGACGTTCTTCAGGCGGAAGGTGTACTTCGCGAACGCGTAGCCGGCGAGCGGCGCAAAGAACAGGGTAATCGTCCCCTTGAACACCAGCACGATCGCGGTGTTGAGAAAGCCGGACCCGATGGGGATGTCCCCGAACATCTGCTGGAAATTGTGCAGCGTGAAAGTGCCAGGATCGAAGCCCAGCGGATTGCGGATGATCTCGTTCGCCGGCTTGAACGCCGAGAGCAGCGCCCACACGACGGGCGCAAGGAAGACGAGCGTCAGAAGGAGCAGAAACACCTGCGAGATGATCGCCGGTCGCGCTCGCTTGCGAGCGAGGGATCGAAGAGGGATGGATGTTGTGGTCATATCAGTCCTTCGCCCGCAGTAGTCGAACGAAACCGAGCGACAGCGCCATCACGACGACGACGAGGAGGAAGGAGTTCGCGGCGCCCGTGCCGAGGTCGGCGACGGTGATGTGGTTGTAGAGATAGAGCCCGGCCGTCGTCGTGGACCCGTACGGTCCGCCCTTCGTCACGACGTACGGCTCCGCGAACATCTGGAATACCGCGAGCGTCTGGAGCACGACGAGGAACATCAGGGTGCGGCGGATGAGTGGCACTGTGATGTTCCAGAGCTGACGAAAACGCGAGGCACCGTCGAGCGCCGCAGCCTCGTACACCGTCGTGTCGATGGACTGCAGACCCGACAGCAGGATGATGATCGCGAAGCCCGTCGTCTTCCAGAGAAAGAGCAACGCCAGCGTCGGCTTCGACCATTCGCTGGTCGTGAGCCAGCCAATATCCGGAAGGCCGAACAGTGTGAGAAAGCCGTTGACCGCCCCATAGTTCTGATCGAAGACGACGATCCAGATCTGGGCGATCGCGACCAGCGGGGTGACGAATGGAACGATGAAGGCCGTTCGGTAGAACCCCCGCGCCTTGAGTCTGGCGTTGTTGAGCAGCACCGCGGCGAGCAGGCCCATCACGAGTTGCACCGGGATGATAAGCAGCCAGAGGATGGCCGAGTTGCCGAGCGATGACCAGAAGCCTGGGCTCGTTAGCAGGTAGGTGTAGTTGCTCCAGCCAACCCAGTTGGCGACGCCGGAGCCATGCCAGTTAGTGAAGCTGAGCCTGAACGTGAAGATCAGTGGATAGATGGAGAAAGCAGCGAAGATCGCGACGAACGGGAGGATGAAGACGTACGGTGCCGACTTGCGTCGCAGCAGGGACCAGCGTGGTCCCCGCTGCGACGCTCGGGGTGCCGTCGATTGCGCCTTCATGGCGGGCGTGACGGTCATGGAACTGCTCTCGTGTCGTTGTGGCGCGTTACTGGCGATCGATGAGGTTGGTTTGTATCTCCGTGGTGGACTGCGAGATCACCTGCTCCGGTGTCATCGTCCCATCGAGCATCTTCTGCAGGTTGTTACCCAGATAGTCGACGGCGCTCGCCCACCACTTCGGGGTCGGCGTGCCGCCGGGAATCTGATTGCCGGCATTCACGGCCGTCTTCCAGAGATCCTGGCCACCCATCGCCGTGATGGCTCCGAACAGGGGCTTGGACGGGTCGGCCGCGGGCTTATAACTCGGAATCGAGGTGTTCGTGCCATCCGGGTACACGGAATTCGGGCCCCAGACTGCCTGGTAGCCGTTCTTGTCGTACATGAGGAACTGGTAGAAGAGCCACGCGGCCTTGGGGTTCTTGGCATCCTTCGGGATGACGAACGACGATCCACCCATTGCCCCTGACTGTGCTCCGCCCGGCTTCCATGCGGGCAGCGGCATCGCGCGCCAGTCCCCCGTCGTCTTCTTGAGCAGCTGCTGTGGAGCGAAGTCGAACCAGATCGACCAGGGATAGAACACCTGCTGTCCGCTATCGAGGGTGGCGACATCCGTCGGCCCCAGATATTCGGCGCGAGTGCCGAGACCGTCCTTTTTCACGGTGTCGAGCCAGGTCAGGATCTGCTGATAGGCCGGCGAATCGAGACGGAGCTTGCCGTTCGCGTCCGCCATACTCGTGCCCTGCTGACTCGCGAACATTTCCAGCCAGAGCTGGCCGAGGAACGCGCTCTGCTCGAGGTGAATCGGGCCGGATGACGGGGCTGCCGCCTTTACCTTTTTCGCGGCGGCGAGCAGGTCGTCGTAGGTCTTGATCGAGGCGGGATCGATGCCGTCCTTCTTCAGGACGGTGGCGTTATAGAAGAGGAGCCCGGGATTGAGGTCGAAGGGAACACCGTAAATGCCGCCCTTGAGGGAGTTGACATCCACCTTCTGCTTGGCGATGTCCGAGAGGTACGGCTTCAGCACGCCGGACAGATTCCACAGGTTGTCGGCGTAACCGGCCACTTTTGCATCGTCGAGGAAGACGCCGTCCGGCACGCCCGTACCGGTGATCAGCGTGTTCTGCAGCTTGGAGTCGATATCCACCGCCTGGTGGTTCACCGTGATATTCGGGTACTTCTTCTCGAACTTCTGGATGGTCGCGTCGAAGACCTTGTAGAGATCGCCCGAGCGGTCCCAGATGGTGATCTCGCCCTTGGCCTGCGCGTCGGTGGGGGCGACGAGCACATTGGGGTCTTTCGCGCCGGTGCTGCTCGAACCGATGGAAGGACCACAGCCGGTGAGTACGACGGCCATCGTGGCCGCGATGCCGGCTACGGCGAACACTGTGGACCTGCGACGCCGGCGGGAGCCGACGGCTTGGCGACTGCCGGGTTTGACCGGCACGCTTTCTGAGCTGTGCATGAACACTCCTTTGTGATCGGCGTTACTCGGTCGGGATAACCGATGGTAGATACGCGTCGATCCCGCGAAGGGAGCGGCGCGGCCACTTTGCCAACGTGTGCAAAACCATAACTCAAATTTGCGCACGTTGCAAACGCTATGCTGGTGGGGATTCTCCCCGCTGATTGGAGGCACGGATGCCACCGGCAACCCTCAAGGATGTCGCCGACCTGGCGCGCGTCTCGATGCGAACGGTCTCCAACGTGGTGAGCGGCTACGAGCACGTGAGCGAGAGGATGCGGCAGCGCGTGCAGTCGGCGATCGACGAACTCGACTACCGCCCGAACCTCGTCGCCCGCACCCTTCGCACGGGCCGCACGGGCGTACTCGCGCTCGTCATCCCGGAAATCGATGTGCCCTACTTCAGTGAACTCGCACGAGATGTCATCAAGGCGGCCGCCGAAATCGGGTACCGGGTGATGATCGACCAGAGCGGTCATGACCACGAACGCGAGCGCGAATTGCTCACCGGCGGTGACCGCACGATGCTCTTCGACGGCGTACTGTTCAGCCCCCTGGTGACGAAGGCCGAGCTGCTCGAAATGGGCGCGCGCGCCAGCATGCCGCTCGTACTGCTGGGAGAACACCAATTCGACGGCCGCTACGACCACGTCGCGATAGACAACGAGCGGGCCGCGCACGATGCGACCCAGCACCTCATCGACATCGGGCGCCGCCGCATCGCCGCGATCGGCGAACAGCCGTTCGAGGACTACGAGACCCCGCACCTGCGAACCAAGGGTTATCTGTCCGCCCTCGCGGGGGCCGACATCGAGCCGGACGCACACCTCATGCGCCCAGCCGTTCACTATCGCCGCGCCGATGGATACTCGGCGACACAGCAATTGCTGGCCCTCGAGCATCATCCGGACGCCATCTTCTGCTACTCGGACATCCTCGCCCTGGGTGCGATCAAGGCCGTATTCGACGCAGGCCTGCGGGTGCCGGAGGACATCGCGGTCATCGGCATCGATGACGTCGAAGAGGGCCAATATTCCCGCCCGACCCTGTCCACCGTATCTCTCGACACACCGTTCATCGCCCATCACGCCGTCGCCAGGATCGCAGCACGGATCGACGATCCGACCACCACCGCAGAAGAGGTCGTGGCCCCCCATAGTTTGATCGTGCGGCAGAGCACCGCCGGGTAATCGGCCTGGCGAACCACCCTCTAAGGGATAAGCGCGAGTTTTCCACCCGGATGCCCGCCCTTGAGCAGTTCTAGGGCTGCGACCGCCTCCGCGAGCGGGAAGGTGCGAGCTACCGGCACGACGAGCTTGCCCTCCGCGGCGAGGCCGACGAGACGACCGCGAACGGAGTCACGGTAGACAGCGCTCGCCTGACTCCCTCCACCGATCGCTGCGAAGCCGAATTCCTTGGCCTTCTGGGCCGCCGCGATCGTCACGATGCGGTCGCGGTCGCCGACCAGAGCGAGGGAGACCTGCACCGCCTCATCCGTTCCCACAGTGTCGAAGGCGGCATCGACGCCGTCGGGTGCGAGCTTTCGTACGCGCTGCTCGAGGCCGTCGCCATAGGCGACCGGCTCGGCGCCGAAGCCTTCGAGCAGTTCGAAGTTCCGCTCGCTGGCGGTGCCAATCACCCGGGCGCCGAGCAGCCTGGCCTGCTGGATCGCACTGACACCGACAGCTCCGGAGGCGCCGTGGATGAGGAGGGTGTCTCGGGCACCGATGCCGGTCACGTTGAGCGCATCGGACGCCGTGGCTCCCACGAGCAGGAGGTTCGCGGCCTGAGAAAAGTCGAGGCTCGATGGCTTGGCGAAGACGTCCGCCGCGGGCAGGGTGATGGCGGACGCATAGCCGCCCGTCACCCGGAAGGCGAGCACCTCGTCACCCACAGCCGCTCTCCCCGTGGCGATGGTCGTGTCGGGTCCGATCGCCGATATGACGCCGGAGAGTTCCGAGCCGGGATAGATCGGCAACATGCCGGGGTCAGCACCGTAGAAGCCGGCAAACCGCTTGAAGTCGGTCGGGTTCACGCCGACCGCGCGCACCTGGACCGTCACCTCGCCCGCGCCGGGAGCAGGAACCTCGAACTCCTCGAGTCTCAGAACCTCTGGTCCACCGAATTCGGATGCGAGCCAACGTTGTGCCATGTCATCAACTGTAGACACGACGATCGATGACCGCGGCGCGCACCGGCGCCGACCGACCGGACCGGGTTGGTAATCAGGACAGGAAGCGTCCGGTTTGCCCTCTATCGTGTTGTCATGAATCGCTTCGACGGACACGAAAGGAACACCATGGACATGAGGATCGAACTGCTCGCCGTGCCGGTCGCCGACATCGACCGCGCAAAAGACTTCTATGTGACGATCGGATTCAACGCCGACGTCGACCGGGTCGTCAGCGAGGACCTGCGCTTCGTGCAACTCACGCCGCCCGGCTCGGCCTGCTCTATCGTGCTCGACAGGGGCATGAGCACCATGAAGCCCGGCTCACTGGACGGCATTCAGTGTGTGGTGGCCAACGCGGATGACGCGCTCGCCTACCTGACGTCGGCCGGCGTCGAGGCGCGCGGCGTGGAGGAATATCCGTGGGGCCGCTTCGTCTTCTTCGCCGATCCGGATGGCAACGGCTGGGCGCTGCAGGAACTGCCGGACTACTCGAAGCGTCCCTACATCGAGTATGAGAGATGAGTCGCTACAGCTGACGGATGGCCGCGACGGTACCGTCGCGGCCATCCGTTGTCGAGCATCACACGCCTACTCGGCGAGGATGAGGTAGAGCGCGCGCCGGGTCTCGTCGAGCTTCTCGACGGCTGCCTTGCGCTGCTCGTCGGTTGCGGCGTGACGGAACTGGGCGATGACGCCCATCAGCTTGCCTGCGCTCTCGAAGAACGCTCCGGCTTCCTGCGAGCGACCCGGGGTTGCGTCCCAGGCCTTGGCGAAGTCGTCGGCGTGCTCCGCGACGTAGGTCTTGCCTGCATCGGTGAGTTCGAACTCCGTCTTGCGCCCGTCTCCGTTGGAGACGATGAGCTCCTCGTCGACGAGCTGCTGCAGCGTCGGATAGACCGAGCCCGGGCTCGGACGCCAGGCCCCGCCGGTCTTCTCGACGATGGCTTTGATCAGGCCGTAGCCGTTCGACGGTCCCTCGGACAGCAGGGACAGGATTACCGAGCGGATGTCGCCCTTGGTCGCGCGACGTGGGCCGCGTGGTCCGAACCCGCCTCCGAATCCTGGGCCACCCGGAAATCCGCCGAAGCCCGGGCCTCCGGGGAAGCCGTGGCCGTGTCCATGTCCGGTGGGGTCGTGATGGAATCGTGCTTCGTGTGTGTAGTGGTTGCGTTTCATTTCGCAGCACC
>JAODMH010000151.1 GCA_025465035.1 Microbacteriaceae bacterium | reverse complement strand
TTTGGAAGCGCTCGCCAAGAAAAACTATTCCATGATTCCTCTAGATCCGTCTCATCGCGTAGGTCTGCAGCCGTGATTCGCACCAAACGGTTGTGGGTGACAACTTGTCTGTCCCTCATTTTCTTTGGCTTTGTGGCGGCGCGATTGGGATATCTCCAAATCTAGGCGACGCCGGAGGTCGTGCTCGGTGCCGGCCTCGCCGCGCAGTTCCTCTCCGCGGGTATCGCCAAAGGCATCGGGACGGTCATCGTGGCTCACACGATGTTCTGCCTGAGCTTCGTCGTCGTCACGGTCAAAGCTCGCGTCGCCGGCCTCGATCCGGCGCTGGAGGAGGCGGGACGCGACCTCTACGGTTCGCCGGCACAGGTATTCCTGCGCGTGACCTTCCCGCTCCTGCTGCCAGGCATCCTCGCGGCCGCCCTGCTGTCATTTTCGCTGAGCTTCGACGACTTCATCATCACCTACTTCAATTCCGGCGCTGTGCAGACTTTCCCGACCTACATCTACACGGCCGCGACCCGCGGCATCCCTCCCCAGGCGAACGTCATCGCCTCCGCCGTGTTCCTGCTCGCGATCATCATCGTCGTCTCCACTCAGGTCGCCGGTGAGACCAGGAGGCGCCGCCTCGCCCGGGCGTCGGCGGGGTCGTGAGTTACCGGGACCGCGAGCGCCTCGCAGAACTCTGGCGCGTGGAGGTCGAGTTGTTCGAGCGCGCGCGGTCGCGCTCGCGCGAGCTGTTCACCGAGGCGACGCGGTATCTGCCGGACGGCGTGCCGATGCTCTGGATGGCCAAATGGCCCGGCCCATGGCCCGTCTACGTCGAGAGCGCGGCCGGCGCACACTTCCGCGACGTGGACGGCATCGACCATGTGGACCTCTGCCTGGGTGACACGGGTGCCATGTGCGGGCACGCGCCGCCGGCATCCGTCGCGGCCATCTCCGCGCAGCTCAGCCGCGGCTCCACCTTCATGCTGCCGACCGCGGATGCCGCAGCCGCGGCCGCGCTGCTCGCCGAGCGGTTCGGCGTACCGAGCTGGCAGTTCAGCCTCTCGGCGACCGACGCCAACCGCAGCCTGATCCGCTATGCCCGGCAGGTGACCGGGCGCCCCAAGATCGTGGTGCACGACTACTGCTATCACGGCACCGTCGACGAGGCATATGCGACCCTTGGCCCGGACGGCGAGGTCGTGGAACGCCGCGGCACGATCGGAGCCCCCGTACCGCCATCCCTCACGACCGCTGTCGTGCCATTCAACGACGTCCAGGCGCTGGAGGCGGCGTTCGCCACCGGCGAGATCGCCGCGATGCTCATGGAGCCGGCGCTCACCAATATCGGCATCGTGCTGCCGGCGCCCGGTTACCACCAGGCGGTACGCGAGCTATGCACCAGGTACGGCGTGATCCTGATCATCGATGAGACTCACACGCTCTGCGCCGGCCCGGGCGGAATGATCGCGCGCGACGGCCTCGATCCGGATGCAGTGGTCGTCGGCAAGAGCATTGGCGGTGGTATTCCGGCAGGGGCATATGGCATGACGGCGAGCTTCGCCGCCCTGGTGCGATCCAGCCTGGACCTCGAAGACATCGACGTCGGGGGAGTGGGGGGCACCCTCGCCGGCAACGCGCTCTCGCTGGCGGGTATCCGCGCCACCCTCTCGGAAGTCCTCACGGCCGCGGCGTTCGAGGGCATGATCGACCGTGCCACGGAGTGGACGGTTGGTGTGCAAGCGGCCTTCGACGAGTTCGACGTGCCGTGGCAGGTGACCCAGCTCGGGGCGCGCTCCGAGTACAGTTTCCGGTCGTCGCCGCCGCGAGACGGCGCGGAGGCCGCGGCGGCCGACGACTTCGAACTGCAGCAGTATCTTCATCTGCATGCCCTCAACCGCGGCATCCTGATCACGCCGTTTCACAACATGGCGCTCATGAGCCCGGCCACAACGGCGGCCGATGTCGAGCGGCACACTGTCGCGTTCCGTGAGGCGATCGTCAGTCTGTTCGCCTGACCCGGCTTTCCCTCCCCTGAAGTGCCAACAAATGCTCCATTTTGGCCGGACGTCGAGCATTTGTTGGCACCTCAGCGGAGATTACGCCCGCTCACAGCGACGCGAATGCTTCGTCCAGTACTCCGATCGCTTCGGCGAGCATGGTGTCGCCGATCGCCAGGCTCGGCAGGAAACGGATGACGTTGCCCCAGGTGCCCGCGCTGAGCAGCAGAACCCCGTGCTGTGCGGCGTAGGCGGTGATCGCCGAGACCGCGGCAGGATTCGGATCGGTCGTCCCCGGCCGCACCAGCTCGATCGCGAGCATAGCGCCGATGCCGCGCACGTCCCCGATCACGTCGTACTTCCGCTGCAGGGCCAGCAGCGCCGGCCTGAGCACACCCTCGATCCGCGCGGCCTCCGCAAGGAGCCCGCGCGACTCGATGGAATCGAATACCGCGATCGCGGCTGCCGCTGCGACGGGATTGCCGGCGAAGGTTCCCCCCAGGCCGCCCGGATGCGAGGCATCCATGATCTCGGCCCGTCCGGTCACGCCCGCGATCGGCAGGCCGCCCGCGATGCCCTTGGCACTCAACACCATGTCTGGCACGACTCCGAAGTGTTCCGACGCGAAGTAGGCGCCCGTTCGCGCCATCCCGCTCTGGATCTCGTCGGCGATGAACACGATCCCGTTTGCCGTGCACCACTCCTGCAGCGCTGGCAGATAGCCGTCGGCCGGCACGACGAAGCCGCCCTCGCCCTGGATGGGTTCGGCCACCAGACAGGCCAGATCGGATGCCCCGACCGCCTTCTCGAGGTACGCGATGGTCCTGGCGGCCGCGTCGGCGCCGCTGAGCCCGTCCCGGAAGGGATACGAGTTCGGCGCATGGTGCACCTCGCCGGCGAATGGACCGAAACCCAGCTTGTACGGCATCGCCTTGTAGGTCATCGCCATCGTGAGATTGGTGCGACCGTGGTAGGCGTGATCGAGCACGGCGACCCCGGTGCGCCCGGTGTATTTGCGCGCGATCTTGACGGCGTTCTCGACGGCCTCCGCACCGGAGTTGAGGAGTACCGTCTTCTTCGCGAAGTCGCCGGGGGTATGTTCGGCGAGCAACTCTGCGACCCGCACGTAACCCTCATAGGGCGTGATGGTGAACATGACGTGTGTGAACTCGCCCAGTTGTGCCGCCGCCGCCGCTATCACGGCGTCGTCGGTGTGTCCGATCGTCATGACGCCGATGCCGGCGCCGAGGTCGATGAACTGGTTGCCGTCGACGTCCACGACAATCGCACCGTGCGCACGCTCGATGAACACGGGCAGGGCCGAGGAGACCCCGACGGGCACGACCGCGAGTCGTCGCTCCTGGAGCGCCAGCGATTTCGGGCCCGGAATGGCCGTGAGGACACGACGTTCCTGGGCGATCCCGGCTGTGTTCGACGCGGTTGTGAGGGTGTCTGTCATGATCTTCCGAGCCTATCCCGGCGGCGCTACTGCCCCCAAGGTGTAGCGTCCGAAGTATGAATCTCGAGCACCATTTCGCGATCGGCCTCGAATGGCTCGGCAACCGTGGCAGCGGCACCAGCGACTATAAGTCCTACGGACGCGACCACGTCGTACGCGCCGACGGCAAGCACGACATCAGCGGGTCGAGCGACCGTGCCTTCCGCGGCGACGTCGACCGCTGGAACCCCGAGGAGATGCTCATCGCGGCCCTCAGCCAGTGCCACCTGCTCAGCTACCTGCACGTCGCAGCGACGAACGGCGTCGTCGTGACCGCGTACACGGATGCCGCCATCGGCACCATGGCGCAGACGGCGGACGGCGGCGGCCACTTCACCTCGGTGACCCTCCGCCCGGTCGTGACCATCTCATCGGGAAATCCAGAGGTCGCCCTCGCCCTGCATCACGAGGCGAGCACGAAGTGCTTCATCGCGAGCTCGGTCAACTTCCCGGTGGTGCACGAGCCGGTCATCCGCTCTCACCAGCCGCAGTAGGTGCCGACCCAATCGAGCAGCTGGTTCTTCACCGCGGGCGACACGGGCATGGGGATCAGAGCGTCCCTGAATGTACCGGCGTCCACCCGGATCGGGATGACCGTGCCGACCTTGTCCTCGGCGACGACGTGCTGTTCGCACCGGCTGGGCACGTAGTCGAGCGTGATCGTCGTCGGCGCCGTCGACGCATCGAAGCTCAGCTCGAAGCTGCGCAGCCGCCCTTCGCGCTGCGCGAGGAGCGTGGTGTCCGAGGTGGTGTGAAGCGTGACCCGCCCTGGCGCGCCGGTCGGGGTCACTGTGACGTCGAGAAGTGCGACCGGTTTGCCTCCGGCATTATCGAATCGCAGCGCGCTCGCCGGGGTGATGGTCGCCACCCTCTCAAAGGCCGCACGGCTGCAATCCTGCGCGTGCACCATCGCGAGCGAGCTGAACGGGATGCGCGGCCTGGCTGTGACAGTGCCGCTCGAGCCGTCCGCCATCCGATACGCCAGTCGCACCACGGGGTTCGCGTCTTTCGGCCCGCACGATGCCGCGGCGAGGACGACCGGGAGGTCGGTGGTCGATTTGCCGAGCACCTGTGCCGGCGTGGACCTGGTCGAAACGGGGGACGCGAACCAGTCGGATGAAAAGCTCGCGCGGGTGACGGTCGCATCGACGGCGCTGGTGTTCTTGACCTCGATCTGGAGCTGACGTGGCGCATAGTCCGAGCGGTACTGGAAGACGGAGACCGAGAACATCGGTCGCGGCGCGCTTGCGGCGCACCCGGTGAGGCAGAGCACCGCCGTGACCAGGAGCAGGCCACAGATTCGTCTCACTCGATGAGGCTATGGCACGGACGCCGAAGCAGTCGAGGAACGGGATGCCTGGCGTCACTGGGCTCCACGGCACCTGGTCGGCGCCACAGGTGTGACCGCGTAAAGTTGGCGATGACGCGCCCATTTCAGCTTGCGCATAGGTAGGCAGGGAATACTGGGCGTTCCCCTGTGACTTCCAGAAAGCAGAATTGTGTCGAAATTCCTCAGCACGATCGCCGTCGCGGCTGTTGTGCTCTCGCTCGTAGCCTGCAGCAGCGGGACAGCAACGAACAGCAACACGGCGTCGACGGCCTGTGTCGCGACGAAGCCCGGCGCCAACTCGGCGAAGATCAAGGTCACCGGCAAATTCGGTGCAGATCCGACGGTCACCTTCTCGACCCCGCTCACCAGCAAGACCACAGAGCGCACCGTCATCTCCAAGGGCAGCGGAACCGTCGCCCAGTCCGGCAGCGCCGTGACCCTGAATTACGCGGCCTACAACGCGACCACTGGCAAGCAGATCGACACGACGGGCTTCGGCGCCGCCAAGGCCCAGCCGCTCCAGCTCGATGAGAAGTCCATCATCCCTGGGCTCTACAAGGCCATCGCCTGCTCGCCGCAGGGCTCTCGCGTGGCTGCCGTCATTCCGCCCGTCGACGGCGTCAGCTCCGCCAATCAGGCCGGGCTCGGACTTTCGGCGACCGACTCGATGGTCTTCGTCATCGACGTGGTCAGCGCCACGAAACCGGTCAAGGCACTGGCCAAGGCCAACGGCGCCCAGCAGCCAGCCCCTCAGGGATACCCGACAGTGAAACTCGCGAAGGACGGTTCGCCCACGATCACGATCCCGAAGACTGCGGCGCCCACGACACTCAAGATCGCCGATCTCAAGAAGGGCACAGGCCCGACGGTGAAGGCTGGCGCATCCGTCACCGTGCACTACACCGGTGTTCTCTGGGCCACCGGCGCGACCTTCGACTCGAGCTGGACCCGTGGCACGCCCGCGACTTTCACGACGACGGGAGTGGTGCCGGGATTCGGTAAGGCTCTCGTGGGCCAGAAGGTCGGTTCTCAGGTGATCGCGGTGATCCCGCCGGTCGACGGCTATGGCACGAGCGGCAACAGCGACGGTTCGATCAAGGGCACCGACACCATGGTGTTCGTGATCGATATCCTCGCGACGCAATAGCCGTCACCGGCTAGCGTTGCATCATGCGTCGCGTCATCATCCTGGGTTCAACGGGCTCGATCGGCGTTCAGGCGCTCGAGGTCATCGCCGCCAACCGCGATAGCTTCCGGATCGTCGGCCTCGCCGCCGGGACGCAGCGCGCGGTGATGGAGGCACAGGCCGCCACCTTCGGGGTCGAACATCTCGCCATCGGTGCCGCAGAGGCCGAGCAGCTCGTGCGCACCGTTGACGCGGATGTCGTACTCAACGGGATCACCGGATCGGTGGGTCTCGGTCCGACGCTCGCCGTGCTCGAATCGGGAACGACACTCGCGCTGGCCAACAAAGAGAGCCTCATCGTCGGGGGAGAGCTGGTGACGGGCATCGCCGCCCCAGGGCAGATCGTGCCGGTGGACTCCGAGCACTCCGCGATCGCCCAGGCGTTGCGCTCCGGGGCGGCGGCCGAGGTGCGGCGGCTCGTGCTCACGGCATCCGGCGGCCCGTTCCGCGGGCGCAGCAGGGAATCGCTGCGCGACGTTACCCCGGCGGAGGCGCTGGCGCATCCGACCTGGGATATGGGGCTCGTCGTCACTACGAACTCCTCCACCCTGGTCAACAAGGGCCTCGAGGTGATCGAGGCGCACTATCTCTTCGACGTGCCGTACGACCGCATCGATGTGACGGTACATCCGCAGTCGATCGTGCACTCGATGGTCGAATTCGTGGATGGTTCGACGATCGCCCAGTGTTCGCCCCCCGACATGCGGCTGCCGATTTCGCTCGGCCTGGACTGGCCGAATCGGGTTGCCGGCGTCGGTGTGTCGCTCGACTGGACGACGGCGAGCAGCTGGACGTTCGAGCCACTCGACGACCATGCCTTCCCCGCCGTCGAGCTCGCCAAGCGGGTCGGCCGGGCGGGCGGCACCTATCCGGCCGTGTTCAATGCGGCGAACGAGCAGGCCGTGCACGCGTTCCATGCCGGCGCGATCGGTTACCTCGACATCCTCGACACCGTCGAAGCCGTCGTCGACGCGCATTCGCCGGAAGAATCCACGGCCACCCTGGACGGCGTTCTCGAGGCCGAACGCTGGGCTCGTGCCGAGGCCGATCGGCTGCTGGCGACGGCGCGCTGAGCGCTCAGCCATCGGCCGCTCAGCCGATTGCAAGGCGGGCACGGATATCCTTAGCCGGTGGAAACCGTCCTGCTCTATGTCCTCGGCATCGTCATCGTCGCCGTCGGCATCGCACTGTCAATCGCGCTCCACGAAATCGGCCACCTCGTGCCGGCAAAGCTTTTCAAGGTGCGGGTCGGCCAGTACATGATCGGCTTCGGTCCAACGCTGTTCTCGCGCCGGCGGGGCGAAACCGAGTACGGAATCAAGGCCATTCCGCTCGGCGGCTACATCTCGATGGCCGGCATGTATCCGCCGGCGCGCGATGGCGGTAAGGCGCGCGCCGCGAGCACGGGATTCTTCCAGACCCTGGTGCAGGATGCCCGTACCGCCAGCGCCGACACGATTCCGGCAGGCTCCGAGGACCGCGTCTTCTACAAGCTTCCGATCTGGAAGCGCATCATCATCATGCTCGGTGGGCCGTTCATGAACCTGGTCATCGCCGTCGTCCTTTTCGCCGTCGTCATCTGCGGCTTCGGCACGCAGCAGATCAGCACCACCATCGGGACCGTCTCGGCCTGTGTCCTCCCCGCGACGAGCACCAGCCAGACCTGCGCCGCAACCGATCCGGTGGCTCCGGCCGCGGCCGCCGGCCTCAAGCCCGGAGACAGGATCCAGTCGATCGACGGCACGTCGATCACCAGCTATACCCAGGCGCAGGACGTCATCCGCGCCTCTGCGGGCACGTCGCTGACCATCAGCGTGCTGCGAGCCGGCAAGCCGCTCACGGTGAAGGCGACTCCTACCTTGAGCCAACAGGCCGTCGTGGACGCCTCCGGCAAGGTCGTCAAGGATGCGAGCGGCAAGACCGTCACCCGCAGTGTCGGCATCCTCGGCATCACCTGGGGTTACGAGTTGCAACAGCAGTCGCCGGCCGCGGTCCTCCCCGCCGTCGGTGCGAACATCGGCCAGGACTTCCAGCTCATCCTCAACCTGCCTCAGCGCCTGATCGACGTCGCGAACGCCGCATTCGGGCCGGGTGCGCGCGATCCGAACGGACCGGTCGGGCTCGTCGGGGTCGGCCGGTTGGCCGGTCAGGTCGCGACGACCAGCGCTGTGCCGTTGGCCGAGCGCTTCGCCACGCTG
The DNA here is from genome assembly GCA_025465035.1 of Microbacteriaceae bacterium. Classification (GTDB taxonomy): domain Bacteria; phylum Actinomycetota; class Actinomycetes; order Actinomycetales; family Microbacteriaceae; genus Lacisediminihabitans. Next base: position 5,149 of record JAODMH010000151.1, on the reverse strand, counting down.
ATCGGCATCATCGCGTCGGTGAATGTCGCGCTGCTGGTCTTCAACCTGGTGCCACTCATGCCCCTCGATGGCGGCCACGTCGCCGGAGCCCTCTGGGAGGGCATCCGCAGATTCTTCGCGAAGCTGTTCAAGCGCCGTGACCCAGGCCCGGTCGATGCCGCGAGGATCATCCCACTCACCTTCGCCGTAGTCTTCGTCCTCGGGGCGATGAGCCTGCTTCTGCTCTACGCCGACATCGTCAAACCGATCACCCTGTAGCGCAACGGCCGACGACGGTGCGGCGTGGACTGAACCGTGAGCGCTCAGCCACCATTCACGGGACGCGCCTAGAATTGCGGGGTGCCAGCAATCAATTTGGGTATGCCCAAGGTTCCCGAAGTCTTGGCCCCGCGTCGCAAGTCCCGTCAGATCTCCGTCGGCAAGGTCAAGGTCGGCGGCGACGCACGGGTGAGCGTGCAGTCGATGACGACGACGCAGACCACGAATATCAACGCGACGCTCCAGCAGATCGCCGAGCTCACCGCCACCGGCTGCGACATCGTGCGGGTCGCCGTGCCGCATCAGGATGACGCGGACGCCCTGAAGATCATCGCGGCCAAGAGCCAGATCCCGGTGATCGCGGACATCCATTTCCAGCCGCGCTACGTCTTCGCAGCGATCGACGCCGGTGTCGGCGCGGTGCGCGTCAACCCCGGCAACATCCGCAAGTTCGACGATCAGGTCGGCGCCATCGCGAAGGCGGCGCAGGATGCGGGGGTGTCCATCCGCATTGGCGTCAATGCCGGGTCCCTCGAGCCGAGCATCCTGCAGAAGTATGGCAAGGCCACGCCAGAGGCGCTCGTCGAGAGCGCCGTCTGGGAAGCCAGCCTCTTCGAGGAGCACGATTTCCACGACTTCAAGATCTCGGTGAAGCACAACGATCCCGTCACCATGGTCAAGGCATACCGGCTGCTCGCGGAGCGTGGCGACTGGCCGCTGCACCTCGGCGTGACCGAGGCCGGCCCCGCGTTCCAGGGCACCATCAAGTCGGCGACGGCCTTCGGCATCCTGCTCGCCGAGGGGATCGGCGACACCATCCGTGTCTCGCTCTCCGCGCCTCCCGTCGAGGAGGTCAAGGTCGGCCTGCAGATCCTGCAGTCGCTCGGCCTGCGCGAACGCAAGCTCGAGATCGTCTCCTGCCCCAGTTGCGGTCGCGCCCAGGTGGACGTGTATCAGCTCGCCAACGACGTCACCGCCGGCCTCGAGAAGATGACAGTACCGCTGCGCGTTGCGGTCATGGGCTGCGTGGTGAACGGACCTGGCGAGGCACGCGAGGCGGACCTCGGCGTCGCGAGCGGCAACGGTCGCGGCCAGATCTTCGTGAAGGGCGAGGTCATCAAGACGGTGCCGGAATCGGAGATCGTCGCGACACTCATCGAGGAGGCCAACCGCATCGCGGCGGAGATGCCACCCGGAGCAGTCGGCTCTCCCGAGGTCGTCACCGCCTGACGCGAGGGTCCCGTTCCGATCTGACCTCCGGCTAAAGTCGTAGGGTGCCGACTCGACTCTCCCAACTCTTCGTCCGAACTCTCCGCGAGGATCCCTCCGACGCCGAGGTGACCAGCCACCGACTGCTCGTGCGGGCCGGCTACATCCGCAGACAGGCGCCTGGAATCTTCGCCTGGCTGCCGCTCGGTCTCAAGGTGCGTCGCAAGATCGAGGCTGTCATCCGCGAAGAGATGGCGAACGTGGGCGCGCAGGAGGTGCACTTCCCGGCGTTGCTTCCCCGTGAACCCTATGAGATCACCGGCCGCTGGGTCGAGTATGGCGACGGCATTTTCCGCCTGAAGGATCGCAAGGGAGCCGATTACCTGCTCGCCCCAACCCACGAGGAGGTCTTCACCCTGCTGGTCAAAGACCTCTACTCGAGCTACAAAGACCTGCCATTGTCTATCTACCAGATCCAGGACAAGTACCGCGACGAGGCGCGTCCGCGCGCGGGGCTCCTGCGCGGTCGCGAGTTCACGATGAAGGACGCGTACTCCTTCGATTACACCGACGAGGGCCTGGATGTCTCCTACCAGAAGCAGCGGGACGCCTATGAGCGCATCTTCCAGCGTCTGGGCCTCGAGTACGTGATCGTGCAGGCGGATGCCGGTGCGATGGGCGGATCCCGCAGCGAGGAGTTCCTGCACCCCACCCCGGTCGGCGAGGACACCTTCGTGCGCAGCGCGGGCGGTTATGCCGCCAATGTCGAGGCGTTCCACACGATCGCGCCGGAGTCCCGCTCGTACGAGAAGCTCACCCCCGCCGAGGTGCTCGACACCCCGAACACGCCAACCATCCAGACCCTCGTGGATGTCGCCAACGACAAGCACCCGAGACCGGACGGCCGCGCATGGACGGGTGCCGACACGCTCAAGAACATCGTGTTGGCGCTCACCCGCCTCGATGGCGTGAGGGAGCTTGTGGTCGTCGGCCTCCCCGGCAACCGCGAGGTCGACATGAAGCGGGTGGAGGTGGCCTTCGCGCCCGCGGTGGTCGAGGCGGCATCCGCCGAGGACATCGCGAAGCACCCCGGCCTGGTCAAGGGTTACATCGGCCCATGGTCGAGCGCCGGCGCCGTGCTGGGGGACGAGTCCAGCACGGGGATCCGATACCTTGTCGACCCTCGGGTCTCCGATGGTTCTGGCTGGATCACCGGGGCCAATGAGGACGGGCATCACGTCTTCGGCCTGGTGGCAGGGCGCGACTTCTCCGCCGACGGAATCGTCGAGGTCGCCGACGTGCTCGCGGGCGATCCGGCTCCGGATGGTTCCGGACCTGTCGAACTCGCGCGTGGCATGGAGATCGGCCACGTGTTCCAGCTCGGACGCAAGTATGCCGAGGCGCTCGGTCTCAAGGTGCTCGACGAGAACGGCAAGCTCGTCACCGTCACCATGGGCTCGTATGGGATCGGCGTCACCCGCATCCTCGCCGTCATCGCAGAAGCCAACAACGACGATCGCGGGCTGATCTGGCCGAAGACCGTCTCGCCGTTCGACCTTCACGTCATCGCGGCGACCAAGGAGCCCCAGGTCTACGACGCCGCGGAGTCCCTCGTCGCCGACCTGGACGCGCTCGGCTTCGACGTGCTGTTCGACGACCGGCTCAAGGTATCGCCCGGAGTGAAATTCGGCGACGCGGAACTCATCGGGGTTCCCGTCATCGTGATCGTCGGCAAGGGTGTGGCGGACGGCCTCGTCGAGCTCTGGGACCGGCGCACGAACGAGCGCACCCCCGTCCCGATAGCGGAACTTCCCGCGAGAGCGGCCGCGCTCAACTCCTAGCTGGGCTGGCTCGCGACGGCGTGAGTTCCGGTACCGTAGAGGGAGCACATCTTCGCCGCAATGGTCGGAGAGTCACAAGATCTCAATACCGGAGGCCCTCAGTGGACATCGACCTGAGCGTATTACGCCTCATGGAGCGCGAGCGTGAGATTCCCTTCGACGAACTCGTCGTAATCATCGAACAGGCGATCCTCACGGCGTACCTCAAGCACACCGGAACCGTGGACAGCAGGGATGGGAACCCGGCCGCCCGGGTCGAGCTCGACCGCAAGACGGGCAGTGTCCACATCTTCGTGCCGGAGCGCAACGACGATGGCGAGATCATCGGCGAGGCCGAGGACATCCCGACCGATTTCGGCCGCATCGGGGCCTTCGCCGCCAAGCAGGTCATCAACCAGCGCCTGCGTGATATCGGCGACGACAGGGTGCTCGGCGAGTTCAAGGGGCGCGAGGGTGACATCGTCGCCGGGGTCATCCAGCAGGGTCCGAACCCGCGGATGATCCACGTCGATCTCGGAACCGTGGAGGCGATCCTGCCGCCGGAGGAGCAGGTGCCCGGTGAGGACTACAAGCACGGTTCCCGCATCCGGGTCTATGTCACCGGCGTAAGCAAGGGTCTGAAGGGTCCGCAGATCATGGTTTCACGCACCCACCCGTCGCTCGTGCGCAAGCTCTTCGCGCTCGAGGTCCCCGAGATCGCGAGCGGCGTCGTCGAGATCGTCTCCCTCGCGCGCGAGGCCGGCCACCGCACCAAGATCGCGGTCAAGGCCAACGAGCCGGGCGTCAATGCCAAGGGTGCCTGCATCGGCGAACTCGGACAGCGCGTTCGGGCGGTCACCGCCGAGCTGAACAACGAGAAGATCGACATCGTCGACTACAACGAGGATCTGGCGACCTTCGTCGCGAATGCCCTCTCGCCGGCCAAGGTCACGTCGTCGTATGTGATCGACGCCTCCACGAAGGCCGTCCGCGCCCTCGTGCCGGACTATCAGCTGTCGCTCGCGATCGGCAAGGAGGGCCAAAACGCCCGTCTCGCCGCCAAGCTGACGGGTGCGCGAATCGATATCCAGCCCGACTCCATCCTCGATCCGGACTAGCCTGGGGCTCGAGGCGCCCTCAGGGGACGGGAAATCACCCTCCTTGTCGGACCGAGCATGCGTTCCCGTCCCTTGGGGGGCGGAGATCGCGGGAATGGGCGGGCGCAGCGGAGCGTTGTGCGAGGGGATAAGATGGAGTCAGTAAGAACCTGTCTCGGCTGCCGGCAGCGTGCCGATCGATCTTCTCTCCTGAGGATCGTGGTGCGAAACGGTGAGGTTGTCGCGGATCACTCCGCGACTCTTCCCGGTCGAGGCGCCTGGGTGCATCCCACCCTCGAATGCATCGAAACCTCGATCAAACGCAAGGCTTTTGGCCGCGCACTTCGGGTGGACGACGCCCTCGATGCGGGAAAGCTCAGAGAATCAGTAATAACCACCACAGTCGGCATCTCCAACCAGGTGCCCTGAAGAAGGCTGAACGGCATAGTGACCAACTAATGAGTGACAACTAATGAGTGGCTCGAAATGAGTCCCATCTGTAACTAGGTCTTCTCCTCATCGGGAGTTGGCCCGAGAAGGAGAACAGTGGCAAAACCACGCGTGCACGAGATCGCAGCAGAACTCGGCATAGACAGTAAGAAGGCCCTTGAGAAGCTCAAGGAAATGGGCGAATTCGTCAAGGGGCCGTCCTCAAGCCTCGAACCACCGGTAGCGCGTAAGCTCCGGGCAGCCCTCGAGGCCGACGGCATCAAGGTGCCCGAAAAGGTCGCCGCGCCCGCCGCCCCGCCCCGCCCCGCCCCGGTC
>JAODMH010000146.1 GCA_025465035.1 Microbacteriaceae bacterium | reverse complement strand
CCGCGGTTGCTATCGTGAATTCCGTGACCGCAGAGATTGAGTTCCGCTCCGACGTGACAGTGGAGCTCGTCCGCTCCAGTGCCCATGACTCCGACGTGCTGTTCGCCGCGCGGGTGTCGACCCAGGGCGAGCAGACGCTCGAGGCTGCCCAGGCATCAGAGGACACTGATGCGGAAGACAAGCGTGCCCGCGGCCTCATCATCTACCTCATGCGCGACCGCCACGGCTCGCCGTTCGAGCACAACTCGATGACCTTCTATGTGCAGGCGCCGATCTTCGTGTTTCGCGAATTCATGCGGCACCGTATCGCCTCGTATAACGAGGAATCCGGTCGTTATCGCGAGCTCAACCCGGTGTTCTACGTGCCCGACGCCGATCGCAACCTCGTACAGGTCGGCAAGCCGGGCGCCTACGATTTCCTCCCGGGCTCTGCGGAGCAGATCGCATTGGTCGAGGAGGAAACGCGAGCGCAGAGCATCCGTGCTTTCGAGTCCTATCAGCGGATGCTGGATGCCGGCGTCGCCCGTGAAGTCGCGCGCATCGTGCTGCCGCTCAACATCTATTCGTCGATGTACGTCACCCTCAACGCCCGCTCACTCATGAACTTCCTTTCGCTGCGCACCAAACGCGAGGGCTCGCACTTTCCGTCGTTCCCGCAGCGCGAGATCGAGATGGCCGCGGAGAAGATGGAAGCGTTCTTCGAGCAACTCATGCCGCTCACCCATGCGGCCTTCAACGGCAACGGGCGCGTCGCGCCGTAGCAGGCCGGCAGTTCATTCCCCGCCTCCAGGTGCCTCAATGAGGTTCTCGCGCCACAGGCTCCACCATTCAGGCTCCGCCAATTCAGACTCCACCAATTCAGACTCCACCAATTCAGGACGGTCCTGAATTAGTCGAGTCTGCGGAAAGAGAATGCGATCGGGACGAAAGCACGGACGTAGCCCCGCGGATTGGACGAATCCTCCACAGGAGGAAAAATTCGGCCGTTATTCAACGGTCGGGGTGTGTTGGCGAGATCATCTTGGGCACCGGACATGATTCCTGCATGTCAAGTGTCGAAAAACGAATTCGCGAACTCGGTGGTCTCGCGAGCATGGGCGAGTTAGTGGGCAAGGGCTATCCGGCGGATTACGTTCGCCTACTGGCCGAATACGGGCGGATACTCCGAGTGCGAAGGGGATGGTATGCCTGCAACGACGTCGATGCCTCGGCCATCCGCGCCTGCCGGGTGGGCGGAAGACTCGCCTGTGTGAGCGCGCTGGCGTTTCACGGGCTGTGTCTACCGGAAGCGGGGCGCCTGCATGTCGGTGTCTCTCGTACCGCATCCCGGCTGAGAGACGCTGTGACATACAAGGAAAAATCCGCGGGGGAGACAGAGATCGCCGTCATCCTGCACTGGAGTCGCCGCGAACTCGCGGGCGACCGGTTGGCCGTCTCAGTGGGCGAAGCCCTGGCGCAGGCGCAGGCTTGCCACAGGCGATAACCTGTAGTTCGTGTCTATGTCTTACAACCCCTTCGGTCAGGTACTCGTCGCACTGGTGACCCCGTTCACCGCCGACGGTGAAGTGGACTGGGCCGGCGTAGAGAAGCACATCGACGACGTCATCACGGCAGGCGCAGATGGAATCGTTGTGACGGGCACCACCGGCGAGACCAGTACGCTGACCGATCCGGAGAAGATCAAGCTCGTCGAGGTCGGCAAGGCCGTCGCAGCGGGCCGGGCCAAGATCATCACGGGGGGCGGCTCTAACGAGACGGCCCACGCGATCGAGCTCTATAAGCACAGCGAGAAGGCCGGCGCCGACGCCGTGATGATCGTCACGCCGTACTACAACAAGCCGACCCAGGCCGGCGTGCTCACGCACTTCCGTATGATCGCCGACGCGACAGACCTCCCGGTCATCCTCTACGACATTCCGGGGCGCACCGGCATCCCGATCAGATACGAAACGATTCTTCGCGCGGCGCAGCATCCCAACATCCGCGCCATCAAGGACGCGAAGGGTGACTTCAGCGAGGTCAGCCGGGTGCTCAACCAGACCGACCTTCTCTACTTCTCCGGTGACGACGCGAATGTGCTGCCGCACCTGAGCATCGGAGCGACCGGACTCATCGGTGTCACGGCGAACATCGCTGCCGCGCCATACCGCGTGATCGTCGACGCCGTCAACGCGGGCGACCTGGCGACAGCCACCACGGCGCACAAGCAGCTCGAGCCGCTGGTGCGCGCGGTGATGACACACGTTCCCGGAACGGTCGCGGCCAAATACATCCTGCACGGGCTCGGCCGCATCGAGTCCCCGCGTGTACGTCTGCCGCTCGTCGGCCCGGAAGACTTCGAGGCAGCGCAGATCGAAGACGAGCTTGCGCTCGTCGGGGAGATTCCCGGGGTCGACCTCAGCAACTTCCGTCCCGACCGCAACGCCGCGGCCGGTGGGGCGTTGCCCAAGGTCGCCGGCACCACGCGCTGACAACTTAACACGGGGGGCTAGAGGCCCCAGAACAGCAATAACTGGATGCTATGAACTCACCTGTCTACGACCCACGTCCGCTTTCTCCCGGAACCCTCCGCGTCGTCCCGATCGGAGGACTCGGCGAAATCGGCCGCAATATGACCTCCTACGAGATCGATGGCAAGATCCTCATCGTCGACTGTGGCGTGCTCTTCCCCGAGGAGCACCAGCCAGGCGTCGACCTGATCCTGCCGGATTTCGCGTCCGTGAAGAATCGGCTCGAGGACGTGATCGGTGTCGTGCTCACGCACGGCCATGAGGACCATATCGGCGCGGTTCCCTACCTGCTCCGCCTGCGCCAGGACATCCCGCTCATCGGCTCCAACCTCACACTCGCGCTGATCGAGGCGAAGCTCAAGGAGCACCGGATCACGCCGTACACGCTCAGCGTGACCGAGGGGCAGCACGAGAAGCTCGGACCGTTCGATCTCGAGTTCATCGCCGTGAACCACTCGATTCCGGATGCGCTGGCCGTCGCCATCACGACGCGAGCGGGTGTCGTCCTCCACACCGGCGACTTCAAGATGGACCAGCTGCCGCTCGATGACCGCATCACCGACCTGCGCGCCTTCGCCCGCCTCGGCGAGGCGGGAGTCGACCTGTTCCTGCCCGATTCGACCAACGCCGACGTGCCTGGATTCACCGCACCGGAGCGCGACATCGGACCGGTGCTGGAGTCCGTGATTTCCAAGGCTCCGCGCCGTGTGATCGTCGCGAGCTTCTCCAGCCATGTGCACCGGGTGCAGCAGGTACTGGATGCCGCAAACGCGAACGGACGCCGCGTCGCCTTCATGGGTCGCTCCATGGTGCGCAACATGACCATCGCGGCCGACCTCGGATACCTCAGGGTGCCGGCCGGTGTGCTCATCGATGCCAAGAAGGCGGCCGATCTCCCGGACAACAAGATCGTCTACATGAGCACGGGATCACAGGGCGAGCCCATGGCCGTGCTCGCCCGCATGGCGAACCTGGAACACCAGATCGAGGTGGGCAAGGGCGATACTGTCATCCTCGCCTCGAGCCTGATCCCCGGCAACGAGAACGCTGTCTACCGGGTGATCAACGGGCTGGTCAAGCTCGGAGCGAACGTCGTGCACAAGGGCAACGCGAAGGTACACGTCTCCGGGCACGCATCGGCGGGCGAACTGCTCTACGTCTACAACATCCTGAAGCCCAAGAACGTGCTTCCCGTGCACGGCGAGTATCGGCACCTCGTCGCCAACCAGCAACTCGCCATTCTCACCGGCGTGCCCGAGGCGAACACCATCATCGGCGAGGACGGCACCGTAATCGACCTCAAGGACGGCGTTGCGGAGGTCGTCGGCCAGCTGGATCTCGGTTATGTCTACGTCGACGGCGCAACGGTTGGCGAGATCACGGATGCCGACCTCAAGGACCGTAGGATCCTCGCGGAGGAGGGCTTCGTCTCGATCTTCGTGGCGATCGACGCCCAGACCGGGCGGGTCATCGTTGGACCAGAGATCCAGGCGCGCGGTTTCGCCGAGGACGAGGCCGTGTTCGACGAGGTGAAGCCGCTCATCGTCCGTGCGATCGCGGATGCCGCGGAGAACGGCACACGCGACACGCACGCCTTCAGCCAGGTCATCCGTCGCACCGTCGGCCGCTGGGTCAACACCTCGCATCGCCGCCGTCCGATGATCGTGCCGGTCGTCATCGAGGCATAACACGCGCCCCGCGCATCCGGACTCTGACGGCGCCCGGCGCTACCGTTGAACCATGGCTACGAGCACCAGGTCGACCCCGCGTGCCCGCACGACGACGTCGCGCGGGAACGGCCGCACGACGGGCAAGGGAACGACGAGAAGGCTTCCCAGCGTCAAGCCGCTACCGGTCGACGAGCCTGGACTGCTGAGTAAGGCCTGGCTCGGGCTCGCTCATGCCGTCGGCGGTGCCGCACGGGTCCTCGGCAAGGAGACCCTCGCGAAAGAGGAGCGTCGCGACGGCGTCCCGTTCTTCGTTTTCGTGCTCGCCGTCATCGGAGCCGTCGTCGAGTGGTTCAACCCGGGCGACCCGGTGGCGACCGCGCTCGACGCCTATACCTTCGGCGGCCTGTTCGGGCGGGTTGCCTTCGCGCTGCCGGTGATCATGCTGCTCTTCGCGATCTGGCTGTTCCGGCATCCGTCGTCCGTTCACGACAACGGGCGCATCGGTATCGGACTTGCCGCACTGCTCACCTCGGTGAGCGCTCTCTGTCACATCTTCGGCACCCAACCGAGGCCTGCTGACGGCATGGAGGTGCTCGCGCGCGCCGGCGGCGTCATCGGCTGGGTTCTGGCGACCCCCCTTCTCACCGTCGGAACGGCATGGCTGGCGACCCCGATCGTGGGCGTTCTCCTGCTGCTGTCGCTCTTCATCATCACGAAGACGCCGCCGAATCGCATCGGCCCGCGCCTCACCGAGCTCTACGCCTACCTCTTCGGCGCACAGCTTCCGGATGCCGAAACTCGCGTGCTCCAGAAAGGCACGACAGCGGATACCGGAACCTTCGGCACCATGGGAGACCTCGGCCTCGAGGCAGAGGACGACTCGGCATCCCTTCCCTGGTGGCGCCGCAACAAGACCCAGCGCGAGGGTGACCCGGCCTTCGACACCCCGGTCATCTCCAAGGATGCGAACGTCACAG
>JAODMH010000121.1 GCA_025465035.1 Microbacteriaceae bacterium | reverse complement strand
CCCCACCACTCTTGTGACCAGCTCGTTCAACGGAGGATTCACAGTGGCTGTTCCGGAAATCGCCAGCCGACTGCTGGTGCGTCGGCGACCGATGGTGGCCCGCGCACAAGTTGGTCGCTCACGGCTTACCCCGTACCTCTTCATCTCGCCAGCCATGCTGTTGCTCCTGGCATTCGGAGTCTTTCCGATTCTCGTCGCGGCGCTGGTCAGCCTGACCGATATGAACATCTCCGGTCTCGCCGACTGGCGGAACGTCCAATACATCGGAACGGACAACTACGCGAAGCTCTTCGCCGATCCAAATTTTTGGCAGGCACTTGGCAACACGGCGTTCTTCGCGATAGTCGGAGTGCCGTCGGTGGTCATCGTCTCCCTCGGTGTGGCGTTGCTCCTCAACCGCAGTGGAAACTGGTTTTTTCGTGCGCTTCGCGCGTTCTACTTCATCCCAGCGATCACGGCGATCGTTGCGATCTCGCTCGTCTGGGGATATCTGTACAACACGCAGTTCGGACTATTGAACTGGCTGCTTTCACTGGTGGGCGTCGGCCAGGTGCAGTGGTTGTCTGATCCGGTTCTGGCGAAGTTCTCAGTTGCCCTGGTCGCGGTGTGGCGCGGAACGGGACTGAATATCATCATCTTCCTCGCGGCGCTTCAGGGCGTTCCGAAGGAATATCTCGAGGCTGCTTCGCTCGACGGCGCGGGGGAGTGGCGCAAGATTCGATCGATTGTGCTGCCTCTGCTGCGCTTCGCGATATTCTTCGTGACCGTCACCACGATCATCTCCTGGCTGCAATTCTTCGATGAGGCGTATGTGCTCACCAACGGCGGACCGCTCGGAGCGACCACATCCGTTTCGATCTTCCTCTACCAGCAGGGCTTCCAGCAGAGCCAGTTCGGCTACGCAAGTGCCGGTTCACTGGTGCTCTTCGTACTCATCGCCGTGATCACGGTTGCACAGTTGCGCGCGAGGAGGGCCGACGTTGACTATTAGGACTACCAGCCTCAGCGATGTGCGCCAGCGATCACTGAGACGTGGCCACGGACTCACTGTCCTCATCGGCGCCGCGCTCGCGATTGGTGCGATCGTTACCGCATTCCCGTTCATCTGGATGGTCGCCACTTCGATCAAGCCACAGTCGGAGTCGTTGAATTATCCGCCGACGATAGTGCCGGTGAATCCCACCCTCCAGTACTTTCACACGCTCTTCGTCGAACTCGACTTTGGGCAGTATCTGGGTAACACCGTCATCGTCGTTCTCATCGGAGGAATAGGTCTCCTCCTGATGGCCATGGCTGGTTACGCCTTCGCGAAGTTCGACTTCCGCGGCAAACGATGGCTGTTCTTCCTCGTCCTCGCCACCATGATGATCCCCGTTCAGGTCACCATGATTCCGACGTATCTCATCCTGAACAGCATGAAACTCACCAACACCCTCGTCGGGATCGCGCTGCCGACCCTGGTGAGCGGGTTCAGTATTTTTCTCTTCCGACAGTTCATGAGCACCATCCCCACGGAGATGCTCGAAGCGGCGCGCCTCGACGGCGCCGGAGAATTCCGGACGTTCCTCCTCATCGTTCTTCCTCTGTCGAAGCCGATTCTCGCGGTACAGGCGGTGCTGACATTCATCGCCGGCTGGAACAGCTTCCTCTGGCCGCTCATCATCGCGAGCGACCAGAGGTTGTACACGCTTTCGGTGGGGCTGTCCCTGCTCAACAAGGAGATCGCCGTGAACCCCTCCCTGCAAATGGCAGCCGCGTCGGTGATGGTCATCCCGATCCTCATTGTGTTCATCGTGTTCCAGCGGTACGTAATTCAGGGTTTCGCACTCTCGGGCTTGAAATGAAACTTTGGAGAACGACCTCGTGACCGATACAACCACGCTTGCCGCCGGCCAAGGTTTCGAACGACGGCCAGCACGCTTCGACGGCTACGTACATGCTCTCGATGCGCGGCTCGTCGACGGTGGGGGGCGCCAGCTGCTGCTGCGCGGGGTGGGCCTGGGAAACTGGATGCTGCCGGAGGGCTACATGTGGCGATTCGGGCCGGGGGCGGAATCGCCTCGCCAGATCGAGATTCTGGTCAGCCGTCTCCTCGGCGAGGATGCCGCGGAATCGTTCTGGTCGGAGTTCCAGACGTCGTTCATCGCCGAGGCCGACATCGAGCGGATCTCTGCCAGCGGCTTCGATCATGTGCGCCTCCCGATCAACTCGCGCCTCATCCAGGACGAGGACGGAGCGCCGATCGAGGCGGGCTACGCGATGATCGATCGGCTCATTGAGTGGTGCAGGACACACCGCCTGTGGGTTCTCCTCGATCTTCATGGCGCGCCGGGTGGTCAAACGGGGACCAACATCGATGATTCTCCGCGCGGCATGCCCGAGCTCTTTGCAGACGAGGGCTACCGCAGCAAAACGCTTCGTCTATGGAGAGACCTTGCGACTCGCTACGCCGGTGAGACGGTGGTGCTCGGATATGACCTCCTCAACGAACCACTGCCCAATGAATGGCAGCACATCTATTCGAACGAACTCGTTGAACTCTACAAAGACCTCACCGCCGAGATTCGACGGGTCGATCCCGATCATCTGATCGTCTACGAGGGCAGTCATTGGGCAACCAACTGGGACATCTTCACCGAGGTATGGGACGACAACTCGCTGCTGCAGTTTCACAAGTATTGGTCGTCACCCGACGTTGCCAGTATCTCGGACTTCCTCGAGGTACGGGATCGGCTCCACCTCCCGATCTACATGGGCGAGGGTGGCGAAAATACGCTGGAGTGGATCTACGCGGCGTTCCGGCTGTACGAAACGTACGACATCGGCTGGAACTTCTGGCCGTGGAAGAAAATCGCAACGACTACTTCCCCGGCATCCATCGAGGCGCCCAGCGGATGGGACAGGATCGTCGCGAGCGTGGTCGACCCGTCAGCAGTCACGGCGACCGAGGCGACTCGGATTTTCGCCGATCTGCTCGTCGCAATGAGGATCGAAAACTGCCGATGGCAGGGCGATGTCCTGGCGGCGCTCTTCGCCGACAATCCGCTGGTCATTCCCGCATGGGGTTTTGGATACCGAGGCGCGGGAGAGTCATATTCGGCGGCCGGCGGTCGTCCCTTCAGTGGGATCCGCGACGACGACGCCGTCACCCTGAGATGGACCCGTCCCGGCGACAATCCCGAGAACCCATTCGAGCAGTCCGACGGTCGGCCCTATCGGCTGGCGGAAGAACTCGTGGTCGAATTGGCCACCGACGATTGGCTCGAATTCGAGCTCGCCGTCGGATTCGACACAGCGGTGATCACCGCCCTCGACGCGACCGGAAATCACGCCGCGGTCTCGGTGGAGCCCAGTTCGCGCGGGTTTCGCGTCGTCGCGACGGCGCCGACCTCCCTCTCGCGGATCCTGCCGAGGGGCTGACGTTGATAGGTTCTAGGAACATGACGGAATCCGCGGCTTCGACCAGTGCCGGCGCGGCGGGTTCCGCCCCCGCGACTGTCAGCGACGTGCGCCAGCGAAACCGCAGACAGGCCCTGCGAAGCATCATTCTGTCGGGGCAGACCTCGCGCGCGGCCTTAGCCCAGGAGTCGGGCCTGTCCATTGCATCCGTCACCAATCTGGCGACGGAGCTGATCGCAGAGGGCCTCGTGATCGAGGCTGGTTCTGTCGCCTCCAGGGGCGGGCGACCGGTGACTCTCCTCGCGCCGAATCCGGCGGGCGCCTACCTGCTGGGGGCTGACGTTGGCGAGCGTGGAGTTGCGGTCGAACTCTTCGACCTGTCTATGACGCGAGTCGATCGCGAATTCCGTGGCGGCCGCGAGGGCGAGAGTCTCGACACGATCATCCAGGACCTGCATGAGGCACTTGACGCGCTCCGCATCCGCAATCCGGATGCCTGGAAGAACTTGACAGGCATCGGACTCGGACTTCCCGGCATTGTCGAATGGAGCGAAGACGGTCACCAGGTCCTCTACGCGCAGAGCCTCGGGTGGCCGGCAATTGCGGTCACGGAACTCGTTTCGCACGACATCCCGATCTTCGCGGAGAATGGCGCCAAGACGCTGACCATGGCGGAGCTGTGGGATGGCGCGGCCCGGGGCGTGGACGAGGCATTGGTCGTGCTGCTCGGGCGTGGGGTCGGCCTGGGAATCGTCAGCGACGGTCAATTGGCACATGGACTCATGAGCAGCGCCGGCGAATGGGGACACCTCAAGATCGTGCGCAACGGCCGCACGTGCCGGTGTGGCGGGCGGGGATGTGTTGAGGCCTACCTCGGTGCGGATGCCATTCTGGACTCCTGGCGCGAGGCAGGTGGATCGTTCGAGGGCTCGGGCTGGCGAGCCATCGGCGACCTGTTCGATGCCGAGAAGGCTGGGGATCCGATAGCTGTCGCCGTCGTGGAAGAACTCGTCAACACTTTGGGCTCCGCACTAGGAGGCCTGGTAAATCTCACGAACCCGCAGAGAGTGGTGATCGGCGGTTGGGTCGGGTTGCGCCTGATGGAGTCGGTGGCCGGACGAGTGGAGGCCGCCATCCGCGCGGAGGCGCTCCGCCGCCCCGGAGGTCAGTTCGAGCTTGTCGCCTGCAGATTCGGTGGAGATACCGTAGCGCTCGGTGCCGCGATGATGCCTCTCGGTGCCCTGATGAACGAGCCACGCGGTAACCGCTCGACTTAGGCTCGCGCCCTCATCCTGCTGTGATGAGTTTGCCAGCATCGGCCCATGGTCCGAGGAGATTAGTTTCGTATCCTCATGACCTGAGGAATAACCATTCGATCGGGGGAAGGCGGGCCGTTGCGCAAGGTACTCGTGGGCATCCTGGCTGTCGTCGGCCTGATCGGGGTCGCGGTCGTCGGTGTCAGCCTCACCGCCTCGCATTTCTTCGATCACTCTGCTCCGACCGCGACCGCCACCGCTCCGACCTGCCCCGCCGTTGCTCCGATCACAGTGGGGACGATCACGGTGCCGGCGGGACCGGTGGCGGGTTATTGCCAGGACAGATTGATCAACGCGGCGCACATCATGAACGCGGCACGTGCCCTGGGCATCGGCACCCACACCCAGGCCATCGGCGTGATGACGGCGATGGGCGAATCGGGTCTTCGCAACCTCAGCTACGGGGATGCAGCCGGGGCCGACAGCCGAGGTCTTTTCCAGCAGCGGGCCAATGGGGCGTGGGGTTCTCTCGCCGATCGCATGGATCCATATACGGCGGCGAGGAACTTCTTCCTCGCACTGACCACCACGCCGGGCTGGAAGAATTTCACGCCGACCGAGGCGGCCCACGCCGTGCAGGTCAACGCCGACCCCAACTTCTACACGACGTACTGGGCGGATGCCCAGACCGTGGTCGCGGCGCTCTCCGGTCCATGATCTGAGGCGGCATCTGGTCGCCAAGTCCCGGATATCACGGTCACTCGTTCACATGACGGTTGCCAAAGCGTAACCTGCGTGACTATGGCGCCAGCGGTTGTGAAGGGCGACCATGGACACGACCCTCGAACGGGGGCCGAAGCATGGGACAAGGGGAAAAAATGTCCAAACAGAGATTTATCAAGATTGCGATAGCGGCCGCGACAGGCACGTTGTTTCTGGCGGCGACGTCAGGGGGAGTGGCTTTCGCCCAACCGAAACCCAGCGATACGACCACACCGATCAAACACGTCGTTGTGATCTACCAAGAGAACGTCTCGTTCGACCACTATTTCGCCACCTATCCGGTCGCGGCCAACACCGCCGGTGAACCGAAGTTCACCGCGGCGAGCAACACGCCCACCGTGAACGGGCTCAGCACAACCCTGCTCCCGCCGAACAATCCCAACTCGGCACAGCCGTTCAGGCTGAGCCGGGCGCAGGCACAGACCTGCGATCAGGACCATTCGTACAAAGACGAGCAGGCCGCGTTCAACTCCGGGCTCATGAACAGGTTCGTCGAGACGGTGGGCCGCGGTTCCGCGACCTGCACGGACTACGGCAAGGGTCCCGGTCTCGTCATGGGCTATTACGACGGCAACACGGTGACGGGATTCTGGAATTACGCGCAGCATTTCGCGATGAGTGACAACTCCTATAACACCACCTTCGGGCCGTCGACCCCCGGAGCCATCAACCTGGTCTCCGGGCAGACCCACGGGTTCGCGCAGACCTCCTCAGCCGTCACCCAGAACGGAACCATCATCGGCGACCCGCAGCCGACGGGCGACCTGTGCAACACGAGAGACAACACGACCTCCACCGACTCGAAGAACACGAACGTCGGTGATCTGCTGAATTCCCGCAACGTGAGCTGGGGATGGTTCCAGGGTGGCTTTGCGGACTGCGCAGCCTCTCACGCCGACCAGGCCGGCGTGAGCAGCAAGGACTACATTCCGCATCACGAGCCGTTTCAGTACTACGCGAGCACGGCCAATCCCAACCACGTGAGGCCGGCTTCCGTCGCGGAGATCGGGCACGCGGGCGCCGCGAACCACCAGTACGATCTGACCGACTTCTGGAGCGCAGTCGATGCGCACACGATGCCCGCGGTGAGCTTTCTGAAGGCCGCGGCCTATCAGGACGGTCATGCCGGCTATTCGAGCCCGCTCGACGAGCAGACCTTCGTGACCTCGACCATCAATCGACTCCAGAAGACGCCGGACTGGAAGAGCACGGCCGTGATCATCGCCTACGACGACAGCGACGGATGGTACGACCACCAGATGTCGCCGATCGTGAATCAATCGAATGACCCCGCCAACGACACCCTCATCGGCGGCACCTCGTGCGGAACGGCGGCTAATCAGATGCTGGGCGGATATCTCGACCGCTGCGGATACGGCCCACGCCTCCCGCTCCTGGTCGTCTCGCCGTTCGCCAAAGCGAACTTCGTCGATCACACCCTCACGGATCAGAGTTCGATTCTGCGATTCATCGAGGACAACTGGAAGACCGGATTGATCGGAAACGGTTCCTTCGACTCCAAGGCGGGAAGCCTCACGGCGATGTTCGATTTCTCGGGCGCGAGTCAGCACGGTCGCAATGGACCGCTCTTCCTCGATCCATCGACGGGCACGCCGATCCACGATTGATCGTAGGGCGGAGGGACGGTCAGGTCGCGAGGCCGGCCGTCCCTTCGTCGTCTGCCTGTTCCGTGTCCCTGTCGATTCCGACCCGATCGGGCACGGCTCGCGCAACCCGGTGCAGCCAGGCAACCGGTTCCGGCCAGGATCGCCCGGTGGGAAGCCGGCGGAGCGTTCGCGCCAGCGAGAAGGTGGGGTCCCCGCCGAGGATGATCCGGGTGGGCGCGGCCTCGGCGAGCACGCCGAGCCACCAGTGCTTCCACGTCGGAGCGAGAGTCTCGGCATCGAGGATGACGTAGTAATCGGGCAGACTCGTCGTGCCACGACCGAGAGAGGCGATGGCGCGATCCACCTCCAGGTCAAGGGTGCCGAGGGTGGTCAGGTCATCGAAGAACTCTACCCAGGCGGATGCGACGTGGTTGAGCGGGTCGCGATCGTGCACGACGTAGGGGGAGCGGGCCTGGGAGATCCATTGCTGCACCTCGTCATCGGTGGCGTCGGGGAGGCTCGCGGCGCGAACGTTGGCGAAGCGACCGAGCGCGTCGATGATGGTGGGGGCTTCCTCACCGACAAGAACCAGGGTCGTGCTGTTCGGGCTCGCCATATTCCGAGTTTAAGCGCGGGGTTCCGGCCGTCGGGCGGTATACCGTGTTGATCATGCCCAGACTGTTACACATCGACTCGTCCGCCGATATCGAGCACTCACGCTCGCGTGCGATCACCCGCACCTTCGCCGACGAATGGCGCAGCCACGGCGCCGACTTCACGGTTACCTATCGTGACCTCCATCGCGTCGCCATTCCACATCTTCCGGACGCGGCGTTGCACTGGCCGCCACGGTTGCGCCCTCAGGGAGCAACCCCGCCGGCGGAGGCCGAAGCGCTACAGCAGGAGCTCATCCTGGAACTCGTGTCTGCCGATGTGCTGCTCGTCGGTGCCCCGATGTACAACTATTCGCTGCCCTCTGCCCTCAAGGCATGGATCGACTACGTCCACGTCCCCGGCGTCACGGCGCCCTTCGACGTGGAGACACAGCCTCTCGCCGGCCGCCCTGCCGTAATCGTCACCAGCAGGGGCGCCTCCTACGAGGAGGGGAGTCCGACGGCGGGGTGGGACCATGCGGTGCCGGTGCTGGAGCTCATCCTGGGAAACGCCCTCGGAATGTCCACCACGGTGATCGCGACGAGCCTGACTCTGGCCGATTCCGTCCCCGCGTTGGCGGACCGGCTCGACCAGAGCCGCGCGGAGTTGGCGCAAGCTCATCGCGAGGCGGCGGCGAAGGCCAGGCGCCTCGCCCTCTGAGCCGCCTCCTGCCCGGGCGTACCCGAGCGGCCCGGCTGTGGTGAGCATAGAATACCTGATCG
>JAODMH010000058.1 GCA_025465035.1 Microbacteriaceae bacterium | reverse complement strand
GCGATATTCTCGCCGACGGCCCCGGCGCCGATGACGATGAGATCGTAGGTTGTTTCGGTCATCTCTACTCCTCGTTCTGGTACTTCCGTGGCTCAGGGGACGCGAATGGCTGGCCGTTGCGCCTCGGAAGGACCATTCCCGTCACCTGACGCACCGACATCAGCGGCCGACGAAGGTCGCGGGCCGGCGGGCCATGAAGGCTTCCATGCCGATGCGGGCATCCTCGCTCGACGCGAGTTGCACCAGCTTCGGTTGCAGCGCGGCTTCCGCTGCGGCGTCGCCGTCGCGCACCGCGAGGCGCGCGTTGGCGAGGGCCGCCTGCACGGCCAGCGGCGCCTGGGCGGCGATGCGTCGCGCGAGTTCGAGGCCGCGATCGTACTGGGCGCCATCCGGCACGATCTCCTGCACGAGTCCGATGCGATGGGCCTCGGCCACGTCGAAGGAGTCGCCGGTGAGGATCCAGCGCATGGCATTGCCCCAACCGACCGCGCGCGGAAAGCGGATGGTGGCGCCACCGAACGGCAGGATGCCGCGGGCCACCTCGATCTGTCCGAAGGTCGTCGACTCCGCCGCGACGGCGATGTCGCTGGCCAAGATCAGCTCGATGCCGAGGGTGAGACAGGTGCCATGCACGGCGATCACGACCGGTTTGCTGAGCTGCCGACCCGACACCTGCCAGGGGTCGATTCCGCCCTCCGGCGCGATCTCGAGCCCTTCGGCGCCGATGCGCGGGCCGACATCGGCCAGATCCAGCCCGGCGGTGAAGTGGTCGCCATGGGCGAAGACGAGGCCAACACGCAGGGCGGGGTCGCGGTCGAGCTCGCCATAGGCCAGCGAGAGTTCCTGGAGCAGCTGGAAATCGGCCGCATTGCGCTTCTGCGGCCGGTTGAATCCGATGAGCAACACATGGCCGTCGCGCTCGACCGTGATCCTCGGTTCTGCGGTTCGTTCGGTGTCGGTCAACGCTGGCATCTCCTCGAAGGACTGGATATCCATGCTACGACCCCGTTGCCCGTGACGTTCGAGAACCGATCAGCTGCTCAGCGCTCCGATGATGCGCAGGATGCTGCCCAGGTCATCCGCCGCGGCCTCCGGCGACGCGGGAGCGAAGCCGGCGATGCCCGCGCCGGCCAGCGGCAGGGCAGCCTTGGCGGTCGCGATCACCTCGATGAGCATCGCAAGGGTGAGACCGAAGGGCATGGGGTCGCTGACGCCGCCGAACTCGGAGGGATCGAGGACGTCCAGATCGATGTGCAGGTAGACGGATGTCGCGCCGCTGGCCGTGAGCGCCTCGCGGATCGATTGGGCGCCGACATCCAGAACCTCGAGTACGCGCACCGAACTCGAGCCCAGATACTCGCTTTCGCCGTCGTCGACGTTGCGGACTCCCGCGACGATGGTGCGCGAAGGCTCGAGCGGTTTCTGTGGCACGAGTCCGGGAGTTCCATCGCCGAGCAGGGCGCGCAGAACCATGCCGGTGAAGGCATCGGACGGTGATGTGTCCGGCGTGTTGAGATCGGGGTGGGCGTCGAGCCAGATGACGGCCATCGCCTCCTGGCCAGAATTGGCGTGCTCGATCGCCGCCAACTCCACGCCACAATCGCCGCCGATCGTGATGGCCAGGCCGCTGACGTTGGAGAGCGCAGCCAGCTGCGCGTCGCGCACCGAGCGCAGAGCGCTCAGCCGTCGCACCGTCGTGCCCTCGTCACTGCCCGCTCCGAGGGGTATCTCGACCGTCACCGTGGCGGCGGCAGGAAGGTCACCGCGGATGGCCTCCGCACCGTCGATCAGTCTCATCGCGCGAGTTGAGCCGGAGCCCTGCCATTGGGGAACGACGAGGAAGGTGGCAGCCACAGGTCAATTATGGCTGCCACCGGAGCGTCGATGTCGTTCAGATGGTTCGAGGTGCCTTCGCCAGGTTCGCCTCGAGCTCCGCGGAATTCTGGCGGGCGACATAGGCGGGGCGATCGCGCTCGACACGCCAGCTCTCCGACAACGGGCCGATGTTGATGGTGTCGAAGCCGAACTCGTCATAGAGCTTGGTGACGAATGCGGCCGCATCCTCGTGATCGGAGGCGGTGGCGAGTGCGCGACGATTGGGGGTCCCGGCGGGGGAGGAGTCGCCGGTGATGTCGTTCGACTGAATGTGGTTGAAGCCCTTGGCCACTTTCGAGGTCGGCAGATGCTCCTGCAGCTTTCCGGTGACGGTGGCCGTACCGTTGTCGATGTCGTCGTAGTGGCCGTCGCGCTCGAAGTAGTAGTTGTTCGTGTCGATCACGATCTTGCCGGCGAGCGGTTCAACCGGGATCTCGGTGTATGCCTTGAACGGGATGGTGACGACGGCGACGTCGGCCGCCTCTGCGGCCTCCACAGCTGTCGCGGCCCGAGCCCTCGGACCGAGCTCCGCCACCAGCTCGGCCAGTGTCTCTGGGCCGCGCGAATTGCTGATCACCACGTCATAACCGTTTTCGATCGCCTTGCGAGCGATCTGGCTGCCAATGTGTCCTGCACCGATGATTCCGAGTGTTGTCATGACGGGGACAGCACCAGAGGGACCTCGGATATTCCAGATCTCGCTGTGACTTTCGTGGAAGTTACTGCCCGATCGCCGGCCGGGTCGGAGCCCCCGCTTTGAGGGCGGCGAGGCGTGCATCGAGTTCGATCGCGTCATCCGAGGCATCGAGCTGTTCGAACTGGGCGTCGAGGCTGGACGCCGCGAGTTCCTGCTGCCCGAGCACGGCGGCCTCCTGACGACGGATCTTGTCTTCGAAGCGGCTGATCTCGCTGGTCGGATCGGTGAGGTCGATGGACCGCACGGCGTCCTGAACCTGCTTCTGGGCATCCGCTGTCTTCGAACGCGCGATGAGTTCGTCGCGCTTGGAGGACAGCTGGCTGAGCTTCGCGCGCATGGCGTCGAGACCCTTTTTCAACTGGTCGACGACGGCGGTCTGCGACGCGATCGTCGGTTCCGCATCCCGAGCCTCTTTCTCCGACGAGATCTGGCGCCCGATGGCGACCTTGGCCAGATTGTCGAACTTGTCGGCGTCAGCGGCGTTGCCCGCTGCGCGCAGTTCGTCACCCTTGCGGCTCGCGGCGAGGGCCTTGTTGCCCCAGTCCGAGGCGTTCGCGACATCTTCGGCGTGGTCCTGTTCGAGCAGACGCAGGTTGCCGATCGTCTGTGCCACGGCGCTTTCCGCCTCGGCGATGCTGTTCGTGTAGTCCCGTACCATCTGGTTGAGCATCATTGTGGGATCCTCGGCCGAATCGAGGAGCGCGTTGATGTTGGCCTTCGCCATCTGCGCGATCCGCCCGAGGATTGACTGCTTTGCCATTGTTCTTCCTTCCATCGTGAAACCTGGCTGCCTCAATCTAGCGACTCAAGCTGTCACGAGGGAGAGCGCTCAGTTGAGACGCACGGTTGCAACCGGGCCGGTCACGAGATCATTCGAGGCGAACCCACCGTCGACGCCCTGGCGGGAGAGGTCGATCGCCGCGGAGATCTGATACTCGCCGGGGGCGACGTGGGGCAGATCGCTGCGGAAGCTATCGCCCAGATCATCCTCGGTACCGCAGGTCACGGGTGTGAAGGAGGCGTGATAGGTCATGGATGCTCCTGGCGCGAGATCGACCATCGCCGCCATCGCAATCATCGGTCCGTTGCTGTGCCAGAGGGTCACACCGCCCTTCGAGAGGGTGATCGCGGGTGAGGCCGCCGTCGTACCGACGACCCGCTCTGTCCCCGTATTGGTCAGTGTCACGGTGCCGGAGATGCTGGCGGCGGATGCCGACGCTGTCGGGAAGTCGGCCGTCGCCACCAGCCCGTCAGGGTTGGCTGCCACCTGGGCGAGCTCTGCGCCGCAGAGGTTGAGCTTCTCCGCAGGGGCACGCTTCTGGCTCTCGCCCGAGGAATCGGAGGCGACCGTCGGGGCGGCCGCGGATCCGGCGGAGGTCGACGATGGTCCCCAGCCGTGCAGGCCCGCGACGCTGGCGACGCCGATTCCGGCGACGGCGAGCGTCGTCGCCCCGCCAACGGCGACCTGCGCGCCGATGCGGCGTCGCCGGCTCCGGCGGATCACCAGCGCGAGATCGATGCTCGACCGCTGAGACGCCTCGGAATCCCGCAGGCGCTTGAACTCAGATTCGATGGACATGGGCTACTCCCTCTGTATCGGTGCCGCTCTCTGGCGTGAGGGCGATCGCCATTTTTCCGAGCCCGTCGCTCAGGTAGCGTTTGACCGCGCCGGCGCTGATGCCGAGGGCGTCGGCGATATCGTCCACCTTGAGATCCTCGTAGTAGCGCAGCACGAGGCAGGCGCGCTCCCGCGGCGTCAGCTTCTTGAGCTCCTCGCGAAGGTCGATTCGTCCATCCGTCGCCGACACGGCGGAATCCTCGAGGTCCGGCACGGCGACGAGGTGCACGATCTTGCGCCACCGGCTCGACCTGCGCCCGCCGTCCAGGTAGCTGTTGAGGATAGCGCGGCGCACGTAGGCCTCGGCGCTCGTGACGGAGAAGCCGTTGCGAAGGCGACCGAAGGTTTTGACCAGGGCGTCCTGCACGAGGTCGGCCGCGTCATCCGCGCTCCCGCAGAGGAGGCGGGCGTAACGCACCAGCGAGTCGCCGCGTTCCTCGACGAGGGTGGCGACCACCGTCTGCCAGCCGTCGCCGTCGTGCCGTGCCGCTGCCTGCGCCGCCAATGGGTTCCCCTCGTGCGTTCTTCTTTCTATCTCCTTAGACGCGTGTCGGGGGTAAAACGTTGTGCAGAACGCGGAATTAGTTCTCGATCGAGAGCTTGAGGCGGCGGCGGATGTCGGCGAGTTGCGTGCCGAGCTCGGCGGGAAGCCGGTCGCCGAAACCGGCGAAGAAGGCCTCCGTCGACTCGAGTTCGGCCAGCCACGCCTCGGGGTCGACCTCGAAGAGGCGCTCCCTCTGGCGTGCGGTCACCTCGATGCCATCGAGATCGAGTCCGTCGTCGGCCGGCTTCCAGCCGAGCGGCGTATCGACTCCGTGGGCCCTGCCGTCGACGCGCTCGAGGATCCACTCGAGAACGCGGGCATTCTCGGCGAAACCCGGCCAGAGGAACGATCCGTCGTCGTCTTTACGGAACCAGTTGACCTGGAAGATCCGCGGTGCGGCTCCGACGGTTCCCAGCCTCCGGCCGATTGAGAGCCAGTGCGACCAGTGGTCGGCCATGTTGTAGCCGCAGAACGGCATCATCGCAAACGGGTCCCGCCGAAGCTCGCCGACGGTGCCCTCGGCGGCTGCCGTGCGTTCGGACGAGATGGTGGCCCCGACGAAGACGCCGTGCTCCCAGTTCCTGGCCTCGACCACAAGCGGCACGTTGCTCGCCCGGCGTCCGCCGAAGATGATCGCATCGATGACCACGCCGTTCGGGTCGTCCCACTCGTCAGCGATCGTCGGACACTGCGCCGCGGCGACGGTGAAGCGCGAGTTGGGGTGCGCGGCGGGCGATCCGGAATCCGGGGTCCAGTCCCTGCCCTCCCAATCCACCAGGTGGTCGGGCGCACGATCGCTCAATCCCTCCCACCACACGTCGCCGTCGTCACGGAGCGCGACGTTGGTGAAGATCGTGTTGCCCCACAGGGTCTCGACGGCGGTTGCGTTCGTCGACGGTCCCGTGCCGGGGGCGACACCGAAGAATCCGGCCTCTGGGTTGATCGCGCGAAGCCGGCCATCCTGTCCCGGCTTCAGCCAGGCGATGTCGTCGCCGATGGTCTCGACTGTCCAACCGGGGATCGACGGCCTGAGCATCGCGAGGTTGGTTTTTCCGCAGGCAGAGGGGAAGGCGGCGACGACGTGGAAGACCCGTCCGCGCGGGTTGGTGACCTTGAGGATGAGCATATGCTCGGCGAGCCAGCCCTCGTCCCTGGCCATCACCGAGGCGATGCGCAGGGCGAAGGACTTCTTGGCGAGCAGGGCATTGCCGCCGTAGGCCGAACCGAAAGACCAGATCTCCCTCGTCTCCGGGAAGTGTGAGATGTACTTCGTCGGGTTGCACGGCCACGGCACGTCCTTCGCGCCGTCGAGCAACGGCGCGCCGACACTGTGCACCGCCGGAACCCACTCGGTGTCGGCGGTGATGAGGCGCAGTGCATCCGTCCCCATGCGCGTCATGATGCTCATGCTCGCGACGACGTACGGCGAGTCGGTCACCTGCACGCCCAGTTTCGAGAAAGGACTGCCGAGCGGGCCCATCGAGAAGGGGATGACGTACATCGTGCGCCCCCGCATGCTGCCGGCGAAAAGCTCACCGAGGGTCACGCGCATCTCCGCGGGCTCTCGCCAGTTGTTCGTCGGACCCGCGTCGTCCTCGTGTTCGGAGCAGATGAAGGTACGGGCCTCGACCCTGGCGACATCGCTGCCATCGCTTCGCGCGAGGAAGCTGTACGGGCGGTGCTCCGGATTGAGGCGGATGAGGGTGCCGCTCTCCACCATCTCGTGGGTGAGCCTGTCGTACTCCGCGGCGGACCCGTCGCACCAGACGACCGAATCCGGTGAGGTCAGCCCCGCAATCGAGTCCACCCAGGCGACGAGTCGCGGATCCGCCCCTGCGGGTATGAGCCCCTCGGACTGATCCACCGGTGCTGCGGTGGAGAGTGTGGGTCGCGTGGGGGTGAGAGTCATCGATCATCCGTCCTCGAGATGCGAAATACTGCCGCTTGCTTCAAGGTTCCTCCCATCTGCCCGATTTTTTTGCTGAAGTGGGTGGAAAATTCGGCCAATCTTTCACTAGTGTCAAATACATGACCGATCTCGCCACGCTGGGCCAGCGCATCCGCTACTTCCGAAATGCCTCTGGGCTGACCCTCGACCAACTCGGGGTCGCCGTGGGGATCGCCGGCAGCCAGCTCTCTCTCATGGAGAACGGGCGACGCGAACCACGGCTCTCGCTGCTGCAGGGCATTGCGAGCGCCGTCGGGGTGCAGGTATCCGATCTGCTCGACGCACAGCCCCCGACGCCGCGAGCAGCGCTCGAGATCGAACTCGACCGGCTGCAGAAGGCGGCGGTCTATCAGGGCCTCGGGCTCCCGGCCATCCGCCCGTCGCGCACGACGCCGGATGACACGCTGGAATCGCTCGTCGGCCTGCACCGCGAGCTGGCGCGTCGAGCGCGTGAAGCGATCGCGACCCCGGAGGAGGCGCGGCGAGCCAACACGGAGTTGCGCCAGTACATGCGCACCCAGAACAACTACATGCCCGACATCGAGGAACTCGCCGAGGAGAGTCTGCGCGGCGTCGGACACGTCAACGGGGCACTCACGCACCGCTCGGTCAGCCGCATGGCGCAGAAGCTCGGCTTCGAACTGATCTATGTCAGCGACCTGCCCCACTCGACTCGCTCCGTGACGGACCTCGAGAACGGGCGCATCTATCTGCCGCCGGCCTCCATCCCTGGCGGACACGGTCTGCGGTCCATGGCGTTGCAGGCTCTCGCCCACCGGCTGCTCGGCCACAAGGAGCCGGAGAGCTACGCCGAGTTCCTGCGCCAGCGGTTGGAGATCAACTACTTCGCGGCCGCCTGCCTCATGCCGCTCAGGCAGTCGGTGGAGTTTCTCATCGACGCCAAGTCCGACCGTAACCTGGCCGTCGAAGATTTCCGCGACGCCTTCGGGGTGACGCACGAAGCCGCGGCCCTGCGCTTCACCAATCTCGCGACGTCACACCTCGGGATGACCGTCCACTTCCTGCGGGTCGGCGAGGACGGTGCGCTGTACAAGGGCTATGAGAACGACGGCCTGCAACTGCCGACCGACGTGACGGGATCGACGGAGGGTCAGCCGGTCTGCCGGCACTGGAGCGCTCGCACGGCCTTCACCCGCGCCAACCGCACGACCGAGTTCTACCAGTACACGGATACCCCGACCGGGACCTACTGGTGCTCCACCCAGACCGGAACGGCGTCGAGCGAAGAGTTCTCGATCACATTCGGCGTTCCCTTCGCCGACGCGAAATGGTTCCGCGGTCGCGAGACCACCGATCGGGTCGCCTCGCGCTGTCCCGACGAAAGCTGCTGCCGACGGCCGGCCGGTCAGCTTTCGGAGCGGTGGGCTCACAAGGCCTGGGCGAGCGCGAAGCTGCACGCCCACATCCTGTCGCCGCTGCCGTCAGGAACGTTCCCGGGTGTCGACGACACCGAGCTCTACGCGTTCCTCGACGCGCACTCCGGGGAGACGGACTAGCCGGGTCATCCCCAGCCGAGTTCGTGCAGTTCGTCGTCGTCGATGCCGTAGAAGTGCGCTATCTCGTGCACGAGCGTCACGTGGATCTGATCCCTGAGCTCGTCCAGGTCGGCCGAGATGGCCAGAAGCGGCTCGCGATACAGCACGATCCGGTCCGGTAGCTCGCCGAAGCCGTAGTTGCTTCGGCGGGTGAGGTCGACCCCGTCGTACAGGCCGAGCAGGTCGAGCGAGTCATCCTCTGGGCGATCCTCGGTCACGAAGACCAGGTTCTCCAGTCCGTCGACCATGTCGTCGGGCAGCAGGTCGAGCTCGGCGATGACGAGTCTCTCGAAGGCGTCGTGGTCGATGTCTTCCATCAGCCGATCGCCTCAGCCCATGACTTCGACGAGGGAGCCCTGCACGAATCCGAGCCAGTCGTAGAGGTCGCGCAGCAGTGGATCGTCGCCGAGATCCTCGTCCTGCTCGATGCCGAGTCGGGCGGCCAAGGTCAGCCGGATGTCCGTGAGCGCCCGTAACCAGGCCTGCGCCGTCTGCGCGTCGATCGTCACCTTTGTCGCGGATGTCGCGCCGGCAGCATCGGCGACCGAGGCCGCCAGCACGCCGGCGTTGGCGATCTTCCGTTCCGCGAGGCCGTCCGCGGTGAATCGGCGGAACTCCCTCGACGCCTCAGGATCGTCTGGGTAGGCATCCGGCAGCAGGCGCACCACCGCCGGGTCGGCTCCGTCGTCGGTCCGTGTTCCGACGAGTTCCGCGACCTGCCCGGCCAACGAGGCGAGCATGCTCGCCTCTGCCGGCTCGAACTCGGCGCGGAACGAGGTTCCCCTCCGCCGGAACGCTTTCACGCGTCCGCCCTGCTGAGCGTCGCCCAGAGGCCGAAGTCGTGCATCGCCTCGACGTGCCGCTCCATCTCTTCACGGGGCCCGGTCGCGACGACCGCGCGTCCCTCGGTGTGCACCTGCAGCATCCGTCTCTCCGCCTCCGCTTTCGAGAAACCGAAGTAGCTGCGGAAGACCCAGGACACGTACGTCATCAGATTGACGGGATCGTTCCAGACGATCGTGGTCCATGGCGAGTCGAGCGCTGTCGACTCGATGGTCTCCGGGCGTTCGAGAACTTCGGGCACGAATCCAGCCTCACTCAAGAAAAGACCCCGCGCAATGCGGGGCCTTTCTCGATTTGGGGTGACCGACGGGGCTCGAACCCGCGACATCCGGCTCCACAAGCCAGCGCTCTACCAACTGAGCTACGACCACCATGCGTGCCGTCCACGATAGTTCGCGACCGACACAACTCCGCAATCTTATTACAGGTGCGGGAGAAATTTCTCGACCACGGAGGCAGAGATCGCCTGCACCTCTTCGGTGGTCGGGCCGGGGTCGGCGACGAAAGCGGCCCTGCGGTAGTAGTCGAGTTCGCGGATGGACTCGAGGATGTCTGCGAGCGCGCGGTGCCCGCCGTCCTTTACCGGTGCGTTGAAATACACGCGCGGGAACCAGCGACGGGAAAGTTCCTTGATGGAGGAGACGTCCACATTGCGATAGTGCAGATGCTTGTCGACGCGCGGCATGTATTTCGCGAGGAAGGTGCGGTCGGTGCCGATCGTGTTACCGGCGAGTGGGGCGTGCTGTTCGGCCGGAACGAACTTCAGGATGTATTCGTGCACGGCGAACTCGGCGTCGGCGAGACTCACGCCGTCAGGGATCAGTTCGAGCAGCCCGGACTTGCTGTGCATCTCGCGCACGAAGTCGTTCATGTTCTCGAGCGCGGCCTGGTCGGGTTTGATGACGATGTCGAATCCGGGGTCGATGAGGTTGAGGTCGAAATCGGTGATGACGACCGCGACCTCGACGAGCTCGTCGATGTCGACGTCCAGTCCCGTCATTTCGCAGTCGATCCAGACGAGTCGGTCGGCGCTAGAAGGCATTCATGAATCCTATCGTCGCCCGCCGACGCGGCCGATTCGCCCGACGCCGAGGCTCAGGCGAGCTCGCCAGCCCCGATGGCGTCCGCCTCGACTATGGGGGCTTCGGCGCCGGTGTTGACCCGGCCGAGGAACTTCACCCGTGAGAGCACGATGATCGCGGCGAGCAGCACAGAACCGCCGGCGACGAAATACGGCGTCGAGGAGGTGAACTGTGCCGCAAGGGTCGTCGCCAGCGGCGGGGCGGCGGCACCGCCGAGGAACCGGATAGCAGAGTACGCCGACGAGGCAACGGAGCGCGGCAGGTCGGTGGCCTCCATCACGGATTCGGTGAGCACAGTGTTCAGCACGCCAAGCAGGAGACCGCCGCCGATGACGCAGATGATCAGCACGAGGGTGCTCTGGATGAAGATCCCCGCGGCGACCAGGTCGAGGGTGAGGAGGGGGAGCACGACGCCGAGCACGGTCGTCCGCCGCATCCGCGCCGTCAGGATCGGTGCAATCCAGACCGAGCTGATCGCGACGGCGAGTCCCCAGCCGAAGAAGATGAGCCCCAGCGCGATCGCGGTGGTGCCCTTCGGGAGGGCGAATGGCGTGTAGGCGAGCAGTACGAAGAAGCCGATGTTGTAGAACAGGGCGGCCGCGGCGAGCGTGGCCAGCGCCGGATTGCCGAGGGCGCGGAACGGCGCGGAGAATTTCGTCGGCACGCGGGTGGAACTGTCCTCTTTCCCGAGGAGCACGACGATCGCGACGAAGGCGATGGTCATCAGCACCGCGGTGCCGAAAAATGGACCCTTCCAGCTGATGCTGCCGAGGAGCCCGCCGAGCAGGGGACCGATGGCGATACCGAGACCGAGCGCGGCCTCATAGAGGATGATGGCCGACGACGTCCCGCCGCTGGCCGCACCCACGATCGTCGCCAACGCAGTCGAGATGAAGAGCGCATTGCCGAGGCCCCAGCCGGCGCGCACTCCGATCACCATCTCGACGTTGCCGCTGAGGGCCGCGGCAAGGGCGAAGACGACGATGAAGGCGAGGCCGATCAGGAGGGTGCGCTTGGCTCCGATGCGGCTGGAGAGCCAGCTGGTGAAGAACATCGCGAGGCCGGTGATGAACAGATAGCTCGTGAACAGGAGTTCCGTCTGGGTCGGCGTCGCCTTCAGCTCGCTCGCGATCGCCGGCAGGATGGGGTCGACCAGGCCGATGCCCATGAAGGCCACCACGCAGGCGAAGCCGACCGCCCAGACCTCCTTCGGCTGCGTCAGGATGCTGGATCCCGCTGTATTCTCGTGTCCGGCCATCAGGCCACCTTCCGTTTCGTGTCGGTGCGGTCCTGCAGGATGCCGACGGCCCGCTCGAGCACCTGGAGTTCGTGTGGTGTGAGGTCAGAGAACATCGGACTCATGGCCTGCGCGAGCTGCGATCTCCAGTCCTCGAGAGCCTGAGTGCCCTTGGGCGTGATGGCGATGAGCCAGGCCCGCGAGTCATCGACGTCGGCGATGCGGTAGACCAGTTCTTCCTCGACGAGCTGCTGCTGCACCTTCGTCATGGATGGCTGGCTCACCCGGCTCGCCCTGGCGAGGTCGCCAATGCGGAGCGGTCCATCCGTCGTGAGTATCGACAGGGTGCGCCAGACGGACGCGGGAGTCGTGCTGCCTGTCGACTGTGCGGCGATGCGGGTCAGCCGATGGGCGGCGACGATGAGATCTTCGAGAAGGTTTTTGGGATTCGTTGTCACGCGACAAGTATATAGCCAAACTATATAGCTGGGTTATGCATCGTGGCGCGTGGATCGCATCGTCCAGCGGCGCGTGGTAGTAATGCAGCATGACTGATGCAGAACCGAAACTCGCTCGCGGCGACGAATACATCGTGATCTACGAAGGCGGACCCAACGACGGGCAAACCGATCGTCGCATCAGCACCGATGGGGGTGTCGACTCCGAGATCACCGTGCTCACTGCCGTCGACGGCAAAGAGACCCTCATCGACTACAACAGGACGAGTTTCACCGAGGTGGGTGGGCAGTACCACGTCGTCTACAGCTACGACGCGAAGGACAGCGAGCCCGTCGAGGACCCCGAGGACCGCGGCGACCGCCAGTAGGGAATCATCGCCGGCCGCCCGTCGTTGTCCTGAACATGCAGTTAGTCTTCTTCGCGTCGTCCTTCTGCGAGCCGTGCATGCAGACGCGCGCCATCCTCGACCAGGCGACCAAACTGGTGCCGACGCTCGCGATCGCCGAGCTCGACGTGGCCAGGGACGCCACGGAGGCGGAGAGGGCGGGCATCCGCTCGACTCCCACAGTGATCGTGCTCGATGGCGGCGGATCAGAGGTCTTTCGTGCCGAGGGCGTTCCGAGCCTCAACCAGGTGCTGGTCGCGCTCGCGAAGGCCGTCTAGAGCGAGCTCAGGCCGGGTCGCCGTCGAGGTGCACGGTGCCGGGGAGATAGCCGGAAACATGATTGCGGAGAACATCCTCCGCAAGGTCGGGATCGCCGGCCTCCAGGGCCTCGAGCACGACACGGTGTGACTCCGCGGCGTCCTCGAGCGGGATCGGATTCGAGGCCATTGCCATGATCGTCATGACTTCGATTCCGAGCGCGTTCCAGGCCCGCAGGAGCGACTCGTTGTGGGCGGCGCGGATGATTGCGCGGTGGAATTGGGTGCTCGCGCTCGCATAGGCGAGTCGGTCATCCGTCCTGGCTACATCCTGCATGGCGAGGAATGCGTCACGGACGTCGCCGGCGTTGCCGATGAGGCGAGGTGCGGCGAGACGACCGGCAACCCCTTCCAGCGCGGCGCGCACCGGAACGGCATCGACGAGGTCCTGTTCGGCGAGGTCGCGCACCCTGGTGCCGACGTGGATGCGGGACTCGATGAGCCCCAGCGCCGACAGCTCTCGGAACGCTTCGCGCACGGGAGTCTGGCTCGTGCCGAGCTGCTCGGCGATCTCGAGCTCGCGCAGGGGAGTGCCTGGCGCCATCCGTCCCTGCGCGATCTCGAGAACGATGAAGTCGCGGACCTGATCGGCGAGCGTGACGCGCGGAAGACGGGTGGACACGTTCGCAACACTACCGCGATGGTCACGCATTCGGCGCTATTTACATATTATCGATAATGCTTGACGCACACTGCAGAATCCCATACTCTTTCGGCATCAGGTGAAGCCGAACCCGGTTGGCCCACCCGCACGCCCCCGTCACAAAGAAGTGAGAACGCACAGTGGCAGTACTGCAGGTCCGTGGACTCAGCAAGTCCTTCTTCGGCTACCCGGTCTTGAAAGACGTCGCCCTCGAGCTCACCGCGGGCGAGGTGCATGGTCTCGTCGGAGAGAACGGCGCAGGAAAGTCGACCCTCATGAAGATCCTCGCCGGCGTGTACGCGCGCGATTCTGGTGAGGTGCTGCTCGACGGCAAGCGCGTCGAGTTCGGACATCCCGTGCAGGCATATGCGGCCGGTATTTCGACGGTCTTCCAGGAATTCAACCTGCTTGCCGAACGGACGGTGGCAGAAAACATCTACCTGGGTCGCGAGTTGCGGGTGCGCGGCCTCGTGTCGCTCAAGCGGATGAACGGCAGCACACGCGAACTGCTCCAGTCTCTCGGCGTCACGTCAATCGCTCCAACGGCCCTGGTGCGCGACCTCTCGGTCGCACAGCAGCAGATCGTCGAGATCGCGAAGGCACTCAGCTACGACGCCAGGGTGATCTCGATGGACGAGCCGACCGCGGCTCTCGCCGACCACGAGGTCGAGCTGCTCTACGCCATCATCCGCCGGCTCACCCAGCGCGGAGTGGCCATCCTCTATGTGTCTCATCGACTGCGTGAGATCTTCGATCTCTGTGACCGCATCACCGTGCTCAAGGACGGTGAACTGGTGACCACGGCGGCGGCATCCGAACTCGATGAGGACGAACTGGTACGCCTCATGGTGGGACGTCCGCTTGCCAGTTTCTTTCCGGGGCGGCTCGACGGCACCGTGCTGGGCGACGTCGCACTCGAGCTGGCGGGTGTCGGCAACACCGCCGTCGATGGAGTCACCATGCAACTGCGTCGCGGTGAGATCGTCGGGGTGGCGGGGCTCCAGGGTGCCGGCCGCACCGAGCTGCTCGAAGGGATCTCCGGCGCAGTGCCGTTCACACGCGGACAGATTCGAATCGACGGCGCGACGGTCTCGATCACCAGGCCGCGGCAGGCGATCCGACGGCACATCGCGCACATCACGGAGGACCGCAAGGCCACCGGCCTCTCGCTCAACCAGGGCGTGCTCGACAACGCCCTCACGATCGTGCGCGCGACCCGACCGCGGCAGGTCTCGTCTGCCCGCCGTCGAGCGGCCGCCCTCTTCGTCGACCTCGAACTCTCTGCCCGCGGACCGGACCAGGAAGTCCGCTTCCTGTCCGGCGGAAACCAGCAGAAGGTGGTGCTCGCCAAGTGGCTCCTCACCGAGCCGAGGGTGATCCTGCTCGATGAACCGACGCGGGGCATCGATGTCGGTGCTAAGCACGCGCTGTACACGATCGTCCGCGAGCTCGCCGCCTCTGGGCTGGCCATTCTCATGGTCTCAAGCGAGCTGCCAGAGCTGATCGGGATGAGCGACCGCATTCTCGTGATGCACGACGGCCGGCTGGTCGACCAGCTTCCAGCCGGAAGCAGCGAGGAACGGATCCTGCGGGCAGCATCCGGGATCACGGAAAGCGAGCACGTCGCATGAGCTCCATCGGCCCATCGCTTCGGGCGAGGCTCTCATCCACGACCGCGATGGTCTACGGCGTTCTCGTCGTCGTCATCATCGTGAGCGTGATCATCGGGGCCACCCTCGGCCGCAACTTCTTCAGTCAGGGCAACCTGACCGTGTTGCTCACGAGCACCACTGTGCTCGGCTTCGTAACCATCGGTCAGACGCTCGTCATCCTGCTCGGCAGCCTCGATCTCTCCGTTCCGTTCACCGTCAGCATCTCCAGCGTTCTCGCTGCGGGAGTCATGGCAGGCCAGCCCGGCAATCTCCTGCCAGGGATCATCACGGCGCTCGCCGCTACCACAGTCATCGGCCTGGTCAACGGACTGC
Source organism: Microbacteriaceae bacterium (assembly GCA_025465035.1). Classification (GTDB taxonomy): domain Bacteria; phylum Actinomycetota; class Actinomycetes; order Actinomycetales; family Microbacteriaceae; genus Lacisediminihabitans. The sequence goes on along the minus strand of JAODMH010000058.1, from coordinate 9,369 downwards.
TGGTCGGGTTGGTCAAGATCAATGGATTCATCGCGACGCTGGGTGTCGGCCTGATCGTGTCCGGCTACCTGTTCACCAACTATCAGGGCAGCACGGGCAAGGCGAGTCCGCAACTCGCAAGCCTCGGCGACCTGACCGTCGGATTCGTACCGGTGATGACCATCGTCATGGCCCTGTTCTTTCTCGCCGTCGTGTTCTTCCTGACCAGGACGCGCACGGGCATGCACACCTATGCCGTCGGCGGCGACCCCGCCGTGGCGAGGATGTCGGGGGTGCACAACGCGGTTCCGATCATCGTCGCGCACTCGCTCTCCGGGCTGTTCGCCGGACTGGCCGGTCTCGTCATCGTGGCCCGCCTCGGCGTCGGCAGCCCAGGCGTCGGAACCCAGGGCGGTTACGACCTGTTGTCCATCGCCGCCGTCGTGCTGGGCGGTGCCGTGCTTGCCGGCGGCCGAGGCTCCCTCTGGGGCTCGCTCGGCGGCATCCTGATCTTCGCCTGCATCGACAGCGTCATGGGCATCATGCAACTCAACCCCTATCTCAAGGATGTCGTGCGCGGCCTCGTGATCATCGTCGCGGTGGCGATCTACGCGAGACGGTCCGTGCCCGTGCGGATCTCCCGGTTTCCGGCTTCGACCGTCGGGTCCGCCGCCTCGGTGAAAGAGAGGGACTTGTGATGACTGCCGCCACATCTCGATATGAGGCCGGCCGCCTCCCCGTCGCGCGACGGACCGTTCGGGCGCTGGCAACGCCGGGCGGGGCCATCTACATCCTCCTTGGAGTGCTGCTCGTGCTGCTCTTCCTCTACAACCCGTCGCTCGGCGAATCGGGCCAGTTCATGCGATTCATCGGCCGTACCGCGCCGATCGCGATCGTCGCTCTCGGTCAGTACTTCGTCATCGTGTCGGGGGAACTCGATCTGTCGATGGGGGCGGTCATCTCCGCGCAGGTGGTGCTGGCCGGCAACCTCATCGGCCAGCATGCCGACCGAGTCCTGCCCGTGATGGTGCTCATGCTCGTCGTCGGGATCGTGATCGGACTACTCAACGGCGTCCTCACCACCCTCTTCAGGGTGCCGAGCTTCATCGCCACCCTCGGTACAACCCTCATCGTCTCCGGGGTCACCTTCTATTCGACCGGCGGCGCTCCCAGCGGCAACCCGGTCGACTCCTTCCGGGCGATCGGCCGGGCAGGCATCGAGAACGTGCCGCTGCTGGGCTTCGTTCCGTATTCGGTGATCATCCTGGTGGTGCTGGTGGGGGTGGCGATCTGGCTGATGCGCCGCCCATTCGGGCGTCTGCTGCTCTCGGTCGGCGACAATCAGGCCGCGACTGCGCTGACGGGAGCATCGGTCTGGTGGCTGCGAACTCGAGGCTTCATCCTCTCGTCGATCGCCTCCACGATCGCGGCCGTCATCCTCGTCGGCTATGCCGGGGTGAGTCCGGTCGTCGGACAGGGGTACGAGTTCATCGCCATCACCGCGGTCGTTCTCGGCGGCGTCGTTCTCGGTGGTGGTCGCGGCTGGGTGCTCTCGGCAATCGCGGCCGCCTTCGCGCTCGAGGTGCTGTTCAGCCTGCTCGACTTCGTCGGCGTGCAGTCGACCTGGCGGCCCGCGGTCCAGGGCGTGATCATCGTCGTCGCCCTCGGCGCGCCGCTGCTGCGCTGGCACCGTGGCCGACGCCACTCGGAGACGACGGTGGCGCCAAGTCCATCACCGGGTGAGTCCGTCGAGGACTGATCGACGACTTTTCGATCACCAGATCGAATCTAAGAAAGGGAAGAAAGTGCAACAACCTCGCACAAGAACAATGATGTTTGGGGTTATCGGGGCTCTCGCGCTGATACTCACCGGCTGCGCTCCCGGTTCGAACACATCATCCAATAACAGCAGCGCGCCGACGGCCAAGCCGAACGCGTCCTTCAGCCAGGCGCAGTTCGACCTCGAGAACTCTCAGCGTACCGCGACGTTTGTTGGCGATCCGTCGACACCGTATCTGCAGTACCTCGCAGGCGCCATGGTCAAGCCAGCAGGCTTCGCCCGCACCACGCCAGGAAAGGTGTGCTTCTCCAACGCCGCGCTCAGCAACACCTGGCGGCAGACCGGCTGGATCACCATGAACCAGCAGCTCGCCGTGCTCAAGAGCCAGGGGGTGATCTCACAACTGGAGGCGCGTAATGCCCAGGACAGCGACAACACCCAGGTCGCCGACATCGACTACTTCATCAAAGAGAACAACTGCGACGCGTACATCATCGCGCCGAACTCGCCCCAGGCGACGGCGCCCGCCGTGCAGCGGGCGTGTGCCACTGGCAAGCCCGTCATTATCTTCGACCGCGGTGCCGGAACCGATTGCCAGACCAGCTTCGTGCACTCGGTGGGCGGCATGGCCTGGGGAATCGACTCGGCGAGTTTCATCGCCGACAACGTGAAAAAGGGCGGCAAGGTCATCGCCCTGCGCACCGCGCCAGGGGTCGACGTGTTCGAGCAGCGCTGGGCCGCTGCTCAGCACATCTTCGACCAGGCCGGACTTACGGTGACCGACTACCTGACCGGCGCAGATCCCGCGAAGATCAAGAGCACCATAACCGACGAGATCGCCAAGGGTGATATCGCCGCCGTCTGGGTGGACCTCGGCGACCAGGCCGTGCCTGCCATCGAAGCCTTCGAGGACGCCGGCAAGAAGATCCCGATCGTCACAGGAGAGGACAACCTGGCCTATCTGCGCGCGTGGAAGGACAAGGGTTTCACCGGTTTCGCCCCCGTCTACTCTGCGTACCAGTGGCGTACCGCTCTCCTCGCCGTCGCCGATCTCTTCCAGGGCAAGGAGATCCCGAAGAACTGGGTGCTCCCGCAGGTGCCGGTGAAGGCCGCAGAACTCACCGCTGTGCTCACGAAGAACGCCGGCATGCCGGACGGGCAGTATGCGCGCTTCGGCGGGGAAGACCTGCCGGGCTTCCCGAAGGTGTGGCAGGACAGGGTCATCCCGTAACCGGTCGGGGCCGGTTCGCCGGCCCCAACCGCTCGCCCGGATGAACTCCATTGACAGAAGGAACGCAACGACCATGACCTCCGACGACGGCCTGTTCACAGCGGCTGAACTCGCGGAGCTGCTCGCCCTCGCCAGGGCGCTGTATCCCCACGAAGCGCTGGCCGACGGGCCCTATGAGCGAACGATCGCGAAGATCGTTTCACGGGCATCCGCCGAACCGGCACTGTGGCACGTACTCCACGATGGGCTCGCGGAGATCCACGACGGGGGAAGCGACCTCCACTCGGCCCTGGAAGCTCGAGTGGGTACCCCGTTCTTCGAGTCGTTGCGCGCCCTTGTCGCATGGCATCTCTACGACGACCACGAAGTGTGGGACTTCATCGGGTATCCGGGAGCTTCCTTCGACAGGGGAGGCTACCTGCATCGCGGGTTCGACGACCTGGACTGGTTGCCGGAGCCCCGCGTGCGGGAGAGCACGGAGCCGTTCGAGGCCATTGCGATATCGGAGGGGAACAACTGATGATCCGTTATGAACGGGACGATGCGGATGTCGCGGTCGTCATCGGGTCGGGCCCCGGCGGCTCGACACTGGCCCTGCAACTCGTTCGCGAGGGATTCAGGGTTGTGATGCTCGAGGCAGGACCATGGATTCCGAACGAGGACTTCGTCAACGACGAGCGGATCGCGTTCGACCAGCTCACCTGGAAGGATCCGCGCCGCGCCACCGGAACCTGGCAGCTCGCGAAGGACTTCCCCGGTAGCCCGGCCTGGACGGGCAAGGTGGTTGGCGGTACGGCCACCTTCTGGACGGGACTCACCCCGCGCTTCAAATCTCACGAGTTCGAGGCGCATCGTTCCTACGGCGAGGTGCCGGGCAGCTCCATCGCCGACTGGCCGGTGACGCTCGAGGAGCTGAGCCCCTACTACGAGCGGGCGGAACGGGCGATGGGGACCTCGCACCGGCATGGTCGTCCGCCGATGCCGGCGAACAACAACTACAAGGTGCTCGCCAACGGTGCCCAACGCATCGGATACGAGCATTTCGCGACCGGCCCGTATGCGACGAACGTCGAGGAATATGACGGTCGGCCAGGCACCCTGCGGGATGGCTTCTGCCAGCAGGGCGACAAGAGCACCGCCAAGTGGTCGCCGCTCGTGAGCGAGATTCCCAAGGCCATCGCGACCGGCCTCATGGAACTGCGGACGAATGCGCAGGCCGTCCAGATCACGCTGGGATCCGACGGGCGCGCCGACGGTGTCGTCTATGCGGACGAGAACGGCGCCCTGCATCGGCAGCGGGCCGCGATCGTCGCCGTTGCTGGGAATGCGATCGAGACCCCGCGCCTGCTGCTGCTGTCGGCCACCGCCGGGCATGAGGACGGCCTGGCCAACTCGTCGGGGCAGGTCGGCCGCAACTACATGCGTCACGTGACCGGTGTCGTCTATGGCGAATTCGAGAACGAGGTGCACATGTACCGCGGCGAGCCGATGGCTGGGATCGTCAACGACGAGTCGCGTCACGATCCTCGTCGAGGCTTCTCCGGCGGCTACTACCTCGAGATGATCGCCCAGGGTCTGCCGTCGTTCACGACGTTCATGACGCCGGGCGGATGGGGGCCGGAGTTCACGTCGAAGGTGGAGGCGTACACCCGCACGGCCGGCCTGTGGATCTGCGGTGAGGACATGCCTCGCGAGACCAATCGGGTAACCCTGGACGGGAGTCTGCTCGATCGTCTCGGCCTGCCATCACCCTCGGTGCACTACGACGATCACCCCAACGACGTCGCGATGTTGGACCACGCCTACCGGCAGGGGGAGAAGCTGTTCCGTGCCGTGGGGGCGACCCGCGTCACGAAGGCTCCCGCGATGCCGTCCGGCCACAATATGGGCACGGCACGGATGAGCGAGGACGCGGCCGCCGGCGTCGTCAACGGCTTCGGACAGACCCATGACGTGCCCAACCTCTTCGTCTCCGACGGCTCCGTCTTCACGACCGGCGCGGCGGCGAATCCGACCCTCACCATCATGGCCATCGTGCTTCGGCAGGCGGACTACATCGTGCGCCAGGCGCGATCCGGCGCGCTGTAGCCAGAGCCGATCCCATCCAGGAATACCAAGGAGCTATCATCATGGCAATCGCCACCATTAACCCCACCACCGGTCAGGTTCTCAAGAGCTTCGAACCGCACACCGCCGAAGAGATCGAGGCTCGCATCGCTGCGGCGGATGCCGCGTACCGACGGCTGGCCGGAACGACCTTCGCCGAGCGTGCCGGCTGGATGCGCCGGGCCGCGGAGATCCTCGAGCGCGAGGCCGACGACGTCGCCAGACTCATCACCACCGAGATGGGTAAGACCTTCGGGTCCGCCAAGTACGAGGCTCTCAAGTCCGCGACCGGCATGCGTCATTTCGCCGACAATGCGGAGCGCTACCTCACCCCGGAGGCGCCGGTTCCGGCGTCGGATGTGAATGCCTCCGCGCTCAGCGTGCGCTTCGACCCGATCGGCGTCGTGCTCGCGGTGATGCCATGGAACTACCCGCTCTGGCAGGCCGTGCGATTCGCGGCTCCCGCGCTCATGGCGGGCAACACGGGACTCCTCAAGCACGCCTCGAACGTGCCGCAGTCGGCACTGTACCTCGGCGAACTGTTCGAGCGCGGCGGCTTCCCACCCGGCGCGTTCCAGACGCTGCTCATCGAGGGGGCCGCGGTCGCCCCGCTGCTCGACGACCGCCGAATCAGGGCCGCGACCCTCACAGGATCGGTTGCGGCGGGGGCGTCCGTTGCCGAGGCGGCCGGGCGCAACGTCAAGAAGACGGTTCTCGAGCTTGGCGGCACCGACGTCTTCATCGTGCTGCCCTCCGCCGATGTGGAGAAGGCTGCGGAGCTCGCGGTCACCGCGCGGGTGCAGAACTCTGGCCAGTCATGTATTGCGGCGAAGCGGTACTACGTGCATACGGAGGTCTACGACGCGTTCGCCGACCGTTTCGTCGCTGGGATGGCCGCAACGGTCGCCGGCGATCCCATGGCCGAGGGGACGACCTTCGGGCCGCTCGCCACAGAGCGCGGGCGCCGGGACGTGCAGGAACTCGTCGATGACGCGCGATCGAAGGGTGCGACGGTGCTCACCGGTGGTGACGCGCCGGACGGTGCGGGATGGTTCTACCCGGCGACGGTGCTCGCGGACGTGACCCCCGACATGCGCATCTACCGCGAAGAATGCTTCGGGCCGGTCGCCTGCCTCTTCAGGGTGAAGAGCATCGATGAGGCGATCGAGCGTTCCAACGATTCGGACTTCGGACTCAGCTCGAGCGTCTGGACCAACGACGAAGGCGAGGTCGCGCGGCTCGGCCGCGAGATCGATGCCGGGGGCGTCTTCGTGAACGGGCTCACCGCGTCGTTCCCGGCCGTGCCATTCGGCGGTGTGAAGGACTCCGGATATGGACGGGAACTCTCGGCATTCGGCATCCGCGAGTTCACCAACGTGAAGACGGTGTGGCGGGCGTAGCGTCTGGAGGATACCCCGCTGTGGAGAACCCCTACGGTATCGTTGAAGCGCTTCCACGCCTCTGTAGCTCAGTGGATAGAGCAGCGGCCTTCTAATCCGCTTGTCGTAGGTTCGATTCCTACCAGGGGCACCTCGGCGAAGACCCTAATGAGCTGCGCGACGCTCAGAGCGGGAGCGGGCGAGGTCGCATGCCAGACGGAGGAGCTCGCGCACTGCCGCTTCGGTAGCAGGTCCTGGATTGACAACTGAGAGCCAGCCGAGAGAACCATAGACGGGATGGGCGATCAGGGTGTCGGCTCTGCTGGCGTCGGTGTCGTCCGGTAGGTTGGCCGGTTCGTGACCGGTCCGTTCGACGAACTCCGCCCTCCCTACCGCGACGTTCAGCCGGAACGTTCCCGGGCGATCCAGGCGTGACCGTTCGTCGCCCGGGTAGTTCTTGGTGACGATGGTTGCGAAGGGCTGCGTCGCCGTGGGCATCGTGCCGTCAGGGGCGTAATAGAAGAATGTGTCACCCCACGCGATATCCGGAGAATCGTCGTCAGGAGTGGGTGTGAAGGCAAGAGTGCCGTCGAAACTCTTCACGAGGTCGAGGATGTCATCGATAGTCATGCTCTCTAGCCTTCCATTCACCTCCGTGTGGATCGGACCTACCATGTGAACATGAGCGGGAAGATGTGGCTGATTCCCTGGGCTGTTGCCCTGTTGGTAACCACCCTCGTGTTCGGGACCGTGTATTCGGTCGCACAACAAGTGGGACGCACCGCCGCCGACGACGCCCCATCGAGGTTGGCCTCGCAGATCGCGGCGGACCTTCCCATGGCGGAAACCGCGTCGGCCGGTGTGGCCCACATTGATCTTTCGCGCAGCCTGGCCGTCTTCTATGTCGTCTATGGGTCGAACGGCAGACCGATCTTTGGCTCGGGCTACCTCCACGGTTCCCTGGCGGCGCCGCCGGTCGGAGTGCTCGAACACACTCGTCGGGTCGGGAGCAACAGGGTGACGTGGCAACCCGCCGATGGGCTGCGCTTCGCGACCGTCGAACTCAGGGCGGGCGACAGCGTGATACTGGCCGGGCAATCGCTCGGCCTCACCGAAACCTCTGCCGACCGGCTGTTACTCATCACGTTCGCGGGGTGGGCGGGCAGCAGCATCCTGATCATGCTTGGTGCGGCAACGATGTTCATCTCGCATCGACGTACCTGACATTGCTTGCACAGAATCCAGCGGGGGCCACGTTCTACGGAGCGAGCGAGGGACCGTGAAGGCCATCATGAATCAGATCGCCAACTGGAAATGAGGAAATGATCGTTTCATTTTGCCCACCGGCGCGCTGCATCAGTTGCAGGGGTTGGACCGCCGCGCAGAGCCTCGCTCTGCGTTATCTCGTCGTGTCGACGACGCAGAAGCGATTGCCTTCGGGGTCCGCGAGGATCACGTAGTCGGTGTCCGCAGGTTTCCTGTCCCACTCGACGCGAATCGCTCCGAGACTGACGAGTCGCTCTACCTCGTCGGTCCGTGTTCATCGCCCCGAAGCCTGCTGTGGCAAAGAGCTGCGAGCTATTGGAGAACGGATACCCACGGCGTATCGTCTAGAAGCAGGTAGACCTTCGAGTTTGGACAGTATCCGCCCGATTGTCGAGTCCACGTATGCCTGACGATGGGACTCTCAATGGCAATTACAGTTGAATCGCCACCGGCGATCGTGACGCCGATCAGCAGTCGAGTCGAGCGCAAGGGCAACATCGTCGTCGGCTGGATTACGTCGACCGACCATAAGACGATCGGTTACCTGTATCTGATCACTTCGTTCATCTATTTTCTGCTCGGTGGGGTGATGGCGCTTGTCATCCGGGCGCAGCTTTTCGAGCCGGGTTTGCAGATCGTGGCAACGAAGGACCAGTACAACCAGCTATTTACTATCCATGGCACGATCATGCTCCTGCTATTTGCAACACCGCTTTTTTCTGGTTTCGCGAATGTGTTGATGCCGTTGCAGATCGGTGCGCCGGATGTCGCCTTTCCGCGGTTGAACGCCTTCGGCTACTGGCTCTATGCCTTTGGCGCTGCCATCGTGGTCGCTGGTTTTCTGACCCCGCAGGGTGCGGCGTCCTTCGGATGGACGGCGTACGTGCCCCTGTCGGAGACCACGTTCTCGCCGTCGCTGGGTGGCAATCTCTGGGTCTTCGGGCTCGCCTTGACCGGTTTTGGAACGATTCTCAGCTCCGTGAACTTCATCACCACGATTATTACGATGCGTGCGCCGGGGATGACGATGTTTCGGGTGCCGATCTTCACGTGGAATGCGTTGGTCACCTCAATTTTGGTGTTGATGGCGTTTCCGGTGTTGGCGGCGGCGTTGTTCGCGTTGGGGTCGGATCGGGTTTTCGGGTCGCAGCTGTATAACGTGAATGCTGGGGGAGCGATCCTCTGGCAGCATCTGTTCTGGTTCTTCGGGCATCCCGAGGTGTATATCATCGCTCTGCCGTTCTTCGGCATCATCTCCGAGGTGTTGCCGGTGTTCAGTCGTAAGCCGATCTTCGGCTATAAGACGTTGATTTATGCGACGATTTCGATCGCGGCGCTGTCGGTGACGGTGTGGGCGCATCACATGTATGTGACCGGTTCGGTGTTGTTGCCGTTCTTCTCCCTGATGACGATGCTGATCGCGGTGCCGACAGGGGTGAAGATCTTCAACTGGATCGGGCCGATGTGGCGGGGCTCCGTCACCGTCGAGACCCCGATGCTCTGGGCGATCGGTTTTCTGATCACCTTCACCTTCGGCGGTCTCACCGGCGTGATCCTGGCCTCGCCGCCATTGGACTTCCACGTCTCAGACACCTATTTCGTCGTCGCCCACTTCCACTACGTCGTCT
>JAODMH010000007.1 GCA_025465035.1 Microbacteriaceae bacterium | reverse complement strand
TGGATACGCCCTTCGTGATGACGGTGGCCACTCCGCCCCACAGGGTCATCGTCGCCAGTGTCGCAAGAATCGGCGGCACCCGCAGGTAGCCGATGATGAGTCCGTTGATGCTTCCGGCGATGAGGCCTACGACGAGCGCCACGATGATGCCGAGGATGGTGTCCACCCCGTCCGGTATACCGGCAGAAGCCGCGGAGCGCATGACCACGGTGGCGATGACCGATGAGAGGTTCGCCACGGCCACGACCGAAAGGTCGATCCCCGCGAGCAGCATTGCCAGCGTCATCGCCAGACTGAGGACGCCGAGGTCGGAGACCTGCAGGGCCATCGAGGTGAAGTTGTCCGCGCGCAGGAAGGTTCCCCCTTCCCATATCGAGAGCACCACGAGGACGACGATGAACACGACTATCAAGACCCTCAGATGAAGATCCTTGGGCCACACCACGTTGCGAATTGCGCTGATGAACCGCATTGCCGTCACACTCCCCCAACGATCCGTCGACGCCTGAGCGCCCTGATGGCCGGCACGCCGGTTCCAACTAACAGGACGACCCCGACCACCACGTTCTGCCAGGTCGTCGGTACACCGACGAGCACGAGACTGTTTTCGACGATGCAGATCAGCAACACCCCGAGCAGAGTGCCGATGACGGTTCCCTTGCCGCCGGTGATGAGCGTGCCACCGAGAACCACTGCGGCGATGACGGCCAGTTCGGTCCCCTGGAGGCTTATCGGGTTCGCATTGCGATACAGGGATGCGTTGGTCACGCCGGCTATGGCCGCGAGAGCACCAACCAGTCCGTAGACGAAGTACTGCACCCTCGCCACCCTGATGCCGGAGCGCTCTGCGACGGCGAAATTGTCGCCGATGGCGTAGATGGAACGACCGAGAGTGGTCTTGTTGAGGATGAGCGAGATGATCGCGGCGAGTGCGATGAGAATCAGAACTGTCGGACTCAGCGAAGTGGTTCCCACCCCGCTGGCCGTCTTCACTGTCACGAGACTCCAATGGGAGAAGTCCGCCGTGCCCTGCGGAAGCGAGAAGATCGACACCCCACCGAAGAAATACAACTCGGCGCCATAGAACAGGCTCGACGTGCCGAGGGTCACGATCAGCGTCGGCACCCGAAAGCGGGAGATGAAGAATCCGTTGACCAGGCCCATCACGATGCCGAACGGGAGCGCGAGCAGGTACAACACCAGGCCAGAACCATTGAAGTGCGCCGCCAAGAGGAGGGTCGCGGCGACGAAGACGGCGGTATCTGCGATCGCTGGGAACGAGACATCCACCCCACCTGAAATCAGCACGAGAAGAACGCCGAGCGCCAAGATCCCGCTGACTGTGGCAAGACGAACGATGTCGAAGATGTTCGACAGGCTCAGGAAGGCGGGGTTCAACACCGTGATGACCGCAGAGAGGACGACGATGACGGCGGCGATTACCAGTTCCTGGGAGCGAAGTGCCCCGCGAAGTCGCATTCCGCGACCGGTGCCGCTCACGCCGCCACCAGGAGCTCGCCGAGACGCTGCTCGTCGATCTCGGCCCGGTCGAACTCGTTGGCGATCCGTCCATCCCGCATCACCAGAATGCGATGGCACACCTCCAGCAGCTCTGGGATGTCGTCGGAGATCACGATGATTCCCATTCCCTGGCCGGCCAGTTCTCTCAACAATTCCAGGATTTCCGACTTCGATCCGATGTCGACGCCGACGGTCGGGCCGTTCAGGATCAGGATTTTCGGCGAGGCTGACAGCCATTTCGCCAGCACCACCCTCTGCTGGTTGCCACCGGAGAGTGTGCTCACCGCCCGGGATACGTCCGGAGTCTTGATTCGGAGTTCGGATACCCACTTGCGGGCGAGGTCGTTCGCCTTTCGGATGTCGAGCAGTCCCAGGTGAGTGCGGAGCGAGTCGATGGTGCGCACGATGATGTTGGCGCCGATGGAGTGGTCGAGAAAGAGTCCCTCGGTCAGGCGGTCTTCCGGAACGTATCCGATGCCGTTTCGCATCGCCGTCCGTGGGGAGTCCAGCCGCACCGCCTTCCCGTCGATCACGATCTCCCCCGTGGTCATCGACAGCAACCCGAAAAGCGCGAGGGCAAGCGTGTCCCGACCGGAGCCGAGCAGTCCGGTGATGCCGAGAACCTCCCCGGCCTTCAGGTCGAGATTGACGTCGGTGAAGCACCCCGGCCTGGTACCGCCGCGTACGGACAGCACGATCGGGCTGTCCGAGGTGACCGGGGCGAATGCCTGGGCACCGAATTCGATCTCGCGACCTGTCATCGCGGTCACCAGGGAACGTCGATCGAATTCGGAGGCCGGACTGTCTGCGACCTTGACGCCGTTTCGGATGACGACCGTATGGTCGGAGATGGCGGCGACCTCGTCGAGTTTGTGGCTGACGAACAGCGTCGACACCCCGTCCTTCTTGAGCCCGAGGATGATGTCGAGGAGAGCCTGGACTTCGCGCTGGGACAGCGCCGTGGTCGGCTCGTCCATCACGATCAGGCGCGCATCCTTAGCCAGAGCGCTCGCGATGGCGATCAGCTGGCGGTCGACCATCGGAAGCTCGCCAACGTTCGCGTCGATGTCGATGTCCACGCGCATCCGTTCGAGCACGAGCTTCGCTTCGCGACGGGCGACGCTTCGACTGAACCAGCGCGTCCGACCAGCGACCCTGCTGCCGAAGACAATGTTCTCGGCGACGGTG
>JAODMH010000216.1 GCA_025465035.1 Microbacteriaceae bacterium | reverse complement strand
TCACGTAGTGACCAACGTGCCAATCGAGGTGCACGTAGATGGAGCCGGTAGCGGCGAGCAGTTCCCGCATGAGAACAAGACGCGGTGTGATCATCTCGAGGTAGGAGGCGGTGCCATTTGCCCAGGCATCCGAGTAGGCGAACTGTTCAGCGACTGTGGGCCGCTGGTCGATCGTCGCCCCCGGCAGCGTGATCTTGGTGCGATAGTCCGCCTTCGAATCGAAAGGCGGATCGATGTAGATCAGGTCGATCTTGCCCCGCAGGCTCGGGGTCTGATCATCGCCGGCGAGCAGGGCCGCCATGGCAAGCAGGTTGTCGCCGTAAATCAGCCGATTGGGCGCGTCGAGCAGAGCGCCATGTTCAGCATCGGGGCCGTAGAGGTCGAAACCCGCCGTGTCTCGTGCCGGAACGACCAACTCCCGCGTCTGCAAGGAAACCCTGCTCGGCCCCTCGAGCTGTTCGAGGATCTGCTGCGCCTGTCTCTTGCCCGCTGCGACGATGCCGGGGAGTTGTTCGAGCAAGGATCTTGCCATGCGATGGGGTGTGTCCGTTTCGTCCGAGAGGCTTGCGTGTGCTCGAGAGGGAGCAATTAACCCTGAGGTATTTATACACGAGCGCTATGACATCTGGCCGTTTTACCATCGTGCAACTAGCAATGAGACATGTCAGAACCGATCTCCGATGCCGCCCGCGTTCTGGGCGATCGCATCCGTGATCGGCGAACCAAGCTCGCGCTCAGCCAGGAAGAGATCGCAAATCTGGCGGGCATGAACGTGTCGAATTACGGCAAAATCGAGCGAGGCCTCGGTAACCCGAATTTCCATACGCTGGTGCGGATCGCTTCTGTACTCGGCGTCGATCCGGGAACTCTCATCGAGAAGATCGGGGCAGGCGCTCTGCCGGATCGGGCCGAAACATTCTCAGCGGCCGACTTCATCCGCGAGAGACGCGCACGACGCACGGCGACCCGCTAGAAACTCACCCGCCAGAGGTATTCCTCGCCCGTCGAGCGGAACCAGCGCACGACCAGGACCGTGCTGCGCGCGAGGTCGCGGCCCGAGATCATCACTTCCAGAGATTCACCAGGTTGGAGTGTGGATGGCGTACTCGCGGGCATCACGCCGGCCCCGAGCAGAGTGAGGGTGACACCTTCGACCGGCTCCTGTCCGCGGTTAGTGAGCAGATATCGGCGCGGGCCCGCGTCGCGTTCGATGCGGAACGGCACCGGGTAGGCGAAGTCGAAACGCGGGGAGCGTGGGCCGGTCATGGGGGAAATGTAGCGGGGGCATCCGACCGCTGAACGGCGGGTCTGCACTCCGCGACCGCTGGTCCACAGGGGAGGAGAAGAGTGACCCTTCCTAGCCCCTCTGGCCCTTCCGGATAAACCGCGGCATCGCAATCCGCGCCCGAGCAGTCCGCACGGTCACCGGGCGGATCGCCGACTCCAGCACCAACGGGAACGACTCGGGAGCGGGCCCGAAGGCCTGGCGGGAACTCGCGACGACCTTGCGGCCGAGCATGTGGTTGCCCGTACCGCCGATGACGGCTCCGATGCCGAACGGGATCGCCCGGCCGATGACGCTCGCCCCCTGGGTCACGGCAAAACGCTTCACGAAGGCTCGCCTGATCCGGTCGCCGATCTGCCCCATCGCGGCCTGCGGCAGGCTCTTGGTCACGAGTTCGCCCCAGAAGCGCCCCCGGGTGGGTCCGACACCTGCAGCCTGCCCCGCAAGCTGCTTCACGAGGTCCGAACCGGCGGAGCCGAGCATCATCGTCATTACCAGAGTTCTCGCCCGCTCGGGATCTTCGACGGCGATACCGTGCACTTCGGTCACCGATTGGGCGAAAAGGGCGCTCGCCTCGAGAAAGCCCGCCGTCTCGACACCGGACAGCGCGAGTGAAATGCCAATCCCGACGCCCGGTATCACGGCACTCGCGCCGACTGCGGCGCCTCCCGTCGTGACCGCGGCGAGATAGTGGCGCTCGAGGATGGTGATCACCTGGGTCGGCGTGGCATCCGGATGCCGACGACGGATGCCACGCACCTCGGCGAGCACAATGGGGCGCTGCACCGACAGCAGTTTTTCGATGCCCTTTTCGACCTGTGCCGGAGTCTTTCCGGGAACGAGAGTCATGGGCTTACGCCGTACTCCGTGTTGTAGCGATCGAGGACCTCACCGATCGAGGCGTCGAGCACGAGCGACCCCTTATCGAGATAGAGGCCTCTGGTGCAGAATCGTCGAAGGTCCTTCTCGCTGTGTGACACGAAAAACAATGTACGCCCGCCGGCCAAGAGCTCCTCGATGCGACCGTAGCACTTCTCGCGAAACGCTCTGTCGCCCACGGCGAGCACCTCGTCGACGAGGATGATCGGCTCCTCGAGGCGTGAGATGACGGCGAAGGCGATGCGGACCTTCATCCCGCTCGAGAGGTGCTTATATGGCGTGTCGAGGAAATCGCCGATCTCAGAGAAGGCGATGATCTCGTCGAAACGCTCATCGATCTCGTGTCGCTTCATTCCATGAAGGCCAGCAGTCAGGTACACGTTGTCGCGCACCGTGAGGTCGTCGACGAAACCGCCGGTGATCTCGATGAGTGGGGCGACGCCCTCGCCGACTCGCACGGAACCCTCGTCGGGAAATACGACCTCCGCGACGAGCTTGAGCAGGGTTGATTTTCCCTGTCCGTTCCGACCGACCACACCGATCGCCTCACCGGGTGTGACGGTGAAGCTCACGTTGCGGAGGGCCCAGAATTCTCCGGGACGACTGCGCCGCTTCGATCCCGCAAAGAGATCTTTGAAGTTGCGACGTGAACGGCGATTGCGCTTGAACCTGATACCGGCATCCGTGACCGTGATGACCGGAGACACGGCGTTTTCAGCAGGGGACATCAGATCTCCTTCAGCACGGTCTTGATGGTGCGTTGGAAGACGAGCAGGCCGATGGCCAGGATTGCGATGGACATGATCGCGCTCATGCCGACGTCGAGCCAGTTGAGTTCCTTGGGGAAGAAGGATGCGCGGTAGAGCGACAGGATGCCGGACAGCGGATTGAAGCCGGCGACGTAGCGTAGAGCGGGAAGACCCTTGAGTCCCTCGAGGTCGGCGAGGCCCCAAACGATCGGCGAGGCGTAGAACAGGAAGCGGAGGCCGAGCTTGACGGCGCGCTCAAGATCGCGGAAGAACACGACGAGGGGCGCAACGATCAGCCCGATACCGAGGGTGAGGATCGCCTGCATCACGATCGCGACAGGCACGAGCACGACCTCCCAGTGCAGACGCGCGGGGTCGGCACTGGCCAGCGAGAGGAGGGCGAAGAAGATGATCACCGGGATGCTGACCACGAACTCGATGCCCTTCGAGAGCACCAGCCGCGCGACCCAGATGGTGCGCGGGATCTTGGTCGAGCGGATGAGCTTGGCCTCCCTCGTGAAGGCCCGCGTGGCATCCGAGACGGCACCATTGAACCAGGTCCATGGCAGCAGCGCGGTCAGCAGAAAAACGATGTACGGCTCGTGGCCGACCCCGCGCTGGAAGATCTGGGTGAAGACGAACCAGTAGATCGACGCCATGACCAGCGGATCGAGAATGGACCAGAAGTACCCGAGGACGGACGTGGAATACCGGACCTTGAGATCGCGGGTCGTCAACAGCCACAACGAATGGCGATAGCGCGCAAATGCCGAGCGCGCAGGGCGAGCCTGGAGAACTGCACTCACGCGATAGGGTCCTTAACCGTCAAGCACCCCCGGTGCAGCGCCCTAGACGAAGAGGTTTGCCCTCTCCAGGTCTTCGGCGAAGTCGATCTCCACGGCGTAGAGGTCGGAGATGTCTACCGGCTCAAATCGTAGCTTGTCCTGCTGGATTGCAAGCTCAATACCGCGCTCGAAGTAGTCCTGGTCGGCGACGCGGCTGAGCTGACGCACGAGGGCAGCCTTGTCGTTGCGGGCCACATAGTTGATCCCGACTGCCTCTCCCAGGCCATGCTTGACGGTCTTCGAGAGTTCGTTGATGAATCCCTCGGCGTCGACAGTGTATTTGACCTCTTCGTCCGAGACCTTCGCGGTGTTGACGGAGACGAACGACCGGTCGGCCTCGACCATCTTCGCCGCCCGAACGAGTGCTTCTGGATCGAAGACGACGTCGCCGTTCATCCACAGCACGCCGCCGTTCGACGAGGCTCGGAGGGCGCGCATCAGGCTCTTCGAAGTGTTGGTCTGGTCGTACTCCTCGTTGTACACGAAGGAAGCGTTAGGGAAGGCCTCGATGATGTGCTCAAGTTTGTATCCGACAACGATGGTCACTTTGGCGGTCTTGCCGAACGCGTGGTGGATGTTGTCGAATTGCTGCTGCATGATGGTGCGGCCGTCGCTAAGTTCTGTCAGCGGCTTCGGCAGCGAGCGACCGAGGCGGCTACCCATGCCTGCGGCAAGGATTACGATCTGTGTGCTCACGATTGGTCTCCTCAGTTGACGGTGGTCGGACGGGGGTTCGATGTCAATATCGGATCGTTTTTTCTCGGTGCCACAGCTTCTCGGCATCGAAGTCTTCATCGAGTATTAATCCCCAGACTGTTGCCTGGACACGTGGTCGTGCTTCCCCAACCCTACCCGCAGGCACCTTTCGAGCACAGGGCGATATCGGTCGATGTTCTCAATTCGTGATGCAACGCCCAGGTATTGCACAGGCCTGTTGGTGGGCATTGGTACGGTTGAGGAGTGGATTTAGAACCCGATGAGAAGCCAGCACAAGCTCGCAAGACACCGGTTCGAAGAACGCCCACAAGCGCCGGAACGGCAGCTGCGCAACCTGCCTCGACGACCACGGGGACTCCAGTCGGTAAAACGTCTGCAGCGTCGAAATCAGCCGCCGGGGCGAAACCGGCGGCACGCACGAAGCCGGTGACCGATGCTGCCGAGGCCGAGCAGCCAGAGAAGCCAGCCGCATCCAAACCGGCACCGCGAACCCGCGCGGCCTCGACCTCGACGGCCGCGACATCCGGTAAGCCGATGGTGGCCGAGCCTTCGCCCGCCGCGCCCAAGACTCCGCGGAAGTCCGCGGTGCGCAAGAAGAGCACAACGTCGGCAGGCATCGCCAAACCGCCGGCCCCGCGCGAGGTCGTGCTCGTCCTCCGGGATCTCTCCAAGCGTTTCGGTGAGACGGTCGCCGTGGATCACATGAGCCTGTCTGTACCCGTCGGATCGATCTTCGGCATCGTCGGTCCGAACGGCGCGGGTAAGACGACCACGCTTTCGATGGCCACGGGCCTCCTGCGACCCGACGGCGGATCTATCGTCGTGCACGGCGCCGATGTCTGGAAGGACCCGGTCGTGGCCAAGCGCAATATGGGTGTGCTTCCCGATCGACTCCGCCTGTTCGACCGGCTGACGGGTGGCCAGCTCCTGTACTACGCGGGAACGCTCAGGGGACTCGATGCCGCGACGGTCAGGAGGCGCTCGGCGGACCTCGCATCCGCTTTCGGTCTCGAGGACGCCCTGAACCGGCTGGTCGCGGACTACTCGGCGGGCATGACCAAGAAGGTCGCGCTGGCCTGCGCCATGATCCACTCGCCGCGGGTGCTCATCCTCGACGAGCCTTTCGAATCGGTCGACCCCGTCTCGGCCGCAAACATCATCGAGATCCTGCAGAACTATGCTGGCGCCGGCGGCACGGTCGTCCTGTCGAGCCACAGCATGGATCTCATTCAGAGGATCTGCGATTTCGTCGCGATCGTGGTGAGTGGTTCCATTCTGGCGTCCGGGACCATGGACGAGGTCCGCGGCGTCGGATCCCTGGAGGAGAAATTCGTCGAGCTTGCCGGCGGACGCAGGACCGCGGAGGGCATGGAGTGGTTGCACAGTTTCTCAGACTGAAACTGCGGCTGCTCGCGAACACGTTTCGACGCAGCCCGATTCAGATCGTCGGAATCGCCATCGGCCTCTTCTACGGGCTCGGTGCTGCGATCGTCGCGGTCGCCGGACTGATAGCGCTCCGCTTCGTCGACACCGCGCTCGCGGGAAGCATCACGGTGACGCTCGGTGCGCTCATAGTGCTCGGGTTTCTTCTCGTCCCCCTCGCCTTTGGGGTAGACGACACCCTTGATCCGCGCGCGTTCTCACTCTTCGGCATCTCCACGACGAGGCTCGCAACCGCGCTCGCCGTCACGGCTCTCATCGGAGTTCCGGCCCTCGTCGTCGCGATCATCGCGGTGGCGCAGGTCGTCACCTGGTCGCGTGACCCGCTCGCGGTCGTTCTTGCCGTGATTGGAGCAGTGGTCATCGTTGCGACCTGTGTGCTCAGCGCCCGTGTGACGACATCCATTGCCGCCTTTCTGCTCGCGACCAGACGGGCGCGGGAGATCACCGGCCTGGTCGCGCTGCTCATCATCGTCTCGCTGTCGCCGTTCGCCGCCATTCTCGCCACGGTCAACTGGGGGAGAGACGGCCTGCGGCTGCTGTCCTCCGTCGCCGGTGTCGCCGGCTGGACACCGCTGGGTGCCGCGTGGTCCGCGCCGGCCGAGGCCGCGGCGGGAGCGCCCGGTCTGGCCATCCTCAAGGCGCTCATCGGCATCGCATTCGTCCTGCTGCTCTGGGTCGCCTGGCGCGGACTCGTCGGATGGATGCTCGTCACCCCGCAGCGCGAGGCTCGGCGCAGGAGCTATGAGGGGCTCGGTTGGTTTCGGTTGATGCCGGACACCCCGGCCGGTGCCGTCGCAGCGAGGAGCATCACCTATTGGCTGCGAGACGCCAGGTATCACACGTCTCTCGTCGCCGTTCCGGTCGCGCCGCTCATCTTCGTCGTCGCGCTGGCCGTGGCGGGTGTTCCATGGAACATCCTTGCTCTCATTCCAGTACCCGCGATGTGCCTGTTCCTGTCGTGGTCGGCGCACAACGATGTCGCCTACGACAACTCGGCGGTCTGGCTGCATATCGCATCCAACACCGACGGCCGCGCCGACCGCTTCGGCAGGCTGGTTCCGGCACTCATCATCGGAGTCCCACTCGTGATCGTCGGGGCTCCGATCTGCGCGGGGCTGTTCGGGGACTGGGCTGTGCTGCCCTCGCTCATCGGGGTGAGCTTCTGTCTTCTGTTCGCCGGTCTCGGGCTCTCGAGCGTGATCTCCGCCCGATTCCCCTATCCCGCCGTGCGACCGGGTGACAGCCCGTTCGCGCAGCCGCAGGCCAGTGGGACGGCATCCGGCCTCATCCAATCCCTGTCGTTCTTCGCGGCGATCGTCATCGCGCTTCCACCGTTCGGCCTTGCCGCCCTCGGCCTTGCCTTTGGGGGAGGGTGGAATTTCGGCGCGCTCCTGCTCGGGCTCGTACTCGGGGGCGCCGGGCTCTACTTCGGCGTTCTCTGGGGCGGCGCCATCTTCACGAGGCGAGCACCCGAGCTGTTGGCTTTCACCCTCAGGAACTAAAATCGACGTATGAGTGGTGACACGGAGCAGGGCGGCGGTACTGACACCCTTGAGCGGGAACTCGAGGAACTCCTCAATCAGGAGAAGATCGAAGAGGGTGACCACGAGCGCTTCTCGCACTATGTGCAGAAGGAGAAGATCCTGGAATCGGCGCTCAGCGGCAAGCCGGTCATCGCGCTCTGCGGCAAGGTATGGACACCGGGTCGCGACCCGGAGAAGTTTCCCGTCTGCCCGACCTGCAAAGAGATCTACGACGCGTTGAAGAAGTAGCTCTTCTCCGTGGCCGTGGCCGTGGCCGTGGCGCGGTGCGTCGTGCGGCTGCGAAAGTCGCCAAATTGCCCTTGAAAGCGCGTGCGAAGGGCCATTTGGCGACTTTCGGCTGCGTTGTGGACGATGAGCGACGATTGTGACAGGTTCTTGGCAGGGTGGCGGGGTGTCGAAGCACATCCCACTTCCCGAGTCGTTCCAAGGCGTTCCGTTTTCCCGTCGTGCCGCACTTCACGGCGGGATCACCGACAAACGACTGCGCGCACGCGATTTGCGCGCCGAATTTCACGGGATCCGTGCTCACGAGGACGTTGCCACCGACGTCACCTGGAGATGCTTCGCCTATACGAAGCGGATCCGCCCCGGCAACATGATCAGCCACCTGACCGCCGCGCGTCTCTACGGCCTGCCGCTGCCGCTCTATGTCAGGTTCGATGACGCGATCCATGTCTGTTCGCCCGCTGAGGTCACCCCACCATACGGTGCCGGGGTTCGGGGACACCGACTTGCCAACGAGAAGTGGCGGCTGCGAGACCTGGTGATTCGGGATGGGCCAACCGGGGAGATGTTCGTGCTGCCGGTCGCGTCGCCGGAACTCGTGTGGGCGCAATTGGCATCCATTCTGGACACTGCCGATCTGGTGGCGGTTGGCGACGCGATTCTTGCCGGGGGACTGCCCTTGGCGACGATTTCGGAGCTCACCTCGATCGCTGCGCTGTTCTCACGCAATCGGGGCGCGTCGCAGATGACCGCTGCGATGCCGCGGTTGCGTGTGGGTGCACGTTCCCGCACCGAGACTCTCACCAGGCTGATGATTGTGGATGCCGGACTCCCCGAGCCCGAGCTGAATATGGTCGTGCACGACCTGCAGGGTGACGAGATCGCCATGGCAGATCTCGTGTGGTCACGTTATCGGACCCTGAGCGAATATGAGGGCGACGGTCACCGCTCGCCAGGCAAGTTCCGATCCGATATCACGCGCTTCGAGCGCTACGCCGACAACGACTGGTCGGCGCTGCGCGTGCATGCCGATGACCTCTTCGTCAACCCGAACCCCTATCTGGCACGCCTCGAACGCAGACTAAGGTCCCGCGGATGGACCTCCGGAGGCGTCGAACGTCGCCAAATTGCCCCTGCGCGCCGCTGACAAGGGCCATTTGGCGACTTTCGTCGCGCGAGAGGCTTGCGGACGTGCGGCGGCGCGGCGGGCGGTCGGGGGGAGGCGACGCGGGCACCGTCACGCGTAACGGGTCGGGATGACCGGGTCGCCTCGGCCGAGCCGGAAAGCCTCTGCGGGCAGTTCCGCGATCGCGGATGCCCGGTGCTCACGGGCGAGGGCGGTTCCCGCCTGGCCACGGTAGCGATCGACCGGGACCCCGTCGGTGATCAGCGGGACGAGCAGCGGGCGGTGGTGAGCCGCGGCAGGCTCAGGTTCACCGATGTGGATGACCTCTGCGGTAGCCGTGCCAGTATCGTCCAACTCTCGCACGGGAAACTTTCGACCGCCGACCGTGGCCTTCCGCGGTGACGTCTTGGCCACAGAAATCCAGTCGCCCGCGGCATCCTTTCTGGCCACGAGTTTGTACACCATGCCGGCGGCGGGAGAGCCCGATCCCGTGACGACGGAGGTGCCGACGCCGTAGGAGTCGACCGGGGCCGCACGGAGCGCCGCGATCGTGAACTCGTCGAGGTCGTTGGTGACGGTGATCTTCGTGTTGGTTGCGCCGAGTTCGTCGAGTTGCCTGCGAACGGCGGCCACCTGCTCCGGCAGGTCACCGCTGTCGATGCGCACCGCCCCGAGTTGTGGGCCGGCCACCTTGACCGCGAGGTCGACGGCGGCCGTGATGTCGTAGGTGTCGATGAGGAGGGTCGTGCCGGGGCCGAGGGCGGACACCTGCGCACGGAACGCCTCCTCCTCGCTGTCGTGTAGGAGGGTGAAGGAGTGTGCGGCCGTGCCCATCGTGGGGATGCCCCAGCTGCGCCCCGCCTCGAGGTTGCTCGTTGCGCCGAAGCCGGCGATGTACGCGGCCCTGGCCGCGGCGACGGCGCTGCGTTCACCGGTGCGGCGCGAACCCATCTCAGCAAGGGGTCGGCCGCTCGCCGCCGAGACCATCCGCGCAGTCGCACTCGCGACGGCGCAGTCGTAGTTGAGCACGCTGAGGGCGAGGGTCTCGAGGATGACCGCCTCGGCGAAGGTGCCCTCGATGATGAGGATGGGGGAACCCGGGAAGTACAGCTCGCCCTCCTGGTACCCCGAGATGGTGCCGGTGAAGCGGTAGTTCGCCAGCCAGTCGAGGGCTTCGTCGTAGACGACGTCGTTGTCTCGTAGCCAGCCGAGTTCGGCATCCGTGAACCGGAAGTCGGCGATAAGGTCGAGCAGCCGTCCGGTGCCGGCGACGACACCATAGCGACGTCCGCCGGGCAGACGGCGAGCGAAAACCTCGAAGACGCACTCGCGGTCGTGGGTGCCCGCTCGAATGGCCGCATCCAACATCGTGAGCTCGTAGCGGTCGGTAAGCAGGGCGCTCGTCACATCTCCAGCCTAGCGATGGCGGCTAAACTCGATCTTTGTGACTGACGCCCCGATTGGAATCTTCGATTCCGGTGTCGGCGGGCTGACCGTCGCGCGCGCGGTCATCGACCAGCTTCCGAACGAGTCGATCCTCTACGTCGGCGACACCGCACACTCGCCATACGGGCCGAAGCCCATCGCCGATGTGCGCCGCTACACCCTCGCCGTGCTCGACGATCTCGTCGCCCAGGGCGTCAAGATGCTGGTGATCGCCTGTAACACGGCCTCGGCCGCCATGCTCAGGGATGCCCGCGAGCGGTACACCCAGGCGCTCGGCATCCCGGTGGTCGAGGTGATTCAGCCGGCGGTGAGGGCCGCGGTGCGACAGACCCGCAACGGACGGGTCGGAGTGATCGGCACCGTCGGCACCATCAGTTCGAACGCCTACGAGGATGCCTTCGCGGCGGCCCCACATCTCTCGATCTTCGCTCAGGCCTGTCCGCGCTTCGTCGAGTTCGTCGAGGACGGCGTGACCAGCAGCGATGAACTGTTTGCAGTGGCCGAGGAGTATCTGTCGCCGCTGCGAGACGCGCAGGTCGACACGCTCGTGCTCGGCTGCACCCACTATCCGCTCATGTCTGCCGCCATCCAGTACGTGATGGGGGAGGATGTGACCCTCGTCTCGAGCGCGGAAGAGACCGCGTTCGACGTCTACAGCACGCTGGTGAAGCACGGAATCCAGCACGGCACGGCGACTCGACCGACGTACGTGTATGAGGCCACGGGCGGGAGCAAGGCGGAGTTCACCTCACTGGTGCGACGCTTCCTCGGGCCAGAGATCGAGACCGTCGAACTGGTCGAGACCGGCACGATCCGCGTAGTTGAAAATTCGACACGACCAGAAGGACGACTATGACCGACATCACGCGCAAGGACGGCCGCGCCATCGATGAACTGCGGCCTATCACGATCGAGCGCGGCTGGAGCGAGCAGGCCGAAGGTTCCGCGCTCATCTCCTTCGGGCGCACGAAGGTGCTGTGCACGGCGTCCTTCACCAACGGCGTTCCCCGCTGGATGACCGGCAAGGGCAAGGGCTGGGTCACCGCCGAGTACTCGATGCTGCCGCGCTCCACCAACGACCGCATGGACCGCGAGTCCGTCAAGGGCAAGATCGGCGGTCGCACCCACGAGATCTCCCGGCTGATCGGGCGTTCGCTTCGCGCGGTGGTCGATATGAAGTCGCTGGGCGAGAACACGATCGTGCTCTACTGCGACGTGCTGCAGGCGGACGGCGGAACGCGTACGGCCGCCATCACCGGGGCATACGTTGCCCTCGCCGACGCTCTCGAGTGGGGCCGCACGAAGAAGTTCATCGGCCAGAACGCGAAGCCGCTCATTGACAGCGTGTCCGCCGTTTCGGTCGGCATCATCGACGGCGTTCCCATGCTGGACCTGGCCTACACGGAGGATGTCCGCGCCGAGACGGACATGAACGTCGTCGTGACCGGGCGCGGGCTCTTCGTCGAGGTGCAGGGCACCGCCGAGGGCGCCCCGTTCGACAGGTCGGAGCTCGACTCGCTGCTCGATCTTGCCCTCGGTGGCGCCCAGGATCTCGCACGCTTCCAGACGGAGTCGCTCAGCGCATGAAGCTCGTGCTCGCCACCCACAACGCGCACAAGGTAGAGGAGCTACGCCGCATCCTCGGCGGCTGGCTGGACGGCATCGAGCTTCTCGGCTACGACGGTCCTGAGCCCGTCGAGGATGGCGACACATTCGAGGCGAACGCCCTCATCAAGGCGCGCGCGGCGGCCGATCACACGGGGCTTCCCGCAATCGCGGACGACTCCGGGATCAGCGTCGCGGCGTTGGGAGGTGCTCCTGGCATCCATTCCGCCCGTTATGCCGGCACCCGCAACGACGAGGACAACCTGCGCCTACTTCTGAAAAACCTCGAGGGTGTGGATGACCGTGCCGCCAGCTTCGTCTGTGCTGCCGCGCTGGTCCTGCCGCCGGTGGATGCCGCGCACGACTTCGAGCACGTCGAGGTCGGCAACTGGCCGGGGACGGTTCTGCTCGAGCCGGTCGGCGGGGGAGGATTCGGCTACGACCCGATCTTCAAGCCGATCGG
>JAODMH010000201.1 GCA_025465035.1 Microbacteriaceae bacterium | reverse complement strand
CCGCCGGCCGTCCGTGAGGTGACCACGAGTTCCGGCGGAACCGTCGAATCGACGACCGCGAGGGAGTGATACCGTGTGGCGGTGAAGGGCTGCGGCACCCCGTCGTAGATCAGACTGCCGTCGTGCGTGACGAGAGACGTCTTGCCGTGCATCAACTCATCCGCGTGGGTGACCGTCGCGCCGAGGGCCTCCGCGATCGCCTGATGGCCGAGGCACACGCCGAGCAGCGGCAACCCGGATTCGAGCGCGGCGGCGACGAGCGGAATGGACAGCCCCGCCGCGGCGGGCGTTCCCGGACCGGGCGACAGCAGCACACCGTCGTACTCCGCGATGCGCGCCGCCGCCTCACTCTCGGCGAAGGCATCGTTGCGTAGCACCTCCGTCTCGGCGCCCAGCTGCAGCAAATACCCGTTGAGGGTGTAGACGAAACTGTCGTAGTTGTCGATGACGAGTATTCGAGTCATTGCCCCACCGTATTGTCGTTGACGTTCACGAAGGTGTTGAGCCACGGAAATACGACGAGTATGAGCACGGCCAGAATGACGGCAAAGAACAACACCATGAGAACCACCCGCAGCCAGATCGGCCCCGGCATGAGGCGCCACAACGCTCCGTACATCAGATCTGCCCTAACCCTTCGCTGCAATTATGGACTGGATGGCGGCGGGCGGCCCCGCGGATGTCGGCTGCCACGACTTGAGCGAGGCATACGCGATGATCCGCTCGGCGGCGGAGAACATCGGATTACAGCTCGTCATCGTGAGAACGCGATCCGTCGGCACTGTCCGCGACGACTGGGGAACCGGGTCGAGAACACCGACACCGGTGGGACGTACATATTCGAGGCCCCGGAATTGGTAGGTGTAATAGCCGTCCTGGGTCTGCACATAGATCCTGTCGCCGACCTGAAGCGTCGCCAGCCCGTTGAAGGGCGCGCCATGAGTGGTTCGATGGGCCGCGACGGCGAAGTTGCCGACCTGCCCCGGCATCTGGGTGCCCGGGTAGTGGCCGATACCGTTCTTGTCGAGCACTTGGACGGTGCTGACGCCCTCCGAGATTGAACGCGCGTAGTTGGATCCGAAGCGAGGAACGTACATCACGGCGAATTGCACGGCGTTCGCCGGGGCGGTGCCGATGGACGGGGCACCGAAGTCCTGCGGCGCGTCCGAGGGGGACGGTGCAGGGGTGGCGGGAGCACTGGGCGTGCTGGGAGTACTGACCCTCCACTGTTGGGCGAGGCTGACTCCTGCTTGGTTCTGTTGTGCTCCGACGACGAGATCGTTGAACCAGAGCTGCCAGGCGAGGAAGAGGAAGACGAGCACCCCGGCCGTGATGAGCAGTTCGCCGAGGATGCCGATCACACTGATCCGACGTCGCGGACGCCCTGCGGCACTCGCCCGACGGCCATGCCGCTGCTCCGTCATGCTGTCGATTCTAAGCGTTCGGCATCGGGATGAGCATCGGCTCGGGCCCCGCCCGGAAGACACCCGGCCTTTCACGCTACAATTCCGGAATGGCCAGATCCAACGCCCGCACCAAGCCCGCAGCCCCAGAGGAGACCCGGGCGGGAGACGACGTTCCCAACCCGGTGTGGTTCAAACCGATCATGTTCGGGCTCATGCTCATCGGCCTCGCCTGGATCATCGTCTTCTACGTGAGCCAGAGCACGCTGCCCGTCCCCCAACTCGGTGACTGGAACATCCTCATCGGTTTCGGAATCCTCTTCGTGGGATTCCTGATGACCACTCGCTGGCGCTGAGACCCGCTCCACCGAGTCCCCCAAAGGGCGGACTCATTACAGCGCTGTAATTATCCCCACTGTGGATAGCCTGTGGATAACTCTCAGCCCGAAACCCGCGAGAGAACGATCGATGCCCCGACGACGGTGAGCGCGATGAGACCGACCAGGGTTCCGCCGAGCGCCGCCAGCTGAATTCTTCGCTGACTGCGATTGCGCGTCCGCACGAAGATCAGGCCGATCAGAGCCCCGACGATCAGGCCTCCGATGTGAGCCTGCCAGGCGATTCCGGGGATGACGAAGCTGATGATGAGGTTGATCCCGATCACGACCAGCAATTGGATGTTGTTGCCACCGAGGTGACGCTGGATCACGAAATACGCTCCGAGCAGTCCGAAGATCGCGCCGGACGCCCCTGCGACGGGCGTCGCCGGCGCAATCAGCAGCACAGCAACGGAACCGGCGAGGCCGCTCAACAGGAATAGTGCGGCGAACCTGGCACGTCCCAGCATGCGCTCCATCATCGGTCCGAAGACGAACACGGAGTACATGTTGAACAGGAGGTGCAGGATCGACAGGTGTACGAAGATCGACGTCACCAGCCGCCACGGTTGTGTCGCGGTGAGCGGGCCGTAGTAGGCGAGGTCCTGGAAGACCACGCCGCCCGTCGTCCCCGTGAGCAACTCCGCAATGAAGATGACGACGCAGAGCGCGATGATCCCGTAACTGATGATCGGCGAGTCCGAGTTGCCGAGCCGCCGCATCGACGTGACCATTGCCGGACGCGTTCTCGGCGTCCCCTGGCGCGCCTCTTTCACACACTCAGGGCAGTGCACGCCGACCGCGGCCGGTGTCTGGCACTCCGGGCAGATCGTACGCCCACAGCGCTGACAGAGCACGAAGCTCTGTCGGTTCGGATGCCGATAACAGTAGTTGTCCGAATCGTTTCGCGCCTGTGTCACCTTCTGACCATGACGACTAAGCCTCTTCGATCGTCACGGAGTTGATGACGACGTCTTCCTTCGGCTTGTCGCGCGAATCCTTCTCGACCGCCTCGACCTTCTTCACGACGTCGCGCGACTCTTCGTCCGCGACCTCGCCGAAGATCGTGTGCTTGCCCTGCAACCAGGTGGTCGGCACCGTGGTGATGAAGAACTGCGAGCCGTTGGTACCCTTGCCGAACTGGGTACCGGCATTGGCCATCGCGAGCAGGTAGGGCTTGGTGAAGGTGAGTTCCGGATTGATCTCGTCGTCGAAGGCGTAGCCCGGGCCTCCGGTGCCCTGCCCGAGCGGATCTCCGCCCTGGATCATGAAGTCATCGATGATGCGGTGGAAGATGACGCCGTCATACAGTTTGTCCTTCGAGACCTTGCCGGTCGCGGGATGAGTCCACTCGATCTGACCGGTTGCGAGTCCGACAAAGTTGGCGACCGTCTTAGGCGCGTGGTTGCCGAAGAGGTTCACCCTGATGTCGCCGAGGGAGGTGTGGAAGGTAGCTACTTGGGTGTGCAATGACATAGAGATATTCTTTCACAGCATTTCCTAGCGCTCAGGCTACGTTCAGTCAACCGGGTTTGTGCTCCGAGGGCTGCGTGTAAGGATGGACACATTCTCCGTACGAAAACTGGAGGTTTCTCATGGCACTGTCACGTAAACGCGAGAAGGAACTGAAACGCCTCCGCGAGGCCGCATCCGACCTGTGGGATGACCAGCGGGAGATCCTCGAACACGCCACGAAAGTCGTTCGCGAGGCGAGCCGGCAGGCCGGATATCTCGGACGCGAAGAAGTGGCCCCCCGGGTGAAGGATGCCATCGACAACCGCGTCCGCCCCGGCATCGCTACCGGACTCGCAGCCACCCGCACCGTAGCGGACAGCGCCCGCGAGAGACTGTCGCACGATCTCCTACCCGGGGTGGCCTCCGCCCTCTCCTCCGCTCTCGCGGTTCTCGAGATCGCAAAGGACCCGCGGGTTCGTGAGGCGCTCGGCAAGGCCTCAAAGGCCGGCACTCAGTTGACATCACGAGCGGGCGCAGTTCCCGCCAGGAAGTCGTCGGGGGTCGGGCGCTACATCCTCGTGGGGATCGGTGTCGTGGCGGCGGTCGGTGTGGCCTACGCCGCGTGGCAGACCCTCCGTGCCGACGACGAGTTGTGGGTCAGCGACGAACCGGACGACGTCGAGGAACCGGCCGCGACGTAGCCGTCATCGCCCGCTGTCCCGATGGAAGCGGATGCCGACATTCACCAGGCTTACTCGTTTGAGTGAACCGACCGCCGCGAGGTCGAACCACTCGGCCCTGTCGGTACTCCCGTTCACCTCATGCTCGAGTTCGCCGGAGACGATGCGTGCCGCGTAGACGATGCGCAGGGCGTGCAGCGGGCCCTTATCCTTCACGAAACGGCTGGATGCTGGGATTACTCGCGAGTCCACCCCGATGAGCGCGTCGAGTTGTGCCGTGTACCCCGTCTCCTCGAGAATCTCGCGGCGCGCGGCATCCGCTGGGTCCTCACCTGCTTCGATGCCGCCGCCCGGCAGCGTCCAGCCCGAGCGGCCGCCCTCCGACCAGTGTGCGAGCAGTATGCGGCCGTCGTCGATGATGACACCATATGCCGCAACCCGGATGTCCATGCGCCCACCGTATCGACAAACCCCGGTGACCAGCAGGAAGCGCTCGGCTATGCGGTGACGTGCGGGCTGAGCAGACTGCCGAGCACGATCGCCCAGGCGACGTAGCAGCCGATGACGAGGATGCCGACGACGAGAGCCACGATCGCTGGCCTCCTGTCCACGCCATCCGCTTGCACGAGACTGACGATGCCGAGCACGAGTGTGGCGAGGAACAGCACGAGTGACAACACGACGATCGCTGGCAGGACGTAAACGGTGAAGGCAAACGAGAAGTCCTGGGTAGCGGCCGCGCTGCCCAGGGCGATCACGACGAAGCCGACGCCCACGACCACAAGGCCGACCACGAGCGCCACGGCACAGGCGCGGGCGGCACGTCCGAGCGCGCGACCGCGGTGCTGTAGAGGTCGATCGGCCGTTGTCATGGAGTCACGCTACCAAGCTGATCTCCGGTCATCACGGTGTGCCAAGGTGCTGGGCGACGAAATCGAGGATCTGTGCGAGAGCTTTCTGACCGGCGGGGTTGTCGAGGTTGAACTGGTACTCGTGCGGCAGTCCCGGAGCGTAGTCCTTCGGAAAGAACAGCGTCTGTGTCTGCACGCC
The DNA here is from genome assembly GCA_025465035.1 of Microbacteriaceae bacterium. Classification (GTDB taxonomy): domain Bacteria; phylum Actinomycetota; class Actinomycetes; order Actinomycetales; family Microbacteriaceae; genus Lacisediminihabitans. The sequence continues at coordinate 7,112 of JAODMH010000201.1, read as the reverse complement.
AAGGCTCTCGAGCTTGGCCGCGAAAGGCTTCGACTGGATCGCCGTGAGACCGTCGTCGTTGCCTCCCGTTATGAAGGCAGGCGGAAATCCGCTCGTCACGTAGTCGATGGTCGACATCTGTTTCATGTTGGGATCGCTCGCATAGTCCCGGATGCCGGTGTACGACCAGGTGGCGATGTCGAAGCCCCAGCCCACGATCCCCGGGAGGCCGTTGAGCGCGGCCATGTCGTAGACACCACACGCGAGCACGACACCCTTGAGCTGGCCGGGAGTGAGCGTTGGCGTGATATCCATTTCCGTGGCGTAGCGCGGATTGGTCACGATCGTGGCGAGCTGACTGGCGAGCTGGGATCCCGCGGAATCGCCGGCGAGCACGATGCGGCTGACGTCGATGTGAAAGCGTTCGGAATTGCGCTGCAGGTATCCGAGGGCCGTGTTGAGCTGGAGGACCGCCGTGGGGTATTTCTCCTCCGGGCCCACAGAATAGTTCGGTGCGACCACCGTGTAACCCTTGGACGCGAGGATCTCGAAGTAGGGGATGTCGTCGTCCTTGGAGCCGGAGATCCAGGCGCCGCCATGCGTCCACACGATTACCGGCAGAGCCGTACCGGCAGCGGTGCTCACCGGATAGTAGACATCGAGCATGGCGTCCGCGTCACCCGGCCGGTATGGCTGGTTGGCGATTCTGGTCACGCCGCCCGGGGCGTGCGCCTCCAGCGATGTCTTGACCTTCGCCGCTCCGTTCTCGAAGACGGAACGAATGAGCAGGGCGCCCGGCCACGGTGACGCGGTGAAAGCCACGAGCATCACCACCACGAGACCGGCCAGAACGGCTACGGGCCACCACAACCCTCTGCGGCGAAGCAGCGGTCGATGGCTCCCCCCAACCGATGGCTCTTTCAACGAAGTGGATCCCCCTCCGGTCACACAGCGTGTTCCTCAGACTATCGGGCAATCCACAGCGTTCTTCTCCGCTGAAGCGACAAAGGCCCCGCTTTATGCGGGGCCGGAGTGGAGACGAGGGGAATCGAACCCCTAACCCCCGCCTTGCAAAGGCGGTGCTCTGCCAATTGAGCTACGTCCCCGAGTGGGGATACCAGGACTTGAACCTGGGACCTCTTCGTTATCAGCGAAGCGCTCTAACCGCCTGAGCTATATCCCCATGTCCCTGATCAGCTCAGGGCAGATTCGAGAGTACCGTACCTGCCGTCTAGTTGCCCAATCGGGTCAGTTGTTGGTGAACCCGACTAGCAGGCCGCCGGTGACGCGGACGCTGAAGTTGTAGAGCATCGCCGCGATCGCGCCGAGCACGGTGCCGACCACTGTGTTCAGGATGGCCACCACGACCGCAAACAGGCCAACCTGCGCGAGCGGGAAGCTTGCCGTCACGCTGAAGCTCTTGTCGTTCAGAATGTCGCCCATCAGGCCGTCGATGGCGCCGAAGACGCCGAGCACGTTCAGAAGCACCCAGATCAGCACGGTGGCCACCACGAGGATGATCCCGAGCGTCAATGCGATGAGGAACGAGAGCTTCACCGCCGACCAGAAGTCGACGTATACGAGCTTGAGGCGAACCTGTTTGGTCGCCGTCGCCTTTTGCGACTTGCGCTGGAGTCTCTCCGCGAGGCTAGTCATCTACTGTTTCGTCCTTCCCGGTCTGGTCATCTCCGATCGGCGACTCCTTGTCCGGAGTCTCCTGACCGTCGGTGTCCAGATTGCGTTCACTGTTCTTCGCGACTGCAATGATCCTGTCGTCGTCCGCGAAACGTGCGAAGACTACCCCCATGGTGTCACGGCCCTTGGCCGGAACCTCGGCGACAGACGAGCGTACCACCTTGCCGCTGGCAAGAACCACAAGGACTTCGTCGTCGTCCTCAACGATCAGAGCGCCGGCGAGGTCCCCGCGGGCCTCAGCGAGTTTGGCCACCTTGATGCCCAATCCGCCCCGGTTCTGCAGCCTGTACTGGTCAGCGGAGGTGCGCTTGGCGTACCCGCCCTCCGTGACGACGAAGACGTAACCGGCATCCGAGACGACGGATGCGTCCAGCAGCGTGTCGTCGTCGCGGAAGTGCATTCCGATCACGCCCGAGGTCGCGCGGCCCATCGGACGCAGTGCTTCATCGGATGCGGTGAACCGGATCGACATGCCCTTACGCGAGACCAGCAGCAGGTCTGAATCCTCCTCGACCAGCATCGCGGAGGTCAACTCATCGTCATCCCGCAGGTTGATCGCGATGATGCCGCCGGTGCGGTTCGTGTCGTACTCGGTGAGCGCGGTCTTCTTGACCAGCCCTCCGCGGGTCGCAAGCACGAGATAGCGGGCCGCCGCGTAGTCGCGGATGTCGAGGATCTGCGCGATCTCCTCGTCCGCCTGCAGTGCGAGCAGATTGGCGACGTGCTGACCCTTCGTGTCGCGCCCGCCCTCCTGCACCTCGTAGGCCTTGGCGCGATAGACCCGTCCCTTATTGGTGAAGAACAGCAGCCAGTGGTGGGTGGTCGTCACGAAGAAGTGGTCGACGACGTCATCCGCGCGCAGCTGAGCGCCCTTGACCCCCTTGCCGCCGCGGTGCTGGCTGCGGTAGTTGTCGCTGCGCGTGCGCTTGATGTAGCCGCCGCGGGTGACGGTGACCACCATCTCCTCTTCGGGAATGAGGTCCTCGACGTTCATGTCGCCGTCGAAACCGAACATGATCTCGGTGCGACGGTCGTCGCCGTACTTGGCGATGAGTTCGGTGAGTTCCTCACTGATGATGTCGCGCTGGCGCTGCGGGCTGGCGATGATCGTCTGGTAGTCGGTGATCTCGAGCTCGATCTTGTCGTGCTCGTCGATGATCTTCTGACGTTCGAGGGCGGCGAGGCGGCGCAGCTGCATGCTCAGGATCGCATCGGCCTGCAACTCGTCGACCGTGAGGAGCACCATGAGTCCCTGGCGCGCCTCGTCGACAGTTGGCGAACGGCGGATCAACGCGATGACCTCGTCGAGCGCGTCGAGCGCCTTGAGATAGCCGCGCAGGATGTGAGCGCGCTCCTCCGCCTTCCGTAGGCGGAACACCGTTCGACGCACGATGACGTCGATCTGGTGGTCGGCCCAGGCCGTGATGAACCCGTCGATGGGAAGGGTGCGCGGGATGCCGTCGACGATCGCCAGCATGTTGGCGCCGAAGTTCTCCTGCAGCTGCGTGTGCTTGTACAGATTGTTCAGCACAACCTTCGCCACGGCGTCACGCTTGAGCACGACGACCAGACGCTGGCCGGTACGCCCAGAGGTCTCGTCGCGGATGTCAGCGATACCCGAGATCTTGCCCTCCTTGACGAGCTCGGCGATCTTGAGCGCGAGGTTGTCGGGATTGACCTGATACGGCAGTTCCGTGACGACGAGGCAGGTGCGACCCTGCAGTTCCTCGACGTTGACGACGGCACGCATGGTGATCGATCCGCGGCCGGTGCGATAGGCATCCTGGATGCCCTTAAGGCCCAGGATCTGGGCTCCGGTCGGAAAATCGGGACCCTTGATGCGCTGGATGAGCGCTTCGACGAGCTCCTCCTGGCTGGCATCGGGGTTGGCGAGGTGCCAGAGCGCGGCTTCGCCGACCTCGCGCAGGTTGTGCGGCGGGATATTCGTCGCCATACCGACCGCGATACCGACGGAACCGTTGACGAGCAGGTTGGGGAACCGGCTCGGCAGTACGAACGGCTCCTGTGTGCGCCCGTCGTAGTTGTCCTGGAAGTCGACGGTCTCTTCCTCGATGTCGCGAACCATCTCCATCGCGAGGGGCGCCATCTTGGTCTCGGTGTACCTGTGGGCGGCTGCGCCGTCGTTGCCCGGTGAACCGAAGTTCCCCTGGCCGAGGGCGAGCGGGTAGCGGAGGCTCCACGGCTGCACGAGTCGGACGAGGGCGTCGTAGACGGAGGAGTCACCGTGCGGGTGGAACTGTCCCATCACGTCGCCGATGACGCGAGTGCACTTGGAGAACCCCTTGTCAGGGCGGTAGCCCCCGTCATACATCGCGTAGATCACGCGACGGTGCACCGGCTTGAGGCCGTCGCGCACCTCCGGGAGGGCGCGACCAACGATGACGCTCATCGCATAGTCGAGATACGACCGCTGCATCTCGAGCTGCAGGTCGACCTGATTCACCTTGTCGTGGCTCAGGTCGATTTCGCGGCCCGCGATCTGTTCCTCGACAGCCTCCGTGCCCTCTGGGGTTGTTTCGTCAGCCATGTGGCTCCAGTCTCGTGTCTATCGTTGATGGGGGCCGATCGCTCGACCGGCTCCGGCGCTTCGCGCGGTCGGTGCTCAAATATCGAGGAAGCGGACGTCTTTGGCGTTCTTCTGGATGAAGTTGCGCCGTAGTTCGACGTTTTCGCCCATGAGCGTGTCGAAGATGGCATCGGCGGCCGCTGCATCGTCCAGGGTGACCTGCAGCAGGGTGCGGGTCACCGGATCCATGGTGGTCTCCCACAACTCCTTGTAGTCCATCTCGCCGAGGCCCTTGTAGCGCTGCACGCCGCTCTCCTTCGGCATCCGCTTGCCGGCGGCCGCGCCCTCCCTCAGCAGGGCGTCGCGCTCGCGGTCGCTGTAGACGTACTCGTGCGGCGAATTGCTCCACTTGAGGCGGTACAGCGGCGGCTGCGCGAGGTACACGTAGCCGAGATCGATCAGCGGACGCATGTAACGGAAGAGCAGGGTCAGCAGCAACGTCGTGATGTGCTGGCCATCGACATCCGCATCGGCCATCAGCACGATCTTGTGGTAGCGGGCCTTCTCTGGGTTGAAGTCTTCGCCGATTCCGGCGCCGAAGGCGGTGATCATCGCCTGCACCTCGTTGTTGGCGAGCGCGCGATCGAGTCGCGCTTTCTCCACATTGAGGATCTTGCCGCGCAACGGAAGGATGGCCTGGAACTCCGGGTTGCGACCCTGAACCGCCGAGCCACCGGCCGAGTCGCCCTCGACCATGAAGATCTCGCTGAGACTCGGGTCGTTGCTCGAGCAGTCGCGCAGCTTGCCCGGCATACCGCCGGACTCGAGCAGGCCCTTGCGGCGCGTCTGCTCACGCGCCTTGCGCGCGGCCAATCGGGCCGCGGATGCCTGGATCGCCTTGCGGATGACGTCGCGGGCCTGAGTCGGGTTGCGGTCGAACCAGTCCCCGAGTTGGTCTCCCGTGATTCGCTGCACGAACGACTTCGCGATGGTGTTGCCGAGCTTGGTCTTGGTCTGGCCCTCGAACTGCGGCTCGGCCAGCTTGACAGAGATGACCGCGGTCAGGCCCTCGCGCACGTCGTCGCCAGTGAGGTTCTCATCCTTTTCCTTGATGATCCCCTTCTCCCGGGCGTATTTGTTGACGAGCGTGGTGAGTGCGGCGCGGAAGCCCTCTTCATGGGTTCCGCCCTCGTGCGTGTTGATGGTGTTCGCATAGGTGTGGACACTCTCCTGGTAGGAGTTGGTCCACTGCATCGCAACCTCGACCGAGATCTTCGCCTCGGTGTCTTCGAGCTCGAAGGAGATGATCTCGGGATGCACGACCTCGACCTTCTTCGCCGAGTTGAGGTACTGCACGTAGTCGACGAGACCGTTCTCATAGAGATAGGTGACGGATTCGACCTCTGCGCCATCGAGTTCGCGCTCGTCGGTGAGAGTGATCGACAGGCCCTTGTTCAGGAACGCCACCTGCTGAAAGCGAGCCCGAAGGGTCTCGAAGTCGAACTCGACGGTCTCGAAGGTGTCGGGGCTCGGCCAGAAGGTGATGATCGTGCCGTGGTCTTCCGACTCCTCGCCCTCCGCGAGCGGGGCCTGGGGAATGCCGTGCTTGTACGACTGGCGCCAGACGTGGCCTTGGCGGCGCACCTCGACATCCAACTCTTTCGAGAGCGCGTTGACCACGGAGAGGCCGACGCCATGGAGTCCGCCCGAGACCGAGTAACCACCACCGCCGAACTTGCCGCCGGCGTGCAGGATGGTGAGCACGACCTCGACGGTCGACTTGTTCTCGGACTTGTTCAGATCGACAGGGATGCCGCGGCCGTTGTCGACTACACGGATTCCGCCGTCTTTGCGCATCGTGATGAGGATCGTGTCGCAATAGCCGGCGTGTGCCTCGTCGACCGAGTTGTCGACCACCTCGTAGACGAGGTGGTGAAGCCCTCGCGGGCCCGTTGAACCGATGTACATACCGGGGCGATTACGCACCGCCTCAAGCCCCTCGAGGACCTGGATCTGATCTGCACCGTAATTGTCTTCAGATTCGGAATTCGAGCGGATTGCTGGCATATGAAATTGGGCTCCTGCCGGGTAGATCGGTACGCCGTTCGAGGCCGGGCTACAGGAAGGTAGCTACCAGGACGACCTGTTCATTCTACCAAATGAAGGCCCATCACCGGGCCGAATTCGCCCGTCTGAGGACTTTATTCCGGGCGGTCGACCGATTTTGCCTAACTAGCCGTAAGTATCGCGCGGACCGCGCCCTGGAATTGATCTGGGGCCTCTTTTCCAGGAGGGGGCGCCCGGTCCCTCGAAACGTAATGACTGGATGCCCGCATCCGGGTAGCGCGCGGTGATCTGGTTCATCACCTGCACGCGCATCAATCGCAGCTGTGTCGCCCAGGCCGTTGAGTCGCAGTGCACCGTCAACACACCATCCTCGATTCCCGCCGGCGACGAGTGTTCCGCGGTCTCCGCGCCGGCGATCTCTGCCCATGATGCGAGGAGTTCCGAGCGGGCGAGCGGTGAGCTCCAGCCGAGCCTGGTGGTGAGTGCATCCACGATTGAGCCGAGACCCTCCGGGTCCCGGCCACCGCCGAAGGGGACGGTCGATCCCGGTTCGCGTTTCGCCCTCTTTCGCGCGTCGCCCGAACGCGACGATCCGTCCCCGAACACGCGGCGGAATCGCAGATAGACGCCCACCGACTCCGAAACGGGCTGTTCTTCCGTCATTCCGCATCACCAACGATAGTGCCGTGCGCGATCCGCACGGTATTGCCGGTCAATTGCTCGGGAACATCATCGTAGACCGCCGCTGTGATCAGCACCTGCTCGAAGTCTTCCACCGCAGTCGCAAGCCGCAGGCGCCGGGATTCGTCGAGTTCCGCAAAAACATCGTCGAGCATGAGCACAG
>JAODMH010000199.1 GCA_025465035.1 Microbacteriaceae bacterium | reverse complement strand
TGCTCGGAGCACTGAGCGTCGCCAGCACCCACGGAGCGGCAGTGCCACCCGCACTGGGCCTGCTTGTCGCCATCATCGTCCTCAGCGCGTTCGACGTTCTGGGCGGATTCCTGGCGGCGAGCACTTTCACGATCGGCGTGATCGCACTCGGCGGACTGGCCACGATCGCCGAGGCTCGCACCATTCTCGGCATTGACGTGATCTTCTTCACCGTCGCCTTGACCGCATCCGCTGCCAGACCCCTGCGCCGCCTGCCAGCTGTGTCCGCGAGTGACTGGTTTGATCGCATTGCGGATGTCGTTGTCGCGTCGTTGATCGCCACCTGGGCCGTGACAAAAATGATTGGAGCCCTTCCCGCGCTGTCCGGCCTCGCATTGCCGATCGCGAACAGCGCGTTTACCGTCGCTCTCTGTGCGGGTGGCGCGATAGTGCTGAGATACGTGCTGGAAACCGTCGCGACCTATCACTACCCGCTGCGACTGGCTTCGGTAGCGCCACCGAAGATCGGGTTCCCGAGCGTTCAGCAGCAGCTGGTGTCCGCAGTGTTCAAGACCGCACTGTTCGTGTTTGTAGCGATCGCCTATCTGGGTAACATCTGGCCGCTCTGGATCGGAGCCGCGCTGTTCCTCATCCCATCGGTCGTAGCCGCGTTCCAAGCCAAGCTCCCCAATGTGCCGCGGCTGGTCAAGCTCATTCCCGGTGGTGTGATCAAGATCGTGCTGATGTTGTGTGTCGGCAAGTTTCTGGGCGGATGGCTGGCATCCATCATTCATAGTCCGCAAGACTTCATCGACCAGGCCTTTGTCATCCTCTCCATTCCGTCACTCCTTCTCGGATTCGCCGGGTTCTTCGGCCGGGAAGGCAACAAGTGGGAACTCAACTGGCCGATCCGCATCGGCGGGGTTGTCGTCGTCATCGTTGGCGTGTTGCTCGTGCTCGGCGTCGTCCGCATTCCGTAGTGGAAGAGGAAAGTAAAAAACTCCACGGAAGACCGGAAAGGACCTGTTTCGCCCGAAGCTTCCGGTAGTCTGGCAGCGTTCGAAACGGCGAAAATCCGCGGATTTTGGGCGTTCTTGAGTCGTCAGAAGTTTGTCCCCGTAGGGCTGGCTCGTCCGGCAGGTTCTTGGTTCGAGTCCAAGTCGGGGAACTCGTTAGCAGCACGGGGCTCCTCCCCCTGCGGCTTTCGTTCGCTAATGCACTTACTCCCAGCGGAGTACGCCCACGCAACCCGGGAGCGGATGCCTCGGGTCGGGGCCGCCAGTACGATCGATCCATGCCATACCAGGGTCGCCCCACCAGCGCGCGCTGGCACGCCCGATGGCGGGAGCCCTGGGACGAGCGAATTGCCGCACAGGGCCCACCGTGGCGCGGGCCGCGCTGGGTGAGGCTGTGGATTCCGGTCGTCATCTCGTTCATGGTGCAGGTGCCGAGCGTTTTCTTCCGGTTTCAGGGCGGCAGCGGTTTCGTGAATTCCGTCGTGTGGAACGACAGGGGGCGGCTGTTCCTCAGTCTGGGAATTGCGCTCATCGGTCCCATCGCGCTCATCGCGGCCCGCCGGTTTCCCGGCCCCGTCGTCGCGATCACCGCAGCGGCCGGTGCCACCGATCTGCTGTTGTTCAGCAACCCGGATCATCCGCCGTATATCGCGCTCGCCTTCGCCATAATCTCGGCGATCGTCCGTGGCGCACGCGTCTGGGCCTGGGTTTCGGTGGCCAGCGCGGGGGTCACCAGCCTCATCGTCGCGCTCTTCCTCAGGACCGCCCTCGCCCCGCCCCGGATCGCGGCAATCACCTTCGGCATACTCATCGTGATGGGGATCGGCGAGGCGATCCGCACGCGACGCGACCGCTATCGAGAAGTGTCTCGACGGGTCGCCGAGCGCAAGCTCAACGAGGTGCAGGCCGAGCGCGTACGGATCGCCCGCGAACTCCACGACGTGCTTGCTCACTCGCTCAGCCAGATCAACGTGCAGGCCGGCGTCGGGCTCCACCTGATGGACAGACAACCGGCCAGCGCGGCAGATGCGCTGAGGAACATCAAGGAGACGAGCAAGACCGCTCTCGATGAGGTGCGATCCGTGCTCGGCATCCTGCGCGCGGAGGGTGGCGCCGACCCGAGTGCGCCACTGGTGCCGGAACCCGATCTCTCGCGACTCGACGGCCTCGTGGCATCCATCTCCTCCCAGGGCGTCGACGTCGAGTTGGAAAACCAGATCACGTCGCCGCCGCCGGCGGCCTCACAACTCGCCCTCTACCGAATAGCGCAGGAATCGTTGACGAACGTTATCAGGCACGCCAACGCGACGAAGGCGAGCGTTTTCCTCCGCGAAGAGCCCCGCGTCTACGTCCTCACGATCACCGACGACGGCGTTGGCGCGGTCCAGCAATCGTCGAAGAAGGAGTCGGGCGGGCGCGGCCTGCTCGGCATGCACGAGCGTGCCGAACTGCTCGGCGGCACGTTGCAGGCAGGCCCGCTGCCGTATCGCGGTTTTCGCGTGACCGCGCGCATACCCAGGCACACCGAGGGGACACCGGAATGATCCGCGTCGCGATAGCCGACGACCAGCAGCTCATCCGAGCCGGATTCCGGTCGCTGCTCGAGGCTGAGCCCGACCTCGAGATCGTCGGGGAGGCGGGAACCGGAGCGGATGCCGTGGCCATGGTCACCAAGGAGAAACCGGACGTCGTGCTCATGGACATCCGCATGCCCGATGGCGACGGGCTCTGGGCCACCGAGCAGATCGCGGCGAATCCCGCGCTGTCCGGCACTCACATCGTCATTGTCACGACCTTCGAACTGGACGAATACGTCGCGCACGCCATCAAGGCGGGGGCCAGCGGATTTCTCGTCAAAGACACCGAGCCGGTGGAACTGATCCGCGCCGTACGGGTGGTCGCGGGAGGCGACGCCCTGCTCTCACCCGGCGTCACGAAGCGATTGCTGGAACGCGTCGCCGGCACGCTTCACGAGGCGCCAGATACCTCGCAGCTGCGGGTGCTCACCGAACGCGAGCGCGAGGTCCTGGCCCTTGTCGGTCTCGGGCTCACCAACGACGAGATCGGGCGCAGGCTCTTCCTGAGCCCGTTGACCGCCAAGACCCACGTGTCGAGGATCATGTCCAAGTTGACGGCACGCGATCGTGTGCAGCTCGTCGTGGTGGCCTACGAGACCGGCCTCGTGCGGGCGGGCTATCAGGAGTAGTCCCGGCGGACGCACTGCTCCCAGGGTAGTAGGCACAAGCATCCGGCGGGCAGATTCGCTGAAGGGACGGTACGACGAGTCTGGTTCTAGCGGTTCCGCCGGAACCCACAACAGAAATGGATTCATCGTGTTTTCGACACTCGCACTCGCCGGACTTGCGACTCACTGGGGCGGCCCATGGGCCGGCGGCTTCGGCTTCCTGTTCCTCCTGATTCCGCTGTTCTGGATCGGCCTGTTCATTCTGATCTTCCGGCTCGCCGGGCGCCGCTGGCGTCGTGGAGGCTGGGGCGGCCAAGGCCACCCCGGTTACGGCGGTTACGGCGGCTGGGGAAGCGCGGCACGTTCCGCGGAGTCCAGCCTCGCGGAGCGATTCGCCCAGGGTGACATCGACGAGAAGGAGTACCGCGCCCGACTCGAGGTGCTGCGCGCGAACGCGTATCCGCAGCCCCCGGTCAAGTAACCACCCGCGAACCGGTGGTCCTGCATGGGCCGCCGGTTCGCGATACTCTCATCTCTGGGCAGCGGCCGACCGTCTCCGCCCGGAGGGAGACACGTGAACGCCTGGCTGGAAGCGAATTCCCAGGCCCTCGCGATTGCATTGGCAGGGGCATCCGCCCTCTTCCTCGTCCTGACCATCGTGTTTCTCGTCCTCTGGCTACGTGCGGCTCGTGCTCGCCGAGCGCAATACTTCGCCAGGGTCGACGCCGAGCGTGAGCAACTGGACCTCGAGGTCGCACTGCAGGAGGAACGAAGTCGTCTGCGCATCGTGCGGGAACTCCACGAGGTCGCGGTCCACTCGGTCTCCGTGATCATCAGCCAGGCGGATGGCGCCGGCTACGTTGCCGAGACGGAACCCGGCGCCGTCGCGCGCTCGGCCGCCGTGATCGCCGAGACCGCCCGCGCGACTCTTGCCGACCTCCGCCGGGTGATGACGGTCGTCGGAGACGGAAGGTCGAATGGGACCGTGCAGCCACAGCTCAACACCACGGATGAGCTGTTCAGGGTCATGCGCGATGCCGGGCTCGATATCACCTCCGTCGAGACCGGCCAGCCCTTCGACCTGCAGGAGGGTGCACGAGTGGCGATCTTCCGCATCCTGCAGGAGGCGCTCACCAACGCCCTCAAATACGGTGGCACGGGCACCGAGGTCAAGGTATCGACCACCTGGACCGAGGAGGGCCTGCAGCTTGTCGTCGACGACGACGGCGTGCGCTCAGCGGCACGTCGTCAGGGGCTCGACCCCAACGAGGTCGCCCAGAAGCGCACCTACACGTTTCGCGACGACCTGAACGCACTCACCGAGGTCGTCGTCGGGCCCGGGATGACCGAGATGCGCGAGCGCGCGTCGCTGTTCCGCGGAGTGTTCAACGCCCACCTGCTTCCCGGAGTCGGATTCTCCGTCTCCGCGGTCTTTCCGTCGCTCCGCTACGACAATGGAGTGCACGGCGTCAACCTGGACGCCTGAGGCGCTGCGCGTTTTCAGGCCTCGAGGTCGTCCACTCCCGGCGTCCAACTCAGATCAGGAACGCCCCAGCCGTTCTTGCGGATCGCCTTGTCGGCCGCCCTCGCGTGCTTGTGCTCAAGACGGTCGACATAGAGAACCCCATCGAGGTGATCGAACTCGTGCTGGAAGATGCGGGCCAGCCAGCCTTCCGCGGTGATCTCAAAGGGCGTCTGATGCAGGTCGACGCCGCGCAGGATGGCGAGCTCGGCCCGGCGTAATGGAAAGCGTTCACCGGGAATCGAGAGGCAGCCCTCCGACTCGCTCTGCTCATCCGCTTCTCCGGTCGGCGTCGGGCTGACCCACAGTTCCGGGTTGATGGCGACGCCGCGCCAGAGCCTCTCCTCGTCATCGGTCCAGTTGAAGACGAAGAGCCGCCGTGAGACGCCCACCTGCGGCGCGGCGAGTCCGACTCCGGGGGCGGCCTCCATCGTCTCGTACATATCGGCGACGAGAGTCGCGAGTTCGGTGCCGAAGTCGGTGACCTCTGCGGCACGGGTGTGGAGCACGGGATTGCCCGTGATTCGAATCGGGAGAACGGCCATTCGCCAAGAATATCGGAGCGTCAGCGGGTAAAGTCGTGGAGTGCCGCCTGACCTGAGTGCTGTCTCCGTCCAGATAACAACTCTCACCCCCAACCAGGCGCTCGGCATCCCGATCGCGCTCGTGGGGGCCGTGTTTCTCGCCTTCGGTGCTCAGTTCCAACATCGCGGCGTCGTCAAGGTCGACAGTGTCACTGAGCGTCAGGGATCCACCGGGCTCAGCCTGGGCCAGTTGTTTGCCCTGCTGCGACGCCCCTCGTGGGTGCTTGGAACCCTCATGCTCGGCCTTGCGGTGGTCTTCCAACTCTTCGCCCTCGTGCTCGCGCCACTCATCGTGGTGCAACCGCTCGGCGCCATCGCCCTGATCATCACCGCGATGGTCAATGCGCGGGTCACGAAGACGAGGCTCGGTATGGACACGATCCGACCCATCATCTTCTGCGTTGCCGGCGTCGGGCTCTTCGTCACGTTCGCGACGATATTCGCACAGTCGAAGGAGATCTCGGAAGGCGAGCTGGTGACCATCCTCATTCTGCTCGGCGTCATCACGGTCGCCTTCGGTTTCGTCTTCGCCTTGCTCCGCAACCGCTTCAAGGCTTTCATCTACATCGTCGGGGCTGGCGTGCTCTACGGCTTCGTGGCGACCCTGGCCAAGGTGGTCATCGACCGGGTGAAGACTCTGGTGATCGGTGCATCCCAGACGCACGGGTTCGAGTGGCTGACCCTGTTCTGCGTGCTCGCGCTGCTTGTCGCAACGATTCTGGGCGGCTACTTCGTGCAGACCGCGTACTCGTCCGGTCCTCCAGACCTCGTCATCGCCGGGCTGACAGTGATCGACCCGATGGTCGCCGTCACCATCGGGATCGTCGTGCTCCAGGAGGCCGCCGGTGCTCCGTGGTATGCCGTGGTCGCGTTTGCCGTTTCCGGTGCGCTTGCGATCTATGGCGTGGTTCAGCTGTCCCGACGTCAACCAGAAGTGCAGCAGTAAGCTATTGGCTCTGCTTCCTACCGCAAGGGATGCCTAAGAATTTGTCCGATTCCCCGCATAGCACTTCCGACAAGAAGCCCCTCACGATCCTGATGGGGGCAGATACCTTCCCGCCCGACGTCAACGGGGCGGCCAACTTCATCTCTCGGCTGTCTGCTGGTCTCACCGAACGTGGGCACCAGGTGCACGTCGAGGCTCCGTCGGTCAACGGCAAATACGGCGCCTTCATCGAGGAACACGACGGCGCCAGCTTCACGGTCCACCGTGTCTACTCGTGGCGCTGGTATCCGCACGACTGGCTGAGGTTCGTGTTGCCCTGGCGCAGCCAGGCGCACGCCGCACGCATCCTCGACCTGGTGAAGCCGGATGTCGTCCACGTTCAGTCCCACATCGTGGTCGGCAGGGGGCTGGCGCGCCAGGCCGCCAAGCGAGGCATCCGCATCATCGCCACCAACCATTTCATGCCAGAGAACCTGATCGACCACACGCGTCTTCCCCAGTTCCTCCGCAAGCAGGCGATCCGCATGGCCTGGAAGGACGCGTCATCCACCTTCGCGTATTGCGAGGCGGTCACCGCCCCGAGTCGCAAGGCCGCAGACTACCTCGAGGGCGAGACCAACCTCACGCATGTGCATGCGATCTCCTGTGGCATCGATGCCGCCCAATACACGCCCAGCTTCGAGAACCGCACCGAGAACCGCGTCCTCTTCGTCGGTCGTGTGTCCGGTGAGAAGCACATCGATGTGCTGCTCAATGCCGTTGCCGCCATGGATCCCGCCCTCGACACGAAGCTCGACATCGTGGGCGGCGGTGATCAGATGAACCAGCTCAAGAACCTGGCGAAGCAGTTGGGCATCGCCGATCGAGTCACCTTCACCGGATATGTCACCGTCGAAGAGCTGCGCGCCGCGCTCACCCGCGCCACGGTGTTCGCAATGCCGTCGATCGCCGAACTGCAGAGCATCGCGACCATGGAGGCCATGGCATCCGCACTGCCTGTCGTCGCGGCGAACGCCATGGCGCTGCCGCACCTCGTGCACGACGGCGAGAACGGCTACCTCTTCGAGCCCGGCAGTTCCGCCGACCTCGCGGCCAAGCTGACGCAGGTTCTCAGTCAGTCGGATGCCGACCTCCTGAAGATGAAGAAGACCAGCCTCAGATACATCGCGGCCCACGACATCCAGCGCACGCTGACGACCTTTGAGAGCCTGTATCGTGGTGAATCGGTGACAGATCCTGTCACCGATGCGTCGCTCGACGAGCCGGTGTCCTGAGCTCTCGGGCCCGCGGGGCGGTAGCTCAGCTGGTTAGAGCAGCGGACTCATAATCCGTCGGTCACGGGTTCAAGTCCCGTCCGCCCCACCATCATGATCATTGGCGCCTCGACGGCCTGAATAGCTGTCGGGTTTCTTTC
>JAODMH010000188.1 GCA_025465035.1 Microbacteriaceae bacterium | reverse complement strand
CGGCTCGACCAGTAGGTCGAGGGAGCGAGCTGCGATATCGACCCGTATTAGATCACCATCGCGCACGAAGGCAATCGGACCTGCGTCCACTGCTTCGGGTGCTATGTGGCCGATACACAGTCCGGTTGTGCCGCCTGAGAACCTGCCGTCCGTCAACAGTAGTACATCCTTGCCGAGGCCCGCACCCTTGATGGCCGCGGTGATGGCGAGCATCTCCCGCATCCCGGGACCGCCCTTCGGGCCCTCGTAGCGGATGACGACGATGTCGCCCTTCGCGATCCCTCCAGCGGTGAGGGCATCCATGGCCTCACGCTCGCGTTCGAATACCCGTGCGGGGCCTTCGAATAGGTCGGCATCGAAACCGGCCGTCTTGACGACGGCGCCCTCCGGCGCGAGCGAGCCCTTGAGCACGGTGAGACCGCCGGTCTTGTGGATCGGGTTGTCGAGCGTACGCAACACGGTGCCGTCCAGGTCGTCCGGATTGAGGTCGGCGAGGTTCTCGGCGAGGGTCTTGCCGGTGACCGTGAGCGCGTCGCCGTGCAGGAGCCCCGCATCCAGGAGCGCCTTCATCAGAACCGGGATGCCGCCGTGGCGGTCCATGTCCGCCATCACGAACCGCCCGAAAGGTTTCATGTCCGCGAGGTGAGGAACCTTATCGCCGATGCGGTTGAAGTCGTCGATCGTCAACTCGACCTCTGCCTCGTGGGCGATCGCGAGCAGATGCAGCACCACGTTGGTCGACCCACCGAGCGCCATCGCCACGGTGATCGCGTTCTCGAAAGCGTCCTTGGTCAGGATGTCGCGGGTCGTGATGCCGAGTCTCAGCATGTTGACGACTGCCTCGCCGCTGCGATGCGCGAAGTAGTCGCGGCGGCGGTCGGCCGAGGCCGGGCTGGTCGAACCAGGCAGGCTCATTCCGAGGGCTTCCGCGACGCTCGCCATCGTGTTGGCGGTGTACATGCCGCCACAGGCACCCTCGCCGGGCGCAAAGGCACACTCGATGCGGTGGGCGTCCTCTGCACTCATCGTGCCGGCCTTCAAACCGCCGACCGCCTCGAAGGAGTCGATGATCGTGATCTCCTTCTCGGTGCCGTCGGAGAGCTTGACCCAGCCCGGCGCGATGGAACCGGCGTAGAGGAAGACCGATGCGAGATCGAGTCGCGCGGCGGCCATCAACATGCCGGGGAGGGACTTGTCGCATCCGGCCAGCAGCACGGAGCCGTCGAGGCGTTCGGCCTGCATGACGACCTCGACCGAGTCGGCGATGACCTCACGGCTGACCAGCGAGAAATGCATGCCCTCGTGACCCATCGAGATGCCGTCCGAGACGGAGATGGTGCCGAACTGCAGCGGGTAGCCGCCGCCGGAGTGCACGCCCTCCTTGGAGGCCTGGGCGAGACGGTCGAGGGAGAGGTTGCACGGCGTGATCTCGTTCCACGAACTCGCGATGCCGATCTGCGGCTTCTCCCAGTCAGCGTCACCCATGCCGACGGCGCGCAGCATCCCACGGGAGGTGGTGGCTTCGATCCCATCGGTGACGACGCGCGAGCGCGGCTTCCAATCCACTGTTTCCGGCATGTAACGAGTGTAGAACTTCCGCGCATGTCGAAAATCCGCCCGGCCCTGTCACCGAAAACGCAGGACTTCGATCACGTAGGAGGCGAAATGGATGCCGTGCGGGCGCTTTCCGTCGGATCTCCTGCGTTTTGAGTGCCTACTGCTCGTGTACGTCGCCCTCGCGCAGGTCGGCCAGTAGGTTGAGCGCACGGGCGACGTCGATGGGGCCGCCGACGCGGAAATTCGCGAGCGTCGAGCCATCGCCGCTCTTGAGACCGACATCGTCTGCGCCGAGTGCCGCGAAGGCGTCCTCGTCTGTGACATCGTCGCCGGCATAGAACACCGCGGTCGCCCCGGTGTACTTACGCAGGTGCTCGACTGCCTCGCCCTTGGTCGTCGAGCGCACCGAGAACTCGAGCACGTTCTTGCCGCTGCGCACGGTGAGATTGTCGAGCTCGGCGGCGGTCTCGCTGCGGGCCACAAGGTGGGCGATGCGACTGTTGTGCTCGGTGGCGAGGCGCGTGTGAAGGGCGAAGCCGGCCGGCTTCGGCTCGAGCCAGACCTGATCGAAGGAGTCGGCGACCTCGCCGAGCACCTCACCGAGCAGGCCGACGCGAGTGAACTCCGCAGTGTCGAGGGAAAGCTGATCGTCGGGCGAATCGAGTCGCAGTTCGATGCCGTGCGAGCCGACGAGCAGCACATTGTCTGGCAGATCCGCGACCTGGATGAGGCTGCTGAGCGCGCGTCCTGAGACCAGGGCGACCCGAGTGTTCGGCATCGCGAGGAGGCGGAGCACGGCCGCCCTGGCCTCCGGCAGCGCGCGGGCCTGCTCGGGGTCATCCACCTCCGGGGCCAGCGTTCCGTCGAAATCGAGCGCGACCAGGAGACGTCGGGTGCGGGCCAGCTCGCGGAGCGCACCGATGAACGGTTCTGGCAGGCGGGAGAAGTTCGGGGGTGTGTCGACGTCGACCATCAGAGCGGATGTCCTGGCGACCCGTGGTGGGCCCGACTCTCGAGCACCTTGAGAAAGTCCGCCGACCAGCGCGAGACATCGTGTTCGATGACGCGCTTACGCAGCGAGCGCATTCGAGCGGCTCGGTCGCGCTTCGGCATCGAGACGGCCTGCAGGATCGTCTCCTTGAGACCGTCGATGTCGTGCGGATTGATGAGCAGTGCGCGCTTCAGCTCATCCGAGGCGCCGGCGAATTCGCTCAGCACGAGCACACCGTCCTCGTCGAAACGGCAGGCGACGTACTCCTTGGCGACCAGGTTCATCCCGTCGCGCAGGGCGGTGACGAGCATGACATCCGCGGCGAGGTAGAGCGCAACCATCTCCTCCCGTGGAAAGCCGTGGTGCTGGTAGCTGATCGGCACGTGTGCGATCGTGCCGTAGTCGCCGTTGATCCGGCCGACGGTGAGCTCGATCTCGTCGCGGAGCGCCATATATGCCTGCACGCGTTCGCGGCTGGGATTGGCCACCTGCACGAGGGTGACGTCCTCAGAACTCAGTCTGCCCTCGGCGAGCAGCTCCCCGTAGGCCTTCAGCCTGTGTCCGATGCCCTTCGTGTAGTCGAGGCGGTCGACGCCGAGCATGATGGTCTTCGGATTGCCGAGTTCTTCCCGGATCTGGTGGGCACGCTCCTGAATCGCGGGCGTTCGGGCGAGCGCCTCGAAGCTGGACGCGTCGATCGAGATGGGGAAGGCACGGGCGACGACGGTACGAAACGAACCCTGGCGCTTGATCTCGCCGAACACCCGCACGCCGGGTGACCTGTCGATGAGGGGGACCTCGACCTGGGATCCCTTGGTCACGTATCCCTTCAGGCGCCGGACTGCGCGCTGGAAGTTGCTCGCGTCTGCCACCCGCTGGAAGCCGATGACATCGGCGCCGAGCAGGCCCTCGACGATCTGGGTGCGCCACGGCAGCTGCGAGTAGATGCCATATGGCGGAAAGGGAATATGGTTGAAGAATCCGATGGTGAGATCGGGACGCAGCTCACGAAGCAGCTTCGGCACCAACTGAAGCTGATAGTCCTGCACCCACACGACCGCTCCTGGGGCGCTGGCCGCTGCCGCGGCGTCCGCGAATCTCTGGTTGACCTCGACATAGCTGTCCCACCATTCCCGATGGAAACTCGGCGGCGCGATCACGTCGTGATACAGCGGCCAGAGGGTGTCGTTCGAGAAGCCCTCGTAATAGTTCCCGATATCGTCGTCGCTCAAGACGACGGGAATGACGCGGATGCCGCCGCTGTCGAACGGCTCGAACTCGAGATCCGGCTGCCCACCCCATCCGATCCACGCGCCTTCGTTCTGGCGCATGACTGGTTCGAGTGCGGTCACCAGGCCACCGGGCGAACGGGTCCAGCTGGCCGACCCGTCCGGCTCGAACACCCGGTCGACAGGCAGGCGATTGGAGACGACGACGAAGTCGTAGGTGCCGCTGGTCGTGGGAGTCACTGTGCCGTTCATGAGACTTGCTTACTC
The DNA here is from genome assembly GCA_025465035.1 of Microbacteriaceae bacterium. GTDB lineage: Bacteria > Actinomycetota > Actinomycetes > Actinomycetales > Microbacteriaceae > Lacisediminihabitans. The sequence continues at coordinate 8,740 of JAODMH010000188.1, read as the reverse complement.
CGTTGTCATGATGCTGCGCACCTACGGTAAGCACTCACCACGTTACCAGCCGGGCGGGAACTAGCATTGCCCGCATGGTGACTACCCGGCTCTACAAGCACGGCACGCTGAAGACCAAGGCCTTTCCGGTCGAAGACATTTCCGATCACATCGTGGAGGACGGGTGCACGGTGTGGGCAGACTTCGTGTCGCCGACCGAAGCCGACCTGGCCGTGATCGAGGAGGAGTTGGGCCTGCACCGGCTCGCCGTCGAGGACGCCGTGCACGATCACCAGCGGCCGAAGCTCGATCGTTACGACAGCCACCTCTTCCTCGCCGCCTATGCGGTGACCCTCAATGAAGAGACCGGCGAGCTCAGCAGGACGGAGGTGAAGGCCTTCATCACGGCTCATGCGCTCATCACGGTGCACGGGCCGGAGTTCGACATGAACCAGGTAGTCGCTCGCTGGGACAGGGACTCCGACCTGGCGAAGCACGGTGTCGCCTTCCTCCTCTGGGGGTTGCTCGATGAGATCGTCGACGGATATTTCGAGACGGTCCAGCAGCTCGACACCGCCATGGAGTCGCTCGAGGACGCCCTCTTCGACGACCGGCCGCGGGACAAGGAGGTGCAGCGACGCTCATTCGAGTTCCGCAAGTCGCTCGTCGAGCTCCGGCGCGTCGTGCTCCCGATGCGGGAGGTCGTGAACACGGTGCTTCGCCGCGACCTGAATGCGATCGACTCCGAGATGGAGCCGTACTTCCAGGACGTCTACGACCACGTACTGCGGGCAACCGAGTGGACGGAATCGCTGCGCGATCTCGTCTCGACGATCCTGGAGACCAACCTCAGCATCCAGGGCAACCGCATGAACCTGATCATGAAGAAGGTCACGAGCTGGGCCGCCATCATCGCGGTGCCGACGGCGATCACCGGCTTCTTCGGCCAGAACCTCGCTTTCGCCGGTTTCGGCACCGTCTGGGGTGTGTGGCTGTCGGTCGGTCTGATCGTTGGGGCATCCATCGTTCTGTACCTCAGTTTTAAGAGGAACGACTGGATCTAGACATCTGGTATTCAGCGAACTGCACCTAAACTCAACGTGATGATCAGAGTCGGCATGAGCACCTCCTGCGCCTATCCCCTGGCTACAGAGCACACTTTTCGGCTCGCCAAGCTGGCCGGATACGACGGCGTCGAAATCATGGTCAGCAACGACGAGGTCACCCAGGATGCGGATGCGCTGCTCGCCCTCGCCGAGCAATACGAGATGCCCATCCTCTCGATCCATGCCCCCGTCCTGCTTCTCACCCACTTCGTCTGGGGCCGCGACCCACAGGTGAAGCTCGAGAAGTCGGCCGAGCTGGCTAGCGCCGTCGGAGCGACATCCGTCGTCGTGCACCCGCCGTTCCGCTGGCAGGCCACCTACGCCGACAACTTCCTGCGCATCGTTCGCGAGACCGCCGGCAGTTACGGAGTCGAGATCGCGGTCGAAAACATGTTTCCGTGGAAGGTAAAGGGCAAGAGCCTCAAGGCATACTCTCCCGGCTACGACCCGACACTCATGGACTGCGATGCCATGACCCTCGACTTCTCCCACGCCTCGCTCTCCGGCCGCGATTCGCTCGAACTCGCCATGGCCATGGGGCCGAAACTCCGTCACGTGCACCTCTGTGACGGATCCGGATCACAGGATGACGGCCAGATCTTCGACGAGCACCTTCTCCCCGGCCGCGGAACGGAGCCCGTCGCCGAGGTGCTCGAGTACCTCGTCGCCCAGAAGTGGACCGGCAGCGTCATCGCCGAAGTGAACACCCGCAAGGCGAAGACCGAGCAGCAACGACTCGACCTCCTGCGCGAGACCCTGGACTTCGCGCGGGACAAGCTCGGAGCGGCCCGTGGTACCGAGCCATCGATCGGCTCGGCGGCCAGCTATCCCGGCATCCTCCGTCGAGCCTCCCGGCGGGCGATCACCTCGATCCGCCGCAACTCCTAGCGGGCTCCGCCGGCGCCGTCAGGCGCCCTGTGCTCCGATCCGAGGCGCCCGCACGGATGAGGGGAGGGTGAGCCCGAGCGCCTGCGCGCGACGCGTCCTGCGGATGGCGAGCGTCGCAACCAGCACGCTGCCGACGCCGAAGGCGAGCAGGGTCAGCGCCGCGATCACGGCCGGCCCGGCGTCACCTCCCGCGATGATTCCCTGCATGCCCTGAACCCCGTAGGTCAGCGGCAGCAAGGGACTGATCCACTGGAACGGCGTGGCAAGAAGCTGCACAGGATAGAGGCCGCCCGTCGAGGTGACCTGGATGGCGAGCAGGAAGAGCGAGACGACGAGCCCCGCCCGACCGAGTCCGATCGTCAGCAGGTAGTGGAATGCGGTGAACGCAAGCGCCATGACGAGCGAGAAGCCGAGCGTCGCCGGCAACGATGACCATGGCACGCCGACGCCGAGATGCAGCAGTGCCACGAGCAGGAGGGCCTGCAGGCCCGTGACCGCACCAGCCCGAACGAGCGTTGAGGCGACGAGACGGCCGTTCGCCGCCGTCGAGGCGAGGACACGGCGGGTGATCGGCCGCAACACGAGGAACGTCGCGAGGGCGCCGACCCAGAGGCCGAGCGGCACGAAGAACGTCGCGATGACCTGGCCGATGTTCGAGATCTGGTTGTCGCGGGTGACGGTGAGTCCCACTGGGTCGGCCGCGATCTTCGCGGACTTCGCGCTCGCTGCGGCATCGGTCGTCGGCAGCTGGGCGGCCCCGGACTTCAGGCCGGAGGCGAGACTGCCGGCTCCAGACGCGAGCTGCGAGGCACCGGATGCCGCGGAAGCAGCCCCCGTGGAAAGCCCGCCGACTCCGCTGGCCAACGAACTCGCGCCGGAGCGCAGGGATGCGGACCCTCCCGCGAGTTGCGCCGCGCCCGATGCGCTTTGCGAGACGCCGGTGGCGACGCCGGATGAGAGCTGTACATTCTGCGCGACGAGGGGACTCAACTGCCCGGTGGCCGCCGTCAGTTCGCCGCTGATCGTCGCGATGCGGGCGGCGGCGCCCGACACGCCATTCTGGAGGTCGGTGTTGGCCGCGGCGAGTTGCGAACTCAGGTCCGCGATTCCGGCCGCATACCCCGCGACCCCCTGGCTCAGCGGACTCAGGTTGGCTGCCGCGCCGGTGAGCGTCGACAGGCCGCCGCTCAGCGCGTCTACCCCGCCGGTGTACTTCGTCACACCCGCGGAGAGCGATGCCGCCCCCGAGGAAGCCGAGGCAGCGCCGCTCGAGAGGGTCGTCAGTCCTCCGCTCAGGTTGGTGGCTCCGCCTGCCAGACCGTCCGCGCCGCTCGCGGCGGTGCTGAGCGAGCTGCCCAGCTGGCCGACGCTGGCGTAGATGCCCGAGATGTACTGCTCCGTGATGGTCGTGCCGAAGGTGTTGACCATGCCGTCGCCGACCGCCTGCGCGACCGCGCCGGTCAGGTAGCTGTGCGCGTCATCCGTATGGATGGCGAGGTCGGCCTGTTTCGGGTGAGAAGAGGTGAGCGACAGGATCGATGATGAGAAGTCCTTGGGCACGGTGAGAATCGCGTCGACGGTGCCATTGGCAAGGGCCTTGTCGGCGTCCGCCTTATTCGTGATCGTCCAGTTGAAGCCCTTGCTCCCGCCGGTGAGTTCTGTCACCAACTGTCGCCCTGCGAAGACCGGGGTCTTCGTGCCGTCGGCCGCCGTCTGGTAGACGAGTTGGTCGCTGTTCACGATGGCAGCTGGGATGCGGTTGACCGCGGTACCAGCCTGTGCAAGCGCTCCGATGGAGAGGCCGGCGAAGGCGAGTGGTACGAAGACCACGGCGGCGATCGCGCCACGGCGCAACCACTTCGTGCGGGCGGCGGGCATGCTGGACTGGCTCACTGGAGTACTCCTCTTGCGTCGAGCGAGGCGAAATCGATAGCGGCGATCGGGCGGCTGCCGCTGGCCACCGCGGGTGCAGACCTGACCGCGACCGGAGTGCCGATCACGAGCGTGGTGGTGGCCGGTGCGAGACGGCAGATCGCGCTGAGGAAGGCGGTCTCGTCATCCGCCCTCGCGAAGGTGTCGAGCTGGTTGAGTACGACGACCGGCGTGCCTTCCGCGAGCGCGATAGCGGCGAGCGCGATCGCCCGCTCACGCTGTGGCAGCTCGTTGAGCGTCGAACCAGCGTGCACCATGATCGCGCCGGATGGCGCGACCTCGGCGAGAACCGAGTTGATTCTGGCGACCCAGCGCTGCACGCGGTGTCGCCCGCGCCAGATCCGGTACCACGGCTGGGTCAGGCGCAGGCGTTCCTCGAGAAGTTCTCCGAGGGTGACCGAGGTCTCCGCCCGTTCCAGACCGCCGACATCCGCCATCGCGACGAGGCGTGCGACCCTGCCGGATTCGGAGGGCAGCGGATGACCGGCAACCTGCAGGCGGCCGGAGAGCGGTTCGAGACGGCCGGCGAGCGTCGCGGCGGCAAGCCTGCGATCACCGGCGTCGCCGCTCGCGAGCACCAGCGCGCCGGCGGGGACGCCCAGGTCGATCGGTCCGACGCTGTGCTCGGCGGAACCCGCGTAGAGTCCATCGGCGCTGATGGCCTCCCCGCGCCGGTCGAGCGTCCAGACGACCGCTTCACGATGTTTGCGAAGGTGCTCGCCCTCGATGTCCATATTGGGCAGCAGCCTGCTCAGCCACTTCGGCATCCACCAGGCCGAGCGGCCGAGCAGGGTCATGATGGCGGGCACCAGGGTCATGCGCACGAGGAAGGCGTCGAACGCGATGCCGACGGCGAGCCCCAGCGCGATGGGCTTGATCGTGCCGGAGCCTTCCGGCACGAAGGCGAAGAAGACAAAGAACATGATCAGAGCGGCCGCGGTCACGACTCGAGCGCCGTTGGCGAAGCCCTTCGCCACGGACTGCCTGGCATCGCCGGTTCGCACGAACTCCTCCCGCATCCCGGAGACGAGGAAGACCTCATAGTCCATCGCGAGGCCGAACAGCACGGCCATGAGGAGGATCGGCATGAAACTGAGGATCGGCCCAGGATTCTGGACGTTCAGCAGGTCGCCGAGCCATCCCCACTGGAAGATCGCGACCACGACGCCGAACGACGCGACCACCGAGAGCAGGAAGCCGAGAGCGGCCTTGAGGGGAACAAGCACCGATCGGAACACCATCATCAGCAGGATGATGGACAAGCCGACCACGATCGCGCCGAATGGCACGAGCGCGCCGGTCAGCCGGTTCGAGATATCGATGCCGACGGCTGTGGCCCCGGTCACGGCGATGGGGGTGTCGTACTGTGCCTTGATGGCCGGAGCGAGGTCCCGGATGGACTGCACGAGGGCCTTGGTCTGCTGAGCATCGGGAGCACTGGACGGGATCACCTGGATGATCGCGGTGTCGAGTCCGGCATCCGGAAGCCCCTGGCTCACGTAGCTGACATCGCCGAGTGCCGTGAGTTTCGTGGCGATCGCCGCGAGGTCTGGCTGGATGTTGGTGGTCTGCGTGATGTCGACGGAGACGATCAGCGGCCCGTTGTAACCGGCACCGAAACCGCTCTTGATCATGTCGTATGCCTGCCGCTGGGTGGATCCCTTGGGCTCAGACGCTCCATCCGGCAGATTGAGATCGAGGCTGAGTGCCGGAATGGCAAGCGTTCCGAGCACGGCCACCACGGCGAGCGTCGCGAGGATGGGACGCTTCATGACGCCCTTGACCCAGCGCAGACCCATGGTCGGCCTGCCGCCCTCGTCATGGACCATGGCCCGGCGGTAGGCACGCGATCCCGGCTTGGGGGTGAGCCGCGCCTTCGCCAGACCGAGGAGGGCGGGCACGAGGGTCGTGGCGACCCCGATGGCGATGAGCACCGCGAAGGCCGCGCCGACGCCCATGACGCTGAGGAAGGGGATGCCGACGACGAGCAATCCAAGCAGCGCGATGATGACAGTGACGCCCGCGAAGACGACCGCGCTGCCCGCCGTTCCAACGGCGGTTGCCGCTGATTCCTCTGGGTCCTCCCCCGCCGCGAGCTGGTTTCGATGCCTGGACAGGATGAAGAGCGAGTAGTCGATGCCCACCGCGAGGCCGATCATGAGCGCGAGCAGCGGCGCGGAACTCGACACTGTCGTGAACGCCGAGATGGCCGTGATGCCGCCCATGACGATCCCAACGCCGATGAGCGCGCTCAGCAGCGGCATGCCAGCGGCGATGAGCGAGCCGAAGGTCACGAGCAGCACGACCGCGGCGAAGAGAAGGCCGAAGATCTCAGTGATGGTGATGCCGAAGGTGTTGTTGGAAAAGACCTGGCCGCCGAAGGCGACAGTCATTCCTGCGCCCTCGCCGATGGACGCCGTTGCCGTGAGCTCCTTCAGGGTCGCTGCCGTGACATCCGTCGATGCTCCGGTGAACTGGATCTGCGTGCGAGCCATCTGCTTGTCGGCGCTGATCGAACTGCCCGCGTACGGTGAGAACGGGGACACGACGGTCTCGACGCCCGCGATCTTGCCGATCACGGCATCCATCCTCTCGATCGCGGCCCTGTAGGCCGGGTCGTCGACGGACGCGCCGTTCGGAACCTGCACTACCGCCTGTGCACTCGCACCCGCGACGGAGGGGAACACCGCGTCCAGCCGATCGAGCGCGTTCTGGGACTCGGTGCCGGGGATCGCGAAGGATTCCTGGGTCTGGCCGCCGAGAGCGACACCACCGCCCAGAATTCCGAGAAGCAGAAGAAGCCAGACGCCGATGACAGTCCACGACCGGCGGTAGGCGAATCGCCCGAGGCGATAGAGGAGGGTGGCCACGATTATTCTCCGATCGCGACGGGAGGGGTGACGGGCGCGAGAAGCTCCATCAGGATTTTCAGCAGGGCCGCGCGCATCTCGTCGACCTGGTCGGCCTCGAAGGCCATGGACTCCGGTGAGCACAGCATGTAGGCCGTCCCGCCGAGCGCGATGCCGAAGCGCATCTTTTCTTCGATCGAGGCGGTATTGGCGGCGAAGTAATCGGCGAGACGGTGCACGATCTCGTTCGCCTGGTCGATCACGGGGACATCGACCAGCGAAGGTCCCTGATTGATGAACATATTGACCTCGCGGCGGTATTGCAGGATGAAGTCGACGAACTCGCTGAGGAAGGCCGCGCGTCCCTCTGGGGTGAGCGCGCTCGCCTTGAGTGCGTCCAGGATCTCTTCCATGCGATGCATCGCCGGGGCGACGGTCGCCTCGAGGAGGGTCTCCTTCGACGCGTAGTGATAGAGCACGCTCGACTTGGAGAGCCCGGCGAGATCGGCGATGCGGTGGAGCGAGGTGGCCGAGTAACCGGCTGTGGTGAATTCCGCGAGCGCGATGGCGCGAAGATCTTCGGCAGAAGTGGACATGCCTCGACGATAATTGACCGATCGGTCAGAGTCTGTCCGATCGGTCAGTTTGCCAGTTCTTTGGCAGCCTTCGCTCAGGTTGCCAGGTGCACGAGTGCCAGCGCCATCGTGGCGGCGACCACCGTGAGTGGAGCGGCTACGAGACCGAGCAGGCTGTACCTCCCCCAGGAGATTTCGACGCCGAGCGCCTTGAGCCGTTCATGCCAGAGGAGCGTGGCGAGCGATGCCCACGGGGTGATCAGCGGTCCGACGTTGACACCGACGAGGAGGGCGGCCAGTCGTACCGGATCAGCGGCGACCGGCTCGAGCGCGAGATAGGCGGGAAGGTTGTCGATCGCATTGGCGCCGAGTGCACCGGTCGCCGAAAGCCGCAGCAGGCTGAGCGGATCGTGTCCGCTACCGGAAACTGCGGCGAGCGCCGTACCGAGGCCCAGACCGTGCGCCGCCTCCACGACGAGAAACAGTCCGGAGGCGAGGAGTACGAGCTGCCACGGCAGCAGGCCGAAACGCAGAACGGCTCGACGCCTGGCGAGGAAGAATGCGCCGAGCACGGCGGCGGCGGTGACCGCCGGAATCCAGACCGGAAGGCCCGAAACCAGCAGCGGGATGAGCAGGGCGATCGTGACCCCGCTCGCGACGAGCAGCACCCTGTCGTCGTCACCAGTCCCGGGATTGGGCTCGTACCGCGTGAGGAGGCGACGGCGAAAGACGACGAACAGGATCCCGGCCGGCACGACGATCGCGATGAGCGCTGGCACCGCCATCAGCGTCGCGAACTGCAGCGGACCCACGCCGTCGAGCTGGTGCTCCGCCAGGAGATTGGTGAGGTTGGAGACCGGCAGCAGCAGGGACGCCGTGTTGGCCATCCACACCGTGGTCAGCGCGAACGGAAGTGGCGACAGGCCGACGTGTCGCGCAAGCAGCACCACGACGGGGGTGAGCAGCACCGCAGTGGTGTCGAGCGAGAGGAAGATCGTCCCGACCACGGCGAGCGAGAGCACGAGCAGCCAGAGCAGCCAGGCCCTGCCACGACCCCAGCGAGCGGTCTGCTCGGCGATCAACCTGAACAGTCCGGCCTCGGCGGCGAGCTCCGTTACGACGGTGATTGCGACGACGAACAACAGGATCGGCCAGACCCTCTCGCCAACCGCCAGCGCCTCGGGAACGGTGAGGATCCCGAACGCGATCGCCGCGATTCCGACGAGCAGCAGCGCTGTTCCGAGGATCGCTGTGCGCACATCATCCTCTCAGTTCTTCGGGGCCTACTCCGGTCCGACCGCCCGGGCTGTGAGCTTTCGCCATGACGGGGTAGCGTTGAATCTACCGATCACGGGAGATCAACGTGCGCAAATTCATATTCAGCGGCAGCCTGATCAGTGCCATTCTGGGC